>WLNJ01000002.1 GCA_009699865.1 Actinomycetota bacterium
AGGACCGGCAGGTAGCGGTCCAACTCCCACTGGGTGACCTGCACCCGGTAGTCATCCCACTCACGGCGCTTGATGTCAATGAAGCGATCGAAGGCGTGTTCACCGAGAGCTCGCAAGACAAGCTCTGACTCAGCAGTTATCTCCACCGCTTCGCCAAGAGTCTCGGGCAGCTGCTCAATCCCAAGCCTGCGCCGCTCCTCCGTGCTGAGGTGGTAAAGGTTCTGGTCCATTGGCTCCGGCAGCTCATAGCCGTGCTCGATGCCGTCAAGTCCCGCGTGGAGCAGTACCGCGAAGGTCAGATACGGGTTGCAGGCTGGGTCAGGGCAGCGCAGCTCCATCCGGGTTGACTGCTCCTTGCCTGGTTGAGCCATTGGTACACGAACCAGTGCTGAGCGATTGCGTCGCGACCAAGCCACGTAGACGGGTGCCTCGTAGCCTGGAACCAGTCGCTTGTAGGAATTGACCCATTGGGCGAAAACGGAGCTCATTTCGCGTGCATGGCGCAGTTGGCCGGCAATGAAGGCCTTCCCCGTGTCCGAGAGGAAATACTGGTCGTCTGGGTTGAAGAAAGCGTTCTTCCCGCCGCTGAACAGCGACTGGTGCGTATGCATTCCGGAGCCGTTCTGACCGAACAGCGGCTTGGGCATGAATGTCGCGTGGTGGCCGTACTTCATTGCGTACTCCTTGACCGTGATCCGGTAGGTCATGCAGTCATCCGCCATCTTGAGAGCGTCTGCGTAGCGCATGTCGATCTCGTGCTGGGATGGTCCGACCTCATGGTGGGAGTACTCAACTCGAATCCCAAGCTGCTCTAGGGCCAGAACTGTCTCGCGGCGGAGGTCCGAGCCTGCGTCAAGGGTTGTGAGATCGAAGTAACCGCCCTCGTCCAGTACCTCGGTGCCCTTGCTGTCCTTGAAGTAGAAGTACTCCAGCTCGGGGCCAACGAAGAAGTTCTCAAAGCCCATCGACTTTGCTCGCTCAACGGCACGCCGCAGGATGTAGCGCGGGTCACCCTCATATGGGGTTCGTTCCGGTGTCAGAACATCGCAGAACATCCGCGCAACACCATCATCCTGAGGACGCCATGGCAGCAGGGCAAATGTGGTCGGGTCGGGCATGGCGATCATGTCCGACTCCTCAATCGCATTAAAGCCGGTGATAGAAGAGCCGTCGAAGCCAATCCCGCCCTCAAAGGCGTCACGGAGCTCATCCCTACCAATGGAGAAGGACTTCAGGCGCCCAAGAATGTCTGTGAACCACAGGCGGATGAAGCGAACCTGCCGTTCTTCAACGAACGCAAGGATCTCCTCTGGAGTGCGGGGCATCTGCTCAGCCATCGAGCCTGAGGGTATCGGGGTTTCAGTTAGGCGGGTGCGACAGCCAGCGACGTGCCCATGCACCAATGGCATCAAGCGCCGGTGTTAACTCCCGTGCCATGTCTGTCAGCGAGTAGAGCTGGCTGGACTGCCTGCTTGGACATGGTGTCCTCACAATCAGGCCTCGCTCTTCAAGTTCCTTGATTCGGGCCGCCAGCAAGCGGTCGGAAAGATCAGGGACCGCAGTGGAAATCTCGCAAAACCGCATTGGCCGTTCGAGCAGAACGCTGATGATGGCACCCGTCCAACGGCGGCCAACAAGCTCAACAGCCTCTTGGTAGACCGTGCAGCACACGACCGCCTCCGACTCAGTTGCGGTGTGATCTAGTGGAGTTGCTGTTTGGGCTGCGGTCTGCATCACGGTCTCGTCCTCTGAAGGACTCTAAAGAGCATAGTCCGCAAGTCGCGAACTTCAAACAATTGAAACCCCGGTTGGCCTCAAGCCTGGCCGCTAGTGGCAGCCGCGATCACCATCACCGCTGCCAGAAACACAGCCCAACGGGCAAGCACTGCGGGCTCGCTGCTCCGTTTGGCCGCCGGCTGCCTGGCGCTCGGCGCCCGGCGGGCATTGAGGTAGACGACGGAATTGCGCTCCCTCTCAACATCCTCAACTGAGCGGAGCCGCCGGGCTTCAGACGGCTGCTCCTCGTCGCGAAAGCTGACCACATGGGTCGCTGCCGACACCCGAGAAGAGTTGCTTCGCGCCATCGGGAAGCAATAGTTGCCTCCCGTCCGGACAGAATCAGGTCAGGAATCGTCCTCGTCGGACTTCCGGTCTGCCCAAGGAATCAATTCAAGGCGCCCATCAGGGATCGCATCGCCACTGACCACTGAGATCCCATAAGTGCCCTCGCGGAGCCGAAACTCTGCGGCCTGAATGGCTGCCAGTTCGTTCCGCAGGCGTGCCACTAGCGCCGAGTCGGTCTCAAATTGTGTCTGACTCTCAGGCCGGCCCCCTACCCCGGGCTCGCCAACATCACCCGTGGCGGTGTCCTCAAGCGCAAACTCCACACGCGCCCTCTCCCTTGCGAGGAGGTCAGCAGCGTGATCGGGCTCCATCAGCGGCTTACGGGTTGGCGTAGCCCGCAGTAGCGGCTACGAATGCGGCAATGTCCTTGGCCTGCTGGCCCTGCGTAATAAGAGCAGGCATGTTGCCATTGCCACGCTGAAGTCCGTTGATGATCGTCGTGTAGACATAGTCCGCGCGGCCTTGGTAGTTCTTGCGAGCGGCCGCAGCATCGGCGGCAGGTTGCGGCATCAGCTGAACATCAAGGCTTGGGCCAACCCGGCCGTCTGCATTTGCGGAAGCAAGGCGGTGGCATGAGCCACAAAGCTCGGCGAACAGGGCCTGGCCCTTCTTCTCGTTGGCCGTCAGCTTGATCCCCTCAGCGCGAACGATGTCGGAGTTGTGTGAATCAGCAATCGAGAAAGCTGGCACGGCCAAGCCGATGACCACATACGCGAAGCCGAAGCCAATCAGCATGCGCTTGCGGGTAGCCGGACGCGTCGGGCCAGTTCTCGGGCTGCGGTCCTTCAGCAGCGCAACGAGGAGGATTCCAACCGCAATGGCGATCCAAAGAGCGGCGAATGAGTAAATGGCGATCATCGGTTGGAAAGCCTACCGTCCACGGCGGCCCGACGACGCCCGGGGAAGCGGCTGAAGGACGATCTCCTGATCATCGGGCGCATCAGCAGCCGCGAGCGGCTGAGACGCATCACGTTCACGCTGATCGGCTTCGAACAGATCTCGCACTGTGGCCTTGCCCTCAAGCGAATGGCCGAGGGATGCCACAGCCTTAACAAGGATCGAGATTCCACCACCCGCAGCAGCAGGGCGTTCCAGAGTTCCGTCAATCAACAGCAGCGGCTCCGACCGGATCAGCAGCCGGTGCTTCTCGTACACCTTCGGTTTGACAACAGCGTTGATAGTCCCGGTCTCGTCCTCCAACAGCAGGAAGAGAATCCCACCCGCAGTACTTGGCCTCTGGCGGGCAACGACCAAGCCAGCAAGGGTCGTCTGGCTCCCATGGCGAATTGTTGGCAAGTCAGCGGACCTGACTGCCCTGCGGGGCAGCCGCGGTCGAATGATCCGGATTGGATTGCCCTCAATTGCGACACCCGTGGTCGCATAGTCAGCCATCGCCCTGCCCCACTCCCCGAGTTCAGGCAATACCGGTGATTCCACCGCGAGAGGCAAGGCCAATTGGGTGCCGGCGTCCCCCATCTCCGCCATGGCCGTGACACCAAGGTCCCAAAGGGCGGCTCGGCGAGACCCGCTCAAAGAGTCACACGCCCCAGACCACGCCAGTGCTTGGAGTGATGTTCCTGCAGCACCAGACCGCGCCGCAAGGTCAGCCGTATTGGCCCAAAGCCCTTCTGTCTCTCTGGCAGACACGATCGCAGCCGCACACTCTTTCCCCACTCCCTTGACCCGCCCGAAGCCGAGCCTCACGGCCCCGCCCTCAACCGTGCACTCAACTCTGCTCATGTTGATGTCCACCGGCAGCACGGTGACGCCGCGACGCTGGGCCTCGTGAACAAGCGAATCCGGTGGGTAGAAACCCATCGGCTGCTCATCCAGCAGTGAGCAGAGGAACTCAGCCGGGTGATGGACACGGAGCCAAGTGGACTGGTAGGCAAGCAACCCAAAGGCAGCGGAGTGAGCCTTGGGAAACCCAAAGCCTGAGAAGCCCCGGATCATCTCGAACACCCTTGAGGACAGTTCTTCGTCGGCCCCGTTGAGTCGGAGAGCGCCCTCAATGAATCGCTCACGGTGCGCCTCCACCGCTGCCGATGAGCGTTTCCTGCTCATCGCGCGCCGCAACCCCTCTGCTTCTCCAGCAGTGAATCCAGCAAATGCGGTTGCCACCTCGAGCACTTGGTCTTGAAAGATGATCGTCCCCAAGGTCTCCTTCAGGACTGGTTCCAGCGAGGGGTGCATGTACTCAATCTCAGCGTTGGGATCCGCCAGCCGGCGACGGCGCCTTTCGATGTAAGGGTTAACCGCTCCACCCTGAATCGGACCAGGCCTGACGATCGCCACTTGGATGGTGATGTCATCAAGCGTCTGGGGTTGAGTCCTCAGTAGGGACGACATCTGAGCACGGCTTTCGATCTGGAAAACACCGGTTGTCTCAGCTGCCCGAATGGCCTTGAAGGTAGCCGGGTCGTCAAGCGGAATGCGGGAGAGGTCAACCCGTTCACCTCTGGTCCTTGAGATCAGCTCAACGCAGCGCTCAACCGCTGAGAGCATCCCCAGGCCGAGCAGGTCGATCTTGAGGAAGCCAGCGTCAGCACAGGAGTCCTTGTCCCACTGGACAATCCTCCTGCCAGTCATAGCGGAAGGAATGACCGGACAGCAGTCGATCAAAGGCTCTGTTGCGACGATCATGCCGCCCGGGTGCTGAGAGATGTGGCGTGGAAGACCGTGGGCTTCACCTGCCAACCGCACAAGCCACTGCCAGCGAGGGTTTGCGGCTGCCCCAGGCCCGAGTGCAGTCTCGATGTCACGGCCCACGCTCTTGCCAGACCACCCTTCCGATGACCGGGCAACCCGTTCGATCTCCGCCGCTGGCAGGCCGAGAGCTGCCCCCAAGTTTCGGATAGCGCTCCTTGCCCGATAGGTAGGGAACATCGCCACCAAGGCTGTTCTGTCCTCGCCATAGCGCTGGTGAACGCGTGGGATCAGCTTTTCCCTGATGTCCCGGGGGAAGTCGAGGTCAATGTCGGGCACTGAGGTGATGTCGTCGTTGAGGAACCTGCCCAAGCAGAGCTTCCCTGCCACAGGGTCAATGTGGGAGAGGCCAGTGAGGTAACAGACAATCGACGAGACCGAAGACCCACGACCACGCCCCGGTGGCAGAACAGACCGGACTGTATCGGGGCCACGCACCTCAGCGGCAACCTCCCGAGCCAGCTCAAGCATGTCCCTGTGGAGCAGGAAGAAACCAGAAAGGCCCAAACCGTCAATCACCCCCAGTTCCTCCTCCAGCCTGGCCTTTGCCTCTTGGCGTAGCCCTGGTGTTGAATCGCCATACCGCCCGTCGAAAGCAGCACCGCACACTTCGGCAAGTTCCCGCACCGCATCGCCGTCGCCCTCACGCGGATGCCGGTAGCCAAGGTCACAGGTCAGGTCAAACCTGAGGCGCTCTGCCAACTCACAGCTTTGGGCAACAGCCTCAGGCATTTCGGAGAACCGCTGGGCCATCCGGTCAGGAGTTGTCAGCGCATGGGATCCATTGCCACGCCGCTCGGGTTCGCAGGCATCTAGGGAGCGCCCGAGGGCAATGGCAACAAATGCGTCCTGCAAAGGCACTCTCGTGCGGTCATGGGAGTGAACGTTGCCCGTGGCAACCGTCGGCACGCCAAGTCTTGCCGCCAGCCTCGCGAGCGCGTCGTTGCGCTCGCGGTCACCTTGGTGCATTGGCCGCTGGACCTCCACCCTGAGGTGATCCGGGCCGAATCCCTCCAACAGAGTTCGGGCGGTTGCCTCGTCGTGGACGCCATGGTCGGCGCATCCCGTCAGGCAGACAAGGCCTTCCGCGTGACTTAGAAGGTCGTGGATCGATAGGCGAGGAGGTTTCGCCGGGGCGCCGGGGCGTCCGTTGCGGGTGTCCTTGTGGGCGATCGTGATGATCCGGCAGAGGTTTCGCCAGCCCTGTGCTGACTCAACCAACAGTGTTGTGTGGCGGCCATCGTCAAGTGTCACCTCCGCCCCGTGGATTGCCCTCAAGCCCATCCCTTTGGCAGCTTGGGCGAACTCCATGGCCCCGCTGAGATTGTCGTGGTCGGTCAATGCCAGCGCTCCGTGTCCGCTCTCAACGGCCGCCGCAACAAGCTCGTCGGGCAGCGATGTTCCGTCGTGGAACGAATACGCCGAGTGGGCGTGGAGCTCCGTGTACGGGGGGAGGGTTGGGTTCGGCATCAGCGGTGCACCAACCAGCGGTTGCCCGGCTGACGGAAGACAACACAGACCGCTCCCCGCTCGTCAACAACTTCCCAGTAGTGGCGTCGGATTGGCTCAGATGTCCACCAGCGGTCTTCCACCAGCCATGACTCACGGATGGCAATCACCTTGCGGCCGGCGACCTGCTCAGGGGAACCAGCCCCATCAACCCCAACCTCAACCGGCGCTGGCTCTGCCAGACGGTGGAGGCCACCCCCTCCTGCACGCGGCTTCTGACCACCGGTATTCATGCTTCGAACGGTGATAGCGCCATCCTCCGCTCTGGCAGACGCGAATCTGGTTCGACCTCAATAACCCTCAGCGCCGCATCGGCGCCGGCTGCCGCCCGGGCTTGCCTGACCGCCTCCTTTAGCCGTGCGAGACGAACGGCGTGAGGTGCCTCCAACAGGCTTGCCTGGTCAGTCGCACGTGGGCCAAAGCTCACAGCCGAGAGGGAAAGGGATGTCGGTGGGCCGGGGAGACCTCCAATGGCGGGCATCAGCGCGACTGTGATCCGCTCCCGATCATCAAGTGCCTCGCGGAAGCAGAGCTCTCGCCGCCATGTGCCACCACCTTCGATCGACGCCGAGATCGCAACTGACCGGAACGCGCGGCCGTCTCTGTCCCCACGGGCAAGGAGCCTGCGGATCAAAAGGTCAAGCGCGTATTCAAGCTGCTGCCCCCCAGCTGCTTCCGGCAGTCGGATCCGTTCAATAACCGGCGGTACCGGCCGGCGGGGCCGCAACCGCGTGTCTTTGCCGTGGGTGAGTTCGTGGGCTTCCACCCCCGCCCTGCCAAACCGGTCAGCAACAGACGCGCGTGGCATCCGCGCATAGGCGCCCAGCGTGAGAATGCCAAACCGCTCAAGTAGCCCAGGTAGATGTGCAAGATGTTGAATCGTTGCCAGCGCATCAACCGGCTGGGGTCCAAGGAAGCTGCGGGCCCCAGCCTCTCCCTCACCGACGACAACGGGCCGCCGCGGCCTTGCCGACACAGCCGCTTGGCGAGATGCGAATGGACCAGCGGCAACCCCCACGCGAGCCGGGCCACCCGTAGCCACTCGGGCCTTGGCTATGACGCGGTTGAGGCCACCGTGAAGTCTGAGTAGGCCATCAGCCTCAAACTGGGCAAGTCCCATCGCTGGGGCAGCAACATGGGCGCCGAACCCTTCCATTGCCACAAGCACTGACTCCCACGCTTCTGCCGACCCGACGGGGTCAGGTGGGATCAGAATCAACTGCGGGCAGCGGGAGAGTGCTTCCCCTACCTTCATGCCGGCCTCCACCCCAAAGGCTCCTGCGGCTAGGGATGCTTGGCCGATGAGCCGATCGCGGGCATCACGCGGCGCTAGGGCCACTGGCGTCCCAAGGAGCGACTCGTTGCCCCCAGCAGCAACCTTGAGTTCGAAGCGGGGTATCAGGACTGAAACAACACTTTGCGCCATACGAACGTATGTTCGCACAATCTCGCGCACAGTTCCACTAAGACTTTGCGCATGCACGGGCGACGGGATGGAGCCCGTGCGTCCAGCGGGGACCCTTCACGCCCCCCGCAAACTGGGAGAGGGCCCCTTGCGGGACCCTCTCCTTTAGCGAAACGATAAGCCGGATTCTGTCTTGAACGGCCATCCATCTTTGCGGCCTACCTGGACCTGGGCGGGCAGCCTCATAACGGTCCTGCTTGGCCTTGCATCGGGTGGGGTTTGCCTGGCCGCCGTGTCACCACGACGCCGGTGCGCTCTTACCGCACCTTTTCACCCTTACCGGTGGAGCCGAGGCTCCACTTAGGCGGTTCTTTTCTGTGGCACTTTCCCGCGGGTTTCCCCGGGTCGGCGTTACCGACCACCCTGCCCTTCGATGTCCGGACTTTCCTCGACTGCCCTAAGGCAGCCGCGGCCGTCTGTCTCACTTCCCAGAAGGGTACCCAGAACGAAATCACCCGGCCATTGGCCGGGTGATCTGATGCGAATCTGTTTGTTTGGCCTACACCACAGGCTGCGTAGGCGGCCCTAGTGGCACAGGCGGCCCTGGTGGCACAGGTGGCACTGGTGGCGCAGGTGACTCAGGGGACTCGTGTGCCGACTTGGCAACCGAGTGACCCTCCAGCCCTACAAGCTCGAAGTAGAGGACGGAGCTGATCACGCCGCTGGCCGGAAGCCCAAGTACATAAAGGGCCACATACCCAACGCCCAAGATCACCCCGGCGACTCCGCCACCAGCGGAGCCTCCAATAATGGCCGCCAGCAGAGCAGCAATAAGCGCCACAGCCAAAAACAGTGCGTAGGTGATGACAAGAAGCAGCAGTATCAGCACCAGCCCAAAGCCAAACACGCCCCAGCCGTTCCCCTTCACGAGGTTACGGCTTCGAGCCAAGGCGTCGAGCGAGAGCCCTTCAACAACAATCACTGGAGTGACGACTGACCACACAACACCGAGGTAAATACCTGGGATCAGGAAGATGAAGTAACCGACAAGCGTTGCCAGCGACACAAGTAATCCAACCCAGAGCATCGGCCAGATCCGAGTCTTGACGCTCTTGAGGACATCGGGGATTCCCCCAAGGACAAGGCCTCGTTCCTCGGCCTCAACCACACGTACCACCGAGGCACTGAAGGCCACGGTCGCGGCGATTCCAGCGCCCGCGAGCAGGATCCCAATCACGATAAGTACAAAGACAACGGATTGGCTGCCACCCGAGCCGATCGCAACAAGCCCGACGATCAGGCCCCCTATCAACGCCAGTGTCCCTAGTAGAAGACCAGATAGGGCTGCCAACCGCCCAAGTCTCTTCTTGAAGACGAAGATTGCCCGGTGCAGAAGCCTGTCAATGGAAATGTAATTATTCATAGTGTGAGGCTAGGCAGCCGTACGGACAGACCGCGGTCCCGGGGCGGCACGCACTGGGCCGCCCCGGGACCGCCTGTCCGCGTCAGATACTCGCTGGCGCAGGCGGGGTAGGTCCGGCTGGCGCGCTCGGAACAGGAGCGGCCGCCTCCACGAGAACGAAGTACAAGTGCGCGAAAATCAGCCCTGCGACGGGAAGTAGAACAATCGACAGTGCGATTGTCGAAAGGGCAATTCCAAGCACCCCGCCGATAAGTCCGCCAAAGAGCACACTTCCGAGCAGGATCAGCAGCTCAAGCACAAAGACAACGAGGATCAGGCCAAAGACATTCCAGCCGTTCCCCTTGATCAGTTCATGACTCCGACCGAGGGCATCAAAGGACCGGTGTTCCACCACTACTGCCGGCTGCCACACAGACCAGATCGTCATCAGGATCAGCCCAGGAACCACCAGCAGAACCAGTCCCACGGCGACGGCGATCCCAACAACAACACCAATCCAGATCAGTGGCCAGATCCGATCCTTAACCGAATCGAAGATCTCCCCAACTGAGCCTGGTTCGGTCCCGCCGTCTTCCGCCTGAACCACGCGGACTACAGCGCCTGTAAAGACCGCCACCGCAACCATCTGGACAATCGAACCCAGCATTGATCCAAAGACGCCGAGGTCCCGGGCAAGTGCCTGAATCACCCCCGCGGGAATGAACAGAACTGCTGCCATTCCAATCAGTAGACCAAAGCGTTTTCCGTAGATATCGAGGGCACGGCTAATGACCGCCCCAGCTGAGAGTTGTGTATTCATGCTCTGAAGGTATCCCGCCGTTGGCGGAGTGGGGACTTGTTCTCGCGGGGACTGGTTCTAGCGAACGTCGCGCATCAAACCAACGACACGCCCAACCAGCTGAACCTGATCAGTGATGATCGGCTTGTAAGCCTTGTTCTCTGCTTCAAGCCTGACCTTCTTGCCCTCTTTGAAGAAGCGCTTGACCGTGGCCTCGCTGTCCTCGCCAACAAGCGCAACGACAATCTCCCCGTCGCGTGCTTCCTTGGCCTCGGCCACCACGACGAGGTCTCCGTCGAGGATGCCGGCGTCAATCATTGAATCACCGCGAACACGGAGGACAAACTGACCATCCCGACCCCCAGCCTGCTGAGGGACTTCTACATGGTCCTCAATCAACTCTTCAGCAACAGTGGGACTGCCGGCGGCTACATGGCCGACGACGGGCAGACCAGGCCCAGACACGAAGCCCTTAACCCCGCGTGTTGCGCGGTCAACCAGCTCCATCGCGCGTGGCTTTGTGGGATCGCGGCGCAGAAGCCCCAGCTTCTCGAGGTTGGCGAGGTGAGCATGCACTGTTGAGCTTGATGTCAGCCCAACTGCCTTGCCGATGTCCCTGACTGTCGGTGGGTAACCGTGCTCACCAGTGAAGCCACGGATGGCGTCCATGATTTCCTGCTGTCGGCGAGTCAGTTCAAACGGGGTCACGTGGCCTCCTCGGCGCGTGATAGCTGGCGAACGGATGTTCGTACAGCGTAGCCTTCGGCACGGATAGGCGCAACTCCTGCCAGCAGGACCCCGGGGCCAGTCGCGCAATTGGCCGTGGGGCTATAATCCGGCACCACGCGCCTGTGGCGGAATTGGTAGACGCGCAAGGTTAAGGACCTTGTGACCGAAAGGTCGTGGAGGTTCGATTCCTCTCGGGCGCATGAAACGGAGCCTCGCCTAACGGCGGGGCTCCTGCCGTTTGGGGGCGTCAGCCGATCTTGAGCATCAGGATCGTGTTCAGTCCGAACACGACCGCAAAGCCAACGGTCCAGCGGTTGAGATTGCGCTCAACGAGGGAACCACCACCGAAAGGCCCACCGCCACCGCTGCCGCCAAAGGCACCGGACATGCCGGCATCTTTGCCCGAGTGCATGAGGATCAGGCAGATCAGGACGATAGAAACGATGACTTGAAGGATTCCTAGAATCAAATACATTGCCGCCAGCTTACTGCTCGGAAGGCTTCTTTACGCCCTCGGCCTCAACCCTGTGCAGAATTGCGGCAGCATCCGACCGCAGCTCAGCATCGAGCTGCTGCCAATCAGCCTCGCTCAGCTTTCCAGTCCGCCAGTCAAGTTCCGCATCCCGGATCTCACGCAGCTTGGCGTCGCGCTCAGCTTCCAGTTGGTCCAAGTCAGACGATTGGACATCAGCCTTGTCCCCGCGACGGCCATCAGCCGCATCCTGATAGATCGGGGCGCCGATGAATGTCACCACTGCCAGCAGAACCAGCATCACGACAACAAGGCCGATCACGAGGCCACCTTCTTGCGCTTCCGGGCAACTGGCCTACGAAGTCGACGGCGAACGGCATGACGAAGTCGGCGGCGAACGGGCTCCCCAGGTGGCCAGATGGCAATCAGGGCGCCAAAGAAGACGATGATTCCGCCGGCCCAAATCCATGTGACCATTGGCGACACCACGACGCGGAAGGTCGCGGGAGGTGGGTTGCGGAGGTAGGCGCGTGCCACGGCCGCGATCCCAACTGCTCGGGCAATCGGGGTCAGGTTCCCAAACTTCTTGTCAAGCCTCTCTGCGATCGGAAGAATTGTTGAAGTGTCCGGCTCGACCGCAGCCCAAAGGTCCCGAAGTGGACCGGCTCTGAGCCCTACATCAGTCTCAGTCTCCCCGGCGAACGCATCGCCAACCGTCGGCGTTTGATTGGCCGGATACCAGCTCTTGGATGTGTCAAACGTGCCATCTGCTTTGCCGTTGTGGGTGACCACCAGCTCAGCACCAAGCGAGACCCGTTCAGCGTTGACGGCAGCCGTTGGCTGTTTGTAGGTCACCGTGTAGCCACGCGTGTGGATGCTCTGTCCGACCTTGAGTGGCACCTCGGTCACTCGCTGGAATGAGGATGAGGCTGCGATGCCGCAGAGCAAGACAGCGAAGCCGAAGTGCACCACGTAGCCGCCGTAACGCCGACGGTTACGCCTGACTAGTTGCGCCAAGGCCTTCGCGGTCGGCTCGGCTGCCATGGCACGGCGCGCCCTTACACCCCGCGCGAACTCTTGGAGCACGGTGCAGCCGACCATCGCTGCCAAGACGAATAGGACCAGCGCGGAAACATCGCCGCGAACATCGCCATTGAACGCGTACAGCAACACTCCAAAGGCGATCGCAATGCCGGCAGGTCGGGCGATTGACCGCCCCAACTCAGCCAGCCCAGAGCGCCTCCAGGCAACCAGTGGACCAATGCCCATCAGAGCGACCAAAACCAGCGCGAGCGGGCCAACATACTGGTCAAACCAGGGTGGCCCCACGCTCGACTTAGTGCCTGTGATCGCCTCGCTGATCAGTGGGAAGAAGGTGCCCCACATCACAACAAACGCGAGACCTACAAGGACTAGGTTCTGCGCGAGGAAGAAACTCTCGCGCGAGATAATCGCGTCGAGGTGATGCTCGGTCTTGAGCTGCCCCCGGCGCGAGATGACAAGCCAAACCGAAGCCACAAGCTCAATCACGATCAGCGCGACAAAGGTCCAACGCAGTGTCGCCCCTGGCTCAACGAAGGCGTGGATCGAGCTCAAGATGCCTGACCGGACCAGGAAGGTCCCAAGAATTGAAAGGACCCCGGCGCCAAGCACAAGGGAGACGTTCCAGAGCTTAAGCATCCCGCGCTTCTCCTGAATTGTCGCTGAGTGGAGGTAAGCGGTTCCCAATAGCCACGGCAGCAGCGCAGCGTTCTCAACCGCATCCCATGCCCAATATCCACCCCAACCGAGCTCCGTGTACGACCAGCGCGCACCCAAGAGGATGCCGATCCCGAGCGCAAGCCAAGCTGCCAGAGCAAACCGCCGCGTGGCGAGGAGCCAATCAGCGCCAAGCCTGCGAGTGACAAGGGCGCCGATCGCAAAGGCGAATGGAATCGAGAAGAGGGTGTAACCCGAGTACAGGGCTGGTGGGTGGATCATCATGCTGGCATGGCGCAGCAGTGGGTTCAGACCAGTCCCCTCGACCGGTACTTGAGCGAGCGTGACAAACGGGTTGGCCAGAAACACAGTCATGCCAACAAACACGGCGGCAAGAGCAAATAGGACTGCCGTAGCCACGGGAACAACCTCTGCAAGGCGCCCTCTGACAACCCTCAACGCCAAAGTGGACCAGACGCTCAGAAGCATTGCCCAAAGGAGCAGTGACCCTTCCTGCGATGACCATGCCGCAGCGGCCTTGTAAAGGACAGGCGTGGTCGTTGAGGAGTGGGTGGCGACCACTTGGAACGAGAAGTCGTCGCCGAGGAACGCGATCTCGAGGACCACAAACGAACCGACAAGCAGCGCCATAAGAACTGGCATTGAGCGGCGACCTGAGGCGGCGAGATCACCCCTCCCTGTAACCGAACCGGCGACTGTTGTGATCAGGCCCCAGACCGAAACGCTGAACGCAATGAACAGCAGGGAGCGGCCAACGGTTGCCATGTCAGATCAGGATCCGGCCTTGGCGGCACGGAACTTCGACGGGCACTTGGTCTGAAGCGAATCCTTCTCGCCAATGTAGGTGCCACCCTTGGGCGCCTTCCTGACAGTGACGATCACTTCCCGGCCAACCCGGAAGGGGTCAGGAACCTGCCCGGTGTAGATGATTGGAACGCTGGCAGTGCCAACGCGGTCACGGACCTTGAACCGCAGCTGTCCACCCCCACGCACGACTGACCCTTCAACCACCTTGCCGGTGAGCTGATACGAGCGGCCAAGCTTGGCCCCGGCGATCAACTGACTCGGTGTCTTTGCCTCGCTGCCAGCACTGAAGCTGGTGTAAATGAGCACAGTGGCGAGACCCAGCGCACAGACGAGGGCAACAACAAGGCGGATTGTTCGCTTCCGGGACGGATCCATCTGCAGGGACGGAGCGTACCCGACTCGCGACCCTGTTCAGCCGCCACCCTCAAGCCGGGCGCGAGCAACCCACAGCAGGAGTCCTTAGATCTTTGCCGAAACTTTGTTGATCGTGATGCGTTTCGAAGGTATGGCCAACCGCAATGGATTCAGAATGGCAGCCACCCGGCTGATGGATTCAGCGACCGCCAGTCGCGCTTTCCCGGTTGCGACCTCAGCCCCTCCGGGCAATGTCGCAGCGATGCGGGCTCGTGACCACGACCACCCCAACGACAACGCGCTCTACAGCTGCGTCTGTGGCAGCAGCTTCACCGCCCCAGTCGCAGCAGCTACCCCTTGCCCTCATTGCGGCAACGGGCAGCCCTGGTAGAAGCCTTTACTCTTCAGGCCCATGGCCTCTTGGACGTTCCTCACAAACCACGCTCACGTGCTGGTCTGCATCGCTAAGGACCCGGGCGTGCGGGTCCGCGAAATTGCGATCCGAGTCGGGATCACAGAACGAGCCAGCCAACGGATCGTCGGGGAACTTGTGTCCGAGGGTTACGTGGAACGTCGCCGCGAAGGCCGTCGCAACAGCTACTCAGTCAAGGGTCGGTTGCCCTTGAGGCACCCAATGGACAGCAACCACGCCGTTGGCGAGATCCTCACCGTCCTCGCGGAGACAGACCAATGACCAAGAGCAAACACACAGTCGGGCTCGTCGCGCTGGCCGTGGTAGCCGCGGTGGCGCTGGGAGTACTCCTCTTCGCCCCGGGCATCGGCTGTCAAGGCGCCGAAATGTCCAATGCGGCCAAGCACTCACGCAACGCTGCGGCAGCAAGGCACCGCTACGAGTCCCTGACCCAGTACATGGACGCCAAGAAGAAGATCCTCCGTAAGCAGCGCTACGCCGCGCAGAAGAAGGCGGCCGCGGACAGCGCCAAAGCCTCCAACCCAACATCGCGATCTGCCTTCCGCGTTGGCGTCGTGGTTGGAATCTGGAACAGGTTTATCTGGAGCCCTTCCAAGTCTGGAACTGCCGGCAAACTCTCCTCCAGCCAGCTTAGAAACGCCCGCGTAGCCAACCAAGCTCTTGCTCGCCGCCTTGATCTGCTCCGGGTCAGCGCACTAGACGCCAAGCTCCCTGACTTGGCCTCCGCAGCCAGCCGCGCCCGAGCGGCACTCGGACAGGTCTCAGTTGACCTTGCCGGCTCAACCTTTACCCCGAAGGCAATCACTTCCGAGAATGACCTGATCAACGAGATCAGACGCATTGCCAAGGCACACGGGCTGAAGGTAATGCCCCGCGTACCCACCGGCACGCTCTAACCCAAGAAGCGGGATACGGGAATCGAACCCGTCTCTCCAGATTGGGAACCTGGCGTTCTACCAATGAACTAATCCCGCGTACGGGCCTAAGCCTAACGCCCAGCGGCCAACGGGTACTCTCACAACGTGCGCCACATCGCCCTGCCCCTCATCGCGATCCTCGCAGCCAGCGCTCTAGTTTGGGTGACTGTCGTCGTCGTCTGGGGCTTTCAGACGTATCTCGCCATATTGCGCCGCCTGATCGGCATCCTCGCCATCATCGCTGCCACAGGCTTTGTAGCGCTGATCATCTTCGGTGTGTCGCAGACCGGCGATGACCGAACGCTGGACCAAGCAGTAGCCAATGCCAGCAAACCAATCGCCCCGGGCTGGACGGACAAACTGCCATCCCTTTCCGGGCCCTCACAGTCTCTCTCTGATTACAAGGGGAAGGTCATTGTTCTCAACCTTTGGGCTTCCTGGTGCCCGCCCTGCCGCGATGAGGCTCCACTGCTTCAGCGGACCCAGCTCAAGATCGCAAAACTGGGGGCAACCGTAATTGGGGTCACATGGAATGACTCTGTCCCTGACGCCAAGGAGTTCGCTCGCAAGACGGGGATGACATACCCCCAACTACGTGATGTGACCGGAAGCTTTGCCAAGGCCTACGGCACCAAAGGCCTACCTGAGACTTTCATCATCAACCGCCAAGGGCGTGTTGTAGCGCTCAACCGGGGAGAGATCACCGCTGAGTTCCTTGCCAAGAACTTGGATCCACTCCTAACGCAGGTGAAGAAGTGACCAGCCACCTCCGCTTCCGGCAGCCCGTCGCCGCACTCCTACTTGCGCTCCTGATGCTCGCGGGTCCTACTCAAGCCATAGCCAACAATGCCCACCCCACCCTGGCCGAGGTGGAGGACGAAGTGATGTGCACCGTCTGCGGAGTTCCTTTGTCCCTCGCTCGTGAGGCCCCAGCAGCCAAACGAGAACGGGTGCTGATCCTGTCGCTGATTAAGCAGGGGCAGACCAAGCAGCAGATAGAGGACAGCCTGGTGGCCTCCTATGGCCCCCAAGTCCTTGCCACCCCGAAAGCCGAAGGCTTCGACCTCTGGGCCTGGCTAGTTCCCGTCTTGCTGATCGCATCAGCCTTCGCAGGGCTAGTGCTGATTCTGCTTCGTTGGGTTAGGTCCCGGGGCAAGGTGGCTCAAAGCGGCGAGAGTGATCCACCTGTCGCGCCTATCAGCGGCCCCGATGCCGCAATGGTCGACGAAGCTCTGCGCTCAGACAGCAACTCCTAAGACTTAGGTCAGAGTTCGTCCGGCGCCGAGACGCCGAGCAGCGCGAGCGCCGCAGCAATCTGAGTCTGAGCTGCTGCCGCCAGAACCAGTCTGAAGTCACGCTCTGCATCCGGTGCACCAATGATGCGGCAATCCCGGTAGAAGGCTGTGAACTCCTGCGCTAGAACCAGCGCGTAGGCGCAAATCCGGTGGGGAGCCCTACGCGCTGCAGCCTCCGCCACCTCGGCCGGCCAGGAGACCAGTCGGCGGATCAGCTGCTTCTCAGACTCGTGCAGTTCAGCTGCGGGGCTGGGAATCGCGGGCACGCCAACCCCAGCCTTGGCGATCACCGAGAACGCCCTCGCATGGGCATATTGGACGTAGTACACGGGGTTCTCAGCACTGCTGTCACGAGCGAGGTCGAGGTCAAGATCCACTGTTGTGTCGTGGGAGCGCTGGAGCATGAACCAACGAGCCGCGTCAACGCCAATCTCGTCGAGCAGGTCATCGAGAGTCACGAAGTCACCTCTGCGCTTGCTCATCTGGGACCTAGTGCCACCTTCAACGAGGTTCACGAACTGCATGATCACCATCTCAAGTCGGTCCGGGTCCTCCCCCAGTGCGGCGATCGCAGCGCTCATCCGTGCGACATAGCCGTGGTGGTCAGCGCCCCACACATCGATCAGCCGTTCGCCGCGGGACAGTTTGTCCGCGTGATAGGCAATGTCAGCTGCGAAGTAAGTCGGCTCTCCATCAGATCGCACTAGAACGCGGTCCTTGTCATCCCCGAAAGCGGTCGTTCGGAGCCAAAGAGCACCGTCTTCACTGAAGGCGTGCCCACCGCGCTGCAGGGCATCGCAGGTCTTGGTGACTTGGGACGAGCCGTCTGGCCCATGCAGGGTTGCCTCAGAGAACCAATGATCAAACGCCACGCCGTAGCGCTCGAGCGTGGAAGCAATCCCAGCCACAAGGATCTTGATACCCGCTTGAGCTACCTCAGCTGGGTCACCGTCCCCGGCTCCAGGGATTTGAGATGCCAGCTCAATGACGTAGTCCCCTGAATAGCCGTCCTCGGGAACCTCAGTCCCGTTGGCCCTAGCGATGATCGAAAGTCCGAGACGTTGGATCTGCGCCCCAGCATCGTTGATGTAGTACTCCCGGGCGACACTGTTGCCGTGGAATTCAAGAATGCGGGCGAGTGAGTCACCGTAGGCCGCATGACGCCCACCAGCCGCAGTGAGTGGCCCAGTCGGGTTGGCGGAGACGAACTCCACAATTATCTTCTCTACCTCACGGCTACCACGTGAGCCAAACTGGCCGCCGGTCTGGACAACAGCCTCTGCTGCCTTCAGGTACCAGGCATCGCCGAGGGTCAGGTTCAGGAACCCCGGCCCAGCTACATCCCAGCTGGTGAGGGAATCCCCAAGCTTGACCTCAAGTTCCTTGCCCAAAGCCGCCGCGAAATCGCGTGGGGGAAGGCCGGAGCTGCCAGCGCTGACAAGCGCCGCGTTGGTTGCCAAGTCCCCGAACTTAAGATCCTTCGGGGGATCGAGCGCAACGCGGTCAATCGCGGACGCGTCACCGCCTGCGGCGTTGATTGCCTCGGCGAGCGTTGCTCTCAGTTGGGCGATTGGATCACTCATGCAAGACGGGAGGCTACCCGTGCCACCCGAAAGGGGGACGCTGTGTCACCGGTGGTATGGCTCGCCGGCGAGAATCGCATGGGCTCGCAGCAGCTGCTCAAGGAGCACGACGCGCGCTAGTTGGTGAGGAAGGGTCATCACTCCGAACGAGATCTTGTGCTGCGCAGCCGGGTAGTCAATCCCGTTAGGCCCCCCGATCAGAAAGCAGACCGTCTTGCCCTCCATCTGCCGGTCCGAAATGAACTTGGCGAACGTGGGTGAATCCATCTGAACCCCAGTGGGGTCCATCTGAACCACTGTCGCCCCACTAGGAATACGTGCGATTGCGGCAGCCGCGTCCTTTACCTCAACCTGTTCAACGGTCGCTCGGGGGCGCAGGTGCTTTGCGTAGTGGTCAACGTCGTCCGCATATGGCGGCCGCACTTTTCCAACCGCTACAAGGAGAATCCGCACCCTTGCGATAGTAGGCCAGTGAGGAATTAACCGTAATCCATGCTCGCCGCCGTTCTTTCAGACATCCACGCAAACGTGCAGGCGCTCGAGGCCGTGCTTGAAGCTGCCGATCGCGAAGGCGTCGACGAGATCTGGTGCCTGGGTGATGTTGTCGGCTACGGAGCTGACCCTGGAGCCTGCGTTGACCTGATGCGGGAGAGGTCAGCCGTTTGCCTCGCCGGCAACCACGACCTCGCAGCTATCGGCGCAATCTCAACTGATGTCTTCACTCAGGGCGCTGCGGTGGCGGCGCGCTGGACAAACACTGCTCTCAACGACGAACAGCGCGCCTGGCTTTCAGGTCTCGCCCCATCTGGCAGTCACGCGGGCGCGGCTCTCTACCACGGCAGCCCTCGCGACCCAGTTTGGGAATACGTCCTCTCGGCACTTGCAGCCGAAATGTGTTTTGACGAAGCAGGCCGCCCCCTTATTCTCGTCGGTCACTCCCATGTTGCTCTCGCCTTCTCGCGCCTCCCCGGAGAGCCCGCCACCGGGGAAACTCGTCGCGACGGCGCCGTCCTTGACCTCAAGGGCGCTGAGTGGATACTCAACCCAGGATCAGTGGGGCAACCCCGCGATAACGACCCAAGGGCCGCATGGATGCTCTTGGACATGAGCGCGGGAAGATGCGAATACCGCCGCGCGGAATATGACATCCCAGCCGCGCAGAGCGCAATCCGAGCCGCCGGCCTTCCCGAGTCACTTGCGGACCGGCTCCGGCTGGGCGTCTAGCATCCCCCCTATGCGCAGACTTCGGACACCACTGATCCTGATCGCAGTCACCGTGGTGGCTGCGATAGCCACGGGCTGCGGGTCAACCACCACGGGAATGCTCACGCAGGCACAGTCCGACGCACTTAACGCAGCACTTGACCGCGTCGACATCGCAACTTCCAACGGGGACTGCACTGAGACCGCAGTCCAGGCAACAGCGCTGCGGGGCGTGGTCGGCGAACTTCCCCCTAGCGTCAATAGCGCCCTGAGGGCGAATCTCCGTGCGGGAGCCATGACAGTCGAAAGCACCTCACTCGTGGATTGCGCAAAGGCAAGCACCACCACCTCTACAACGAGCTCATCGACCTCAACATCGTCGAGCTCAACGACAACAACCTCAACGACAACCCCCACCACCACAACGACCGAGCCGACTACGACTACCACGACCGACACAGGCGGCGGAACTCCGCCTATTCCCTGATGGCTGAGGGCGAAGTGATTGCAGGCAGGTATCGACTCGAGGGGCGCCTTGGGTCCGGCGGCATGTCAACCGTTCACCTTGCCTTTGACGAGCGGCTCCAGCGGAAGGTTGCTGTCAAGCTCCTGGCCGAGCATCTGGCTGATGACCCAGCCTTCATCTCACGCTTTAGGCATGAGGCACTGGCAGCAGCACGCCTCGTCCACCCGAATGTGGTTCAGGTCTTCGACTTTGGGCTTGATGAGTCGTCGCATCGGCACTTCATCGTGATGGAGTTCGTTTCCGGCAGCTCCTGCGCCGAACTGCTCCGCGACCGCGGTTCCCTCCCTGCGTCTGAGGTGGCCGGATTCACTGCTGACTGCGCCGAAGGGCTTGCCTATGCCCACCGTCACGGCGTAGTGCACCGTGATGTCAAGCCCGGCAACCTTCTTGTAACTGAGGGTGGCCGAGTGAAGCTGGCCGACTTTGGGATTGCCAAGGCGACAGAGCAAGCAAGCGTGACTCAGGTGGGATCGGTGCTTGGAACGGCCGCATACCTTGCCCCAGAGCAAGCCAGCGGCGAGGACGCAACCCCCCTCTGTGACATTTACGCCCTTGGTGTTGTTGCTTACCAGCTGACCACGGGTCGGCTCCCATACGACGCCTCATCACTCTCTGAGCTGGTACTCCGTCAACAGCAGGAGGCACCACCGAGGCTTGATGTTGTCGACCCATCAGTTCCGGTTGACTTCGCCAACGCCGTTGAGCAGGCCCTCTCACTCGAGCCAAGCCACCGCCCACAAGACGCGGCCGTGTTCGCGAATATGCTGCGCGGTCACTCTGGAGAGCAGGCGACTTCAGCTACTCGCATTCTCGCCGGCGCCGACACACCGCAAACTGCAATGGACTCACCGCCTACCACCGCACAGCGCCAGGCCCGGCCACCCCGTAACCCTCAGCGTGACCACCAGCCAGCCGCTCCGGCCCCGCAACGTAAGAACGTTGCGATGAGGCGTCTTGTTGCCTTCCTAACCGTTCTAGCACTGCTCGCAGCAGGCGCTGGTGCCGCTATCTATGCGACCAGTGGAACCAAGAGTGGCGTCAGACTCCAGCCAGTCTCAGGCAGCAACGCTCAGCAGGCAGCGCAATCAATGCGCGACCTGATCGACGCTAATACGCCCTAGTTCCTCAGGCGTCCCAAGGGTTTGCGCCGGATCGCAGGGCAGCGGCGACAGCAGGCAGGGTGTTGTCGGCAACGGCATCCCGAAGCCGGTCCATCAGCCTCGCAATGAAGTAGAGGTTGTGCAAAGTGATCAGCCGCATAACCGTGTGTTCCTTCGCCCGGATCAGGTGGTGCATGTATGCCCGCGTGAACCCTTCAGAACAGGCCGGGCAACCGCATCCCTCGGCCAGCAGGCGGCTGTCGTCCCTTGCCGTCGCTCGGGTTAGGTCTAAACGCCAACGATTGCCTGGGTCGGCAACGACGGCTGTGCCGTGGCGACCGATCCGGGTTGGCATCGCGCAGTCAAACGTGTCAATACCGAGCTCGACTCCGCGAATCAGGTCGTCCACGTCGCCAATGCCGAGAAGGTGCCTAGGGCTGTCCGGCGCGACGCGATCAAGTTCATCTGTCGCCCAGCTGACCACTTCGTACATCTGCTCCTTGTTCTCCCCGAGTGATCCGCCAATAGCGATGCCATCAGGGTTACGGGCAGCAACGGCAGCAGTGGACTCACGCCGCATGTCCTCATAAACCCCGCCCTGGACGATCCCGTAGACCATCTGCCACTCCGGACCATTGGCCTTATGCCACGACAGGCAGCGGTCCAGCCAACGGTGTGTTCTCTCCGTTGACTTGGCCGTGTACTCGCGCGTCACATGGAACGGAGTGCACTCGTCAAAGACCAGCGCAATGTCAGATCCAAGCTTGGCCTGAACCTCCATCGAGGTCTCCGGCCCCATGAACATCTCAGCCCCATCCACATAGGAGCGGAATCGGACGCCCTCCTCGTCGATCCCGAGAATGCGGCCCTGCCGCCCTGGCCCGTTGGCGCTGCGCCCCTTAACTTCATCGGCGACAGTCCCGTGGCCCATCGAAAATACTTGGAAGCCGCCTGAGTCAGTGATGATCGGCCCGGGCCAGCGCATGAACTCCCCCAATCCTCCGAAGTCGGCGACTAGATCGGCCCCGGGTTGGATCATCAGGTGGAAGGTGTTGCCAAGAATCATCTCGAAGCCGAGCTGGTCGACCTCGCGGGGAGTCAGGGACTTGACGGTCCCCTTCGTACCTAGCGGCACAAACGCCGGCGTCCGCACATCACCCCGGTGGAGGTGAAGAACCCCTGAACGGGCCTGTGAATCACTCGCCCGAGCTTGGATCTCAAATCTGTTGCTGCCTGCTGGGCTCGGTTGTGTCATGGCGCCAGAGACTAACGGTGTCCGACCAACGCGGCCGATGGGACCAATCAGCCGTTGATCAGCGAGACGCCGGTCATACCGGCCGGCTGCGCGATGCCGAGGATGCCGAGCAGCGTTGGTGCCACGTCGGCGAGCACGCCGCCCTCGCGGAGCGTTGGCCCGTGTGTGGTGACGATCAGTGGGACGGGATTGAGCGAGTGAGCTGTGTTGGGACTTCCATCAGGCTCGAGCATGTTGTCCGCATTGCCATGGTCAGCGGTGACGACACACACGCCACCCGACGCGTGAACTGCCTCAAGAACAGTGCCGAGACAGCGATCAACGGTCTCAACTGCCTCAACAGCAGCGGGAATTGAGCCCGTGTGGCCGACCATGTCAGCGTTGGCAAAATTGATGATTCCGAAACCAGGTTCGTCCTGTTGCCAGGCGGACACAAAGGCGGCTGCTGCTTCAGGACCACTCATCGCGGGCTTCATGTCGTAGGTCGCAACATCGCGGGGTGACTGGACCATCTCGCGTCGCTCGCCCTCGTATGGAGCCTCCTCTCCACCGTTGAAGAAGTAGGTGACATGTGGGTACTTCTCGGTCTCAGCAACATGGAGTTGGCGAAGGCCCGCTCCAGCGATGACGGACGAGATGGTTACATCCGGACGGTGAGGTGGAAATGCGACCGGGTAGGGCCAGCCCTCCACATACTCAGTCATCGACGCCAACCGCCCGACTGGTTCAACCCCACGCCGATCAACATCTGTGAATGAGGGGTCCGCCAAGGCGCGGACGATCTCCCTCATTCTGTCCGGTCGGAAGTTGAAGCAAATGACAGAATCCCCGGCCCTGATTGCCGTGTCGTCTCCAACGGTTGTGGGCAGGATGAACTCGTCGGTCTCATCCCGCGCGTAAGCAGCCTCTACGGCCTCAGATCCAGTTGTTGCAGCAAACTCCCCTTGGCCGCCCAACATCAGGTCAGCGGCCTTCTGAACACGGTCCCAGCGGGAATCCCTGTCCATCGCGAAGTAGCGCCCGATAACGCTTCCTACCCGGGCGTTGCCGGCTTTTGCGCACCAGGCGTCAACCTTGGTTAGATATCCGGCGCCAGCAGTGGGCAATGTGTCCCTCCCGTCGGTGAACGCGTGGACAATCACCTCGCCGGTGGAGGCACTGGAAACTTGGGCTATCAGGGCCTGCAGGTGCTCAAGGCTTGAGTGAACCCCCCCATCTGACACAAGCCCAATCAGGTGTGTGCGCGTCGCACCCTTGACAGCATTGAGGAGAACTTCATTCTCATCAAACTGCCCATCCGCAACGGCTTCGTCAATCCGCATCAAGTCCTGCCTGATCACGCTCCCGGCGCCAAGGTTGAGGTGTCCAACCTCGCTGTTGCCCATCTGCCCCTCAGGGAGCCCCACGGCGGGCCCACAGGCCGTCAGCGTCGTGTGCGGGTAGGAACTCCAGATCTCGTCAAAGACCGGCGTGTTGGCCATCTCAACGGCGTTGCCCGGGCCAGCCGGAGCCAGACCCCAACCATCAAGAACGATCAGCACCGCGCGAGGCGCTGGCAGAGCTTCCGCTCCGGGCCGGATTGTCATCAGCCGGCAGCAACCATGTCGCCGAATGACTCCGGATCAAGCGAGGCCCCACCAATCAGGAGCCCGTCACAGTCCGCAAGGGCAAGCAGCTCAGCCGCATTGTCAGGCTTGGCTGACCCGCCGTAGAGAATCCTTACCGCCGCAGCAGCCTCTTCGCTGCGCTCGGCGATCAATGAGCGGATGAACGCGCAAGCCTCCTGAGCCTGTTCTGATGTCGCAACCTTGCCCGTGCCGATCGCCCAGACAGGCTCGTAGGCAATGGCCACTGACGCAAGCTGCGCGTCGTCAATTCTTGACAATCCCTCAGTGATCTGAATTCGAAGACGGTCCTCAGTTGTTCCAGCCTCGCGCTCCTCATCGGTCTCGCCAACACAGAGCATCGGAGCGAGTCCGGCTTCAAGGGCGGCTACGACCTTGTTTGAAAGCGCCTCATCCGTCTCACCGAAGTAAGCACGCCGCTCCGAGTGACCGAGGATCACTCCGTGGACATCAAGCTCACTCAGCATTGCCGCGGAGATCTCACCCGTGAATGCTCCTGAGCCTTCCTCGTGCATATTTTGAGCGTAGACCTCAACACGAGACCCGCGGGTTGAATCGACCATCGCCTCAAGCGATGTAAACGGAGGGCAGATGACTACATCCACATTGTCAGCCGTCGTGAGTCGCGGAAGCAGGCCTTGGATGAAGGCCTCCGACTCCGCAACCGTCTTGTGCATCTTCCAGTTACCTGCCACCAGCGGTTGTCTGCTCATCTGAGTGCCTCCACTCCTGGCAATTTCTTGCCTTCGATCAATTCAAGTGCTGCTCCGCCCCCGGTTGAGATCCAGTCAACCTTGTCGGCAAGTCCAAACTGTGCGATAGCCGCAGCAGAGTCACCTCCGCCAATCACGGTCTGCCCATCGCTCTGCGCTACCCCGTCAGCAACAGTGCGCGTTCCAGCAGCGAAGGGGTCCAGTTCGAAAGCGCCCATTGGGCCATTCCAGAAGACAGTTCCAGCCTCGCGGGCGGCCTCCGCATAGGTGGCAGCACTCTTGGGGCCAATGTCCAGGCCCATCCAACCGTCAGGAACATCCACACCCTCGAGCAGCTGGACCTCGGTGTCGGCTGAGAACTCACGTCCCAACACGAGGTCTACTGGGAGTTCGAGCGTCGCGTTACAGCCAGCGGCGACCTTTGCGAGCGCGGCCTGGGCATGCTCAGCATCGTTGTCAGAGCAGAGTGAATCGCCCACACTGTGACCTTGGGCCTTAAGCAGTGGGAACACCATTGCGCCGCCGACCAGAACCCTGTCCGCAACATCGAGGAACCGCTCCAAGACGGCGATCTTGTCACTGACCTTGGAGCCGCCGACAATCGCAACCAGTGGTCGCTTGGGGTCGGCAAGCATTCCCTCGATCGTCTGGACCTCTTTCTCAAGTAGCAAGCCAGCAGCCGACGGGAGTAGCGCCGCAACCCCGCATGTGGACGCGTGTGCCCGATGTGCGGCACCAAATGCGTCGTTCACATAGACATCAGCGAGTGAGGCGAGGTAGGCGCACAGCTCAGGGTCATTCTTAGTCTCCCCCTCCTCATAACGGATGTTCTCGAGGATCAAGACCTGCCCAGGAAGAAGGCTCTCCGCCTGCTCCTTGACCACTGGGCCGCTCGTGCCGGACGCAACGATCACTGTCGAACCGAGCAACTTGGCAAGCCGCTGGGCAATAGGCCAGACAGACAGCTCTGGCTCCACCCCGTGCGGCCGACCGATATGGGTAACTAGAACAACAGACGCACCCGCTTCCAGCAGCCGACGCAGCGTCGGGAGTGCCTCGCGGATCCGAGTGTCATCAGTAATGCCACCATGGTTGAGCGGGGCGTTGAGGTCCGAGCGCAGCAGCACTCGCTTTCCGCTTACATCGAGACCATCAAGGCCCTTGACGCCATCCATGTTCTTCTACACCGACCCGTCTGGGACCGCCCTGCAGGTCCTAGAGGACCTGCTGGACGAGCTCCACAACGCGGTTGCTGTAGCCCCACTCGTTGTCGTACCAAGCGACAACCTTGAGCATCGTTCCGTCAATCACGGCGGTCAACTCAGCATCCACAATGGATGAGTAAGGCGAACCAACGATGTCCGAGGAAACGATTGGGTCAGTCGTGTACTGAAGGACTGAACTGAGTGGTCCATCAGCGGCTGCCTTAAGGGCGGCGTTGACTTCCTCAACGGAGGTCTCACGCTCGGTCTCGACCGTGAGGTCGACAACTGAGCCGGTAGGAACTGGTGCGCGAACCGCGAAGCCGTGGAGCTTGCCTGACAGTTCAGGAATCACAAGGCTGATTGCCTTTGCTGCGCCGGTCGAGGCTGGGATCAGGTTGATCGCAGCTGCGCGGGCACGGCGCAGGTCAGAGTGTGGAAGGTCCTGGAGCCGCTGATCCGATGTGTAAGCGTGGATCGTTGTCATCAGGCCATGCTTGATTCCAACAGTCTCGTGCAGAACCTTGGCTACAGGCGCGAGGCAGTTGGTCGTGCATGAGGCGTTGGAGATGATGTGGTGTTCATCCTTGTTGTAAGTGTCGAAGTTGACACCAAGGGCGACGGTTACATCCGGATCACTCGCAGGAGCGGAGATGATGACCTTCTTTGCTCCAGCAGCGAGGTGCTTGGAAGCGTTCTCGCGGTCTGTGAAGAAGCCAGTTGACTCAATCACCACATCAGCACCAAGCTCACCCCATGGAAGAGCAGCAGGGTCGCGCTCGGCGAGAATCTTGATCTCCTTGCCATTTACGACAAGGTTTCCGCCGGTGACTTCCACTGTCCCCGGGAACGGCCCGAGAATCGAGTCGTAACGAAGCAGATGAGCGAGCGTCTCTGCATCAGTTAGGTCGTTAATTGCGACCCACTCGATGGGAGCGTCGGACTTGAGGGCTGCACGGAAAACGTTACGACCGATACGACCAAAGCCATTGACTGCAACTCGGACTGACATTTCTGGAAGATCCTTCCTGTCGGGGCGTTGCTCAAACATTGAGCCGCCCCTTTGGGCGGCGACACTTTTCAGCCTACCAACGGTCCCCCGGACCGTGAGTTCCGACCTACTCAGGCTTGGCGGTCTGCGTCCCTGTGATTGGCGTCAACGAGCAGGCCTTCTGTGCCCGTGTAGCGCTTAACGAGGGATTCAACTGTGGCAACGGAGCGGTGCCTGCCTCCCGTGCAGCCAACGGCAACAACCATGTGGTTCTTCCCCTCCGCTAGGTACCTGGGGAGGAGATAGTCAAGGAACGGATGCAGAACACCAAAGAACTCAGCCAAGTCCCCTTCGCTGTCGATGAAGTCGACTACCCGTTGGTCACGTCCTGTCAATGGACGCAGGTCCGGGTCGTAGTGCGGGTTGGGCAGGAACCTCACATCAAAAAGGAGATCAGCATCCCGCGGGGGCCCGTGCTTGAAGCCGAAGCTCTCGAAGGTGACCGCCATGCGCCCCGAGTTAACGCCGATCAGTTCCTCGCCAATCCTTCGCCTCAGCGAAGCGGCAGTCAGCCCCCCAGTGTCGACAACAATGTCGGCCCGCTCTCTCAGGGGCGGTAGCAACCCTGCCTCAGCAACCACCCCTTCGGCCACCGAACCCGACACAGCGAGGGGGTGCCGTCTCCGGGTCTCCTTGTATCGGGTCACAAGTGTCTGTTGGTCCGCCTCGAGGAAAAGCATGCGCAGGGGCATCCCCGCCGCCTTGAGGTCATCGATGACCTTGGCTAGCCCTGAGAACAGTTCCCGGCCGCGTACATCACAGACAACGGCGGCCCGCTCAACCTTGGAGCCTTCGAGGCTGAAGAGGTTTGCCAGAGATCCGATCATCTCCGGCGGGAGGTTGTCCACGCAGAAGTAGCCCTCATCCTCAAACTCACCGATCGCCGTGGATTTGCCAGCCCCGGAGAACCCGGTGATCACGACAAAGTCGATCAGTTCGACGGGAACAGTCCCATCAATGTTCTCAGCAGCGTTTGCGGGCGATCCTTCCATCAGTCAAGTGTGACGCAGGCGCGCCCTAAGCCCGGCAGCTTGCAGCGTGCTGTTCAGCCGTAGGTCTTATTGATGTGCGAGTGGAGGTCCCTCGCAACCTTCCCCGGAAGTCCCGGGACTGACTCAAGTTCGTCGCGACTGGCAGCAAAGACTGCCTCCGCTGTGCCGAAATGAGCCAAAAGCTGGCGCCGGCGGGTCGGCCCAACGCCAGGCAGACCGTCAAGCGCAGAGTCAGTCATAGCCTTACTCCTGCGCCTGCGGTGGTGCGTAATGGCAAACCGGTGCGCTTCGTCCCGCACTCGCTGCAGGATCTGAAGCTCGGGGGTGTCGTGGTCGAGCATGATCGGTGCGCTGCTTCCCGGTACGAAGATCTCCTCGATGCGCTTGGCGAGCGAAATCACAGCCACACCTTGCTCCGTGAAGCGTTTCAGGGACTTCAGCCCAGCTGAAAGTTGCCCAGGACCACCATCAATCACGATCAGATTCGGCAGGCTGGCAAAGCTCGAGTCCCGCTCGGTGTCATGAGGGGAGAGATCACTCTCTGCCTCCCAGCGTTTGAGCCTTCTGGCAAGAACCTGCTCCATCGACGCGTAGTCGTCCGGCGCGCCCGCGACCGCATCCCTAATTCGGAATGACCGGTACTGGGCTTTGGCCGGCACTCCAGCCTCAAACACGACCATCGACGCGACCGTCTCAGTCCCCATCAGATGGGAGATGTCGAAGCACTCGATCCTCAGCGGCGGCGCGTCAAGGCCTAGAACCTCAGCCAAGCCATCCAATGATGCTGTCCTCTGCTGCCGACTTCGCTCCTCCCGCAGCCGCTCCTGCCCGAGCGCAAGCGTCGCGTTTCGCTCGGCCATCTCGATCAGCTGCCTGCGGTCGCCGCGTTCTCCACCGCCAACCTCGACTTTGGAGCCTCTGCGTTCACTGAGAGCATCTGCGATGGCGATCACCTGAGGTGAGTCGGCCAGATCTGATTGGACAATGACCAGCGGAGGAACAGCCGCAACATCCCCGTAGTGCTGCATCAGAAATGCCTCAGCAACCTCAGCCACAGTGCCTCCGGCGCTATCGAGGTAGAAGGAGAGTCTGTCGGTCAGGAACCCATCCCGGATCTGGAGCACTTGGGCATTAGCGTCGTTCTCGCCGACAGAGACGGCAACCGCGTCAAGTGTACCCGCGGCAATCCCGGCCACCCGCTGGCGCTCTAGGACTGCTTTTGCTGCCCGAAGACCATTGCGGGCTCTCGTGGCATCCTCATAGCGCTGCTCGCTTGATGCCAGGTCCATCTCGGCTTGGAGCTTCTGTTGTAACTCGTTGTGGCGGCCGGATAGGAAACCGATTGCGTCCTCAATCCCCAAGCGATAGCTCGCTGAGTCGATCTCTCCAATACACGGCCCAGCACAGCGCTCGATGTGGAAGTCAAGGCATGGTGACCCGCTTCGCCGACCGGGCTCGCTGCCTTCGCAGGACCTGAACATGAAGACACGGTTGAGCATCTCTACCGTCTTGCGTGCTGCCCGCGAGCTTGCGTATGGGCCGAAGTACAGGCGGTTCCTCCGACGCTTCTCCCGTGTCAGGTAAACCCGCGGGAACTCCTCGTCCATCGAAATGCCGATGAACGGATAGGACTTGTCGTCTCGCAGGAGGATGTTGTAGCGCGGCTTGTATCTGCGGATGAAAGCCTGCTCCGTGAGGAGGGCTTCCGCCTCCGTCTTGACAACTACACACTCGATCTGGTCAACCGCAGCGATCATCTCCATCTGACGCCTCCCTGCAGGCGCGTTGAAATGCGACGCCACCCGTGAACGGATCGAATTTGCCTTGCCGACATAGATGACCTGATTCGCGCTGTTTCGGAATAGGTAAACGCCAGTCTCATCGGGCAGGGCGAGGCGCTGCTCGCGAATCCGCTCGTCGTTGGTCTGCAGATCACTCATCTCCACCACGACAATACGAGCAGGCAGTAGTCTGCCGTGCATGTCAGCGACAGAGCAGGAGCGAGTCACTTACCGCACATGCCCTCTCTGCGAGGCAACATGCGGGCTTGAGATAACCCTCCGCGGCGACGAAGTAGTGAAGGTACGTGGGGATGAAGCCGACGTATTCTCCAAGGGGTTCATCTGCCCCAAGGGAGCCTCATTGGGTGCGCTACACGCAGACCCTGACCGCCTCAAGACGCCGATGGTCAAGGAAGGCAACAGCCATCGGCCTGCAACTTGGGATGAAGCCTTTGAGCTGATCGCCGAGAAGCTGCAGCCAATCCTCGCTGCTGACCGGAACGCAGTAGGCATGTACTTCGGGAACCCCAACGCGCACAACCTCTCAAATCTTCTCTACAACAGGGTCTTCATCAAATCCGTTGGCTCACGCAACCAATTCTCCGCCAGCAGCCTTGATCAGCTCCCCAAGCAGATCGCCAGCGGGCACATGTTCGGTTCCTCGCTCGGAGTGGCAATACCCGACATCGACCGCACCGACTTCCTCCTGATTATGGGCGCCAACCCGCTTGCTTCCAATGGCAGCATGATGACCGCGCCTGACTTCCGGGGCCGTATTCGGGCAGTCCGTGAGCGCGGTGGGCGGGTCGTCGTTATTGACCCAGCGCGGACCCGCACTGCCAAAGAGGCCGACCTCCATCTAGCAATCACACCTGGCGCTGACGCCTTCCTCCTCTTCTCGATCATCAACACCCTCGTCGCTGAGGGCTATGTGGAGAAGGGCTTGGCCAAGCTCGGCAAGACAGCCGAGTTCCTTGCCGGCGTTGACGAGGTCTGTCAGCTGGCTGACCACTTTGCCCCTGAAACAGTCGCCCCGAAGTGTGGGATTACTGCCGACGAGATCCGCACCCTCGCCCGTGACCTCGCAAACGCAGACCGGGCAGCAATCTACGCGCGAATGGGCACCTGCACGCAGGAGTTCGGCACCGTGTCCTCTTGGCTTGTTGATGTCATCAACACACTGACTGGCAACCTCGACCGGGAGGGCGGAGTCATGTTCCCCGACCCTGTCGCTGGGGGAATCTCCGGTGACCCGGGCAAGGGCCGCGGCATTGCCACTGGACGATGGGCCACCCGCGTCCGCGGACTCTCAGAGTCACTGGGAGAACTCCCAACTTCTGCTCTTGCAGAGGAAATCGACACGCCCGGAGAAGGGCAGATTCGCGCAATGTTCACGGTTGCTGGAAACCCGGTCCTGAGCTCACCCAATGTTGAAAGGCTTGAGAAGGCACTCGCCGGGCTTGACTTCATGGTCAGCATTGACCCTTACCTGAACGAGACATCGCGCCATGCCGATGTGATCCTCCCCGCCCCATCCCCCCTGACCCGCTCGCACTACGACCTCGCCTTCTACCAGCTGTCAATCCGCAACATCAGCCGTTACTCACCCGCGCTCGTTGAGGCCGATCCTGAGTTCCCTGATGAGTGGGAGACACTGCTGCGGCTCTCAATGATCTGCGCAGGCCAGCCAGCTGATTCTGACATCAGCGGCCTTGATGACTTTGTCGCGCTCGAAGTTGCCAAGCGGGAGGTTGCTCGCCACAACTCACCGGCCTCCGGCATGTCCGCTGAGGAAGCCGTCGCCGCGACCTCACCCCGAGTTGGACCAGAGCGCCTCCTTGACCTCCTCCTGCGCTGCGGACCTGCCGGTGACGGGTTTGGCACCAACCCTGACGGTCTCAGCCTTGACCGGCTGATCGTGGAGGAGCACGGAGTGGACCTTGGGGCCCTCAAGCCACGGATGCCCGAGATGCTCCGCACGCCGAGCGGGATGATTGAGCTCGCGCCCGAGCCACTGACTGCCGATGTGCCGCGCCTGATCGCTGCACTCAACCGGCATGACGAAGGATTCGTCCTGATCGGCCGCCGCCACCTCCGCTCCAACAACTCATGGATGCACAACCTCGAGGGCCTGGTCAAGGGCCCCAAGCGCTGCACCCTTCAGATCAGCCCCGTTGACGCCGGGACGATTGGCGTCGACGATGGCGGCAAGATCCTGATCCGGTCCAAGGTTGGCGAGTTGACCGCTGACGTGGAGATAACCGAGGACATCCTCCCTGGTGTCGTCAGCCTGCCTCACGGGTGGGGTCACGGGCTCGACGGAACAACAACCAAGGTTGCCAATGCGTATGCGGGCGTGAACAGCAACGTTCTTACGGATGAGTCAGCGGTTGATGCCATCTGTGGCAATGCAGTTCTCAACGGAATCCCCGTTGAGCTTGCTGTCGCCTAACCGAGACCTAGCGGGCAGCGGCTTCAACCGACGAGTCTGACAATCAGACCTGTCTGGCTGTCTCTCAGCCAACCCAGGATTCTGCGCACGTAGGCACGTGTCTCGGGATAGGCCGGGACACAACCGCAACGCGTAACTGCTGTGGGGCCAGCGTTGTAGCCGGCGAGCGCTAGCGGAACCGACCCGAACCGCGCCAGCAGCTCGCGCATCAGACGGGCCTGCACCTGAATCGCCTCAGCTGGCTTGAAGGGGTCAATGTGGAACCGCAGGGCTTCGTCGGGCATCAACTGGCTTATCCCGCGCGCGCCTGCCGACGAGACGGATCTAGGCTGGAAGTCACTCTCAGCCCGGATCTGAGCTGCTAACAGGGCAGCCGACACACCCCAGCGCTTCGAGGCCGCAAGGATCATCATCCGATACTTGGCAGGAACCCATGGTTGAAGAGCACCAGTGGAGCTCAATCTCCCCGCAGGGCGCGGGGCAAGCGCGCGTCCGAAGCCCACTGAGGTACTCCCCGGACTGCGTGTGTATCCGTAGTGCCAGGGCTCCCACGGGTAGCGCTGAATGAACCCAAACCGCCCAGCGTTGATCGAGAGCCAGCCGTATGTAGCGTCGGGTCCCAAGTCGAGTTCCGTTCCCAAGCGGTGCAGTGACTGACCCGGCCGAGCCACCCACTTTGGGTCTGGGTGGGCGGCAAAGAGCGCGGCCTGCTCCGCTGATGACCGCCACGCGCTGTTGACGGTGAGTCTGAGCCCGGCGGCCACGGCTGCGGTCGCCATGTGATCAAAGGCCGTCGCCACATCGGGTCGCATCGGCTTTCCCTGCCTCCATGTGAAGGGCCCGCTGTAATCACCCGGCCCCGGAGTCAAACCGCCGCCGAGCCAATCCACAACCTCCGCAGTGCTGGTTTCCCCGTCAGGGATTGCCACCGCAAGCGCTCCAAAGCCAACTCTGATCGGTTCTGTGACCTCCACCTCAACGCGGCCCGTAGGAGGGCTGGTGCCTGACTCGAGGAGCGCGATTCGGCGAATTCCATTGACAGCCCCCGTGACCTTGGCCGCGTGTGCCACCTGCCTCCTGTCGCCTCCTTCCCACATTGCCCGGGCGCCGCTGAGGGCGGCGAGGTCAGCAATAGCCTGATGCTGCTGGCGCAGCTCGAGTGCGCGCACCGTGCTCAGGGCAAGCATTGAACAGGCCGCAGCCCCAACGACGACCGCCAGCAGGAGCGGCAGGGCCTGGCCTGAGTCAGAACTAAGACCCAACGGCCGCTGGCGAATCAAGGGCCGAGCAACCCGGGCAGACATGCCTCGATGGGGCTCACCCAGGCTCCCGGCGCCGCGATACCTGCGGCCACCAGTGCAGTCCCAAGCCCGACCTCGGGCAAGGACATCACGCCCATACGGACCCCTTCGGTTATGAGGAGTCGGCCCGCAGACACCCCGAAGCTCTCCGGAGTCCCCTCCCGAACAGCGATCAAACACGCATCAACCTCAGCGAGTAAGTCCTTCACTCGTATGTCCGATGGCCCCTCAACACCGAAGACAGGACGGACACCTTGACTCGCGAGGAAGCCCCCGACTGACACTGCCTCATCGACCGTGTCCACTCTGCTCGTAACAAGCCGCCAGCTTGCCCGGGCGGGATGGCCTTGCTGACGGATCGCACCCCCCAGCCGTGCGGCCCCCAGGGTGGGCGGAAGCGAAACCCGCTGCGCAGACTCCCTCGGACCCGGCAGATCACAGCCTGAGGGGCCGTCGCTCGAGGCTGCCGAGAGAAGTACCACCGCCACAGGCCCAGTACGACGGGCGGTCAGGCTCACAGCCCCAGCCGCATCAGGCCCCAAGCCAGCGTTCCCTAGGACGCAGATTGAGTTCATCAGTTCGCCGCCCACCTGACAGTCGCCACCATTCCCGGGAGCTCGATGTCCCCCATCAGTGGGAGCCCATGCATCGCAACCCGCGTCTGGGTTGCTCCGACCGTGATTACAGCCCGGGTCCTCGCCCATCCCGGAAGGGCATCCGCAGCAGCAGCCCGTCCGTCCCCACCCTCCAGCACCGCTATTGACCCCGCCGAGGCGGCCTCTTCAGCTACTCGCCGGCCAACGACCCAAAGGCCTAGAGAGGCGATCGCGAGTGAGAACGCGACAACAAGTGGAGCAAGGGCGATCACCTCGCTGAAGGCCTGCCCGGCGTCCTCCCGGATTCCACCAATAGCCCGCCTCATCGCTGGGCCGGAAAGCCGGCCGATGCCTCAACCGTCCCAAGAATTGACCTGAGCCCTCCGGCTGAGATGGGAATGCTGACGGTCACTCGGCCATCACGCGCGACCACCGAAGCCGACTTGGCGACACTCGTGGGTAGCGCCCCGGCGATTCCCTCCCGGGGGCTCTTCCCAAGCGCGGCCGCCCGGGCCCCGGCCCGCGCCGCGACCCCGGCGAGCTCTGCCGTCCTTCCCGCGAGTGAGACCTCCCAAACGCCCCAACCCAGGACAACTATCAGGGGGACAGCGAGCAGGAACTCAACCGTGGCCTGCCCGCTGTCCGTTTTACCCCATTCCACATGGACAAGAATGGCGGCAGTCGCGCTACATGTCTGCCTCTAAATGACACAACTCAAACGCACCTCTGAAGCGCGTCACCGCGCCGACCGACTAATCAGCTGGCTAGAGCTCGCGCCAGAGCTGCCACGAGCGATAAGCGCCCGCTACAACACCACCAACCATCAGCAGCCACAGAACCGAGCCCAGCGATGTCTGCCACAGCAGCGACTTCCCCGCGAGAGCAACAAGGAGGAGTGCAACCGACCCGTAGAGAACCAGCCGCCCCTGTTCTCCGAGACGGTCGAGTTCAAGCCAGTGCTCTTTTCCAAAGCGCCAAGCCGTCCATGCGATCAGAGCGAGCATGCCGGCCCCAAGGGCCTCCCACACGACCGACGCTGCGGTGCCGCCACCAGGAAGCTTCCAGACGGCTGCTGCAATCAGGAGAACTGCGGCGACCCGGGCAAAAACCGAGTCAAACAACTGGTTCAGGCCGCAGCCTTGCCGGCTTTAGCTGTCTTGCGCTTCGCCGGGGCAGTCTTGATCGAAGCTGGCTTCTCGGCAACGGGAAGCTCCGGAGAGAAGCGGTAGCCAACACCAAAGTGGGTGTGAATGTAATCCCAGTCCGGTGAGAACAGGGCGATCTTCTGGCGCAGTTTCCTGATGAACACATCAACGGAACGATCCCCGTGAGCCATCTGGAAGCCCCAGACACGCTGGTAGATCTCTTCGCGCTCAAGAACGTTGCCCGGATTGTCAGCTAGAAGGTGAAGCAGCTCAAACTCTCGGCGGGTGAGGTCGAGGCTGCGCCCTTCGCAGAATGCCTGGAACTGGTCCGCACGAATAGAAAGGTCCCCGGCCAAGATCGGCTCACGGGTAAGGCCCTGTGCTGGCTTACGCCGACGCATGATCGATTCGATGCGAGCGATCAGCTCTTCCGGATGGCAAGGCTTTGTAATCCAATCGTCTGCACCGGCCCTAATGCCGCGAACCCTTTGGCCTACGGAGCTGGGAGCCGTGGTGACAACGATTGCCATCTCAGGCAGATTGCCGCGCAGATACTCGATCGTCTCAGCCCACTGTGGCCCCAACAGAGTCGGGTCGATCACAAGAGCGTGGAGACGCATCGACACGAGCGCGTCAATCGCTGGAACCTGAGTCAGGTCTCGCTGTTGCCAGCCGAGTGACTCAGCGCGCCGACGGAGCACCGTTCCGAATCCGGTATCGCGGTCAACGACAGCGATCCGAAGTGCGGGGGTGGAGGCGAATGAAGGTCCTGCGTCCAGATGCTCGACGCGGTGAGTTTCAGTAATCGACATTGCCGGGCGAATGCTAACGGTATGAGGGGCGTCTTGTCACGTCTGAAGTGGTGTTGTTAACAAGTCGTTCACACCTACTATCTCGGTGATTCACGGATTTAGGCTGAGCCACGGCGGAGGGTGAGTGTCTCGAGCGCGTGAGCCACACCCTCGCAGGCGTCAACAGCCTTCTCCAGCGACTCGTAGACATCCTTCCAGCGGATGACGACCATTGGGTCGATCCCTCCAGCGAAGAGTGCGCCAAGGCCCTCACGGCTAACCCTGTCGCCCTCATTTTCAAGCCGGTGAAGTTCAACAATCCGTGAGGTGAGGTCATTCCCCTTGCGCAGATCCTTCAATGCCCCCGCGACCTCAGCAGCTGCCTCAGCGAGGATCCCGCCCAACTCTGAGGCTTGGACCATCGGCGCCTCTATTCCATAGCGGCCGATCATGTCCGCAGCCTCCTCCGAGTGATCGACAATGTCGTCCACCGCCGAGGCGAGCGTGTGTAGGTCGCCCACGTCTTGGTAGGGCTTTGAAGCAGTGTCCAACTTGCGCAGGATCGCGTGAGTGATGCGATCACCCTCCTGCTCCGCTTCTAGAACCCGCTCCGAGAGTTTCGCCACATCAGGGATCGAGCCCAACAGAGTGTCAAGCACCACTGCTGCTGCAGCAGCATTCTTGCCTGCACGCTCGAACAGGTCGAGCAGTTCCTTATCTCTTGATCCACGCTTGGCCATAGTGAAGTCTGTTCTAGCGGTCGCGGCTGTCGCCGGCCTGCGATGCATCCGCAAATTCGCGGAACACGCCGGTCACCACGAAGGCGATCTGCTCGCCGATGTCAACGGCGTTGTCGCCGATTCGCTCCAGGCATCTGGCCGCAAGCGTCATAGTCATTGCCCACTCACGCAAGTCAAGGTCATTTCCAACTTCAAGCGCCCGTCGGAAGATTGCCTTGTTGAGCTCGTTGACCTTCTGGTCTCGCTCGGCGAGGTCAACAGCCATCTCAGGGTCACGACCTTCGAACGCCTTCATCGACTGGCGGACGATCTGGCGGACGGCCATCCCCATCTCCTCCATCATGCTGAGGATCTGAGGGTCAGTTGGTGGTGCGGTACCCGAGACTGGAATCAGCTTCGAGATGTTCACGCACTGGTCGCCCATCCGCTCCATGTTGCGGATCACATGCAGGAGCGCGGCTAGTAGTCGGAGGTCACCTGCCACCGGGGCCTGGCGGGCGAAGAGAGAGAGGACGCCTTGGTGGATCTGGAGGTAACGGCCATCGATCCGGTCGTCATCTGCCACAACCAGCTGAGCGAGCTCGATGTCCTGGTGGGCTAGCGCTTCCAAGGAACGATCTAGTGCGCCGACTACAAGTTCGATGCCCTCAAGTGTGTCGCGCTCAAGGCGGGCGATCTCATCCCGATATTGAATCCGGTGAGGAACTTGGAGGTCTGGGTCCGGTGTTTCCATCAGCCGAACTTACCTGTCACGTAGTCCTCAGTCCGCTTGTCGGATGGATTTGTGAAGATCGTGTCGGTTGCGTCGTACTCGACGACAACGCCTGTACGCCGCTTCTCGTCCTCAGCCATCTCGACTGTGAAGAAGGCTGTCTTGTCAGAGACACGCGCGGCCTGCTGCATGTTGTGAGTCACGATGACGATGGAGATCCGCTCCTTCAGCTCGGCCATCAGGTCCTCGATGCGCCCTGTGCTGATGGGGTCAAGAGCAGAACACGGCTCGTCCATCAACAGAACGTCAGGGTCTGTGGCAAGCGCCCGGGCAATACAGAGGCGCTGCTGCTGCCCACCCGACATGCCAAAGGCGTTCTCGGTCAGGCGGTCCTTGACCTCATCCCAAAGCGCACCGCGAACTAGGGCTCGCTCAACGATCTCGTCCATGTCCCCTTCCATGCCGACAACACGTGGGCCGAAGGCAACGTTGTCGTAGATCGACTTAGGAAATGGGTTTGGCTTCTGGAAGACCATCCCAATCCGCTTGCGCACTTGGACAGGGTCGATCTCATCTGCGTAAAGGTCCTGCCCGTGATAGATGACATGGCCGCCTACCTTGGCGCCGGGAATCAGGTCGTTCATGCGGTTCAAGCAGCGCAGGAAAGTGCTCTTGCCACAGCCCGATGGACCGATCAAGGCAGTTACCTCGCGCAGGCCGAAGCTAAGTGAGACATCGCGAATCGCACGGTGCTCGCCGTAGTGAACCTCCACGTCGGAGCAGTCGAAAATGACCTCCACTGGGGCAGGGGCTTCTTCAGGTCCCTTGAGGTCAGTCATTTCCAAATCGTATTCACTATCCACGGGTGGCAGGTATGGGGTCAGGTCGGTCACGCTCCCAGATACTCCCACCTCAGCTGGCGCTTTGGGAATCTGATTATCTGGATTGGGTCCGGCAGTGCTTGCTGACACGTCACCACCTCTGTTCGTAGCGGTTGCGCATCACGATCGCGACACCGTTCATCGCAAGCAAGATTCCGAGCAAGACAATGCTGGCTGTTGCGGCTTGGTTAACGAAGACGGGGTTGGGGTCCTGGGTCCAGCTGAAGATCTGGATCGGCAGGGCAGTGAACGCATCCCCTAGCCCCGAGGGGTTGAAGCGGGGCGACGATGCTGCTCCGATTACCAGCAGGGGTGCGGTCTCGCCAATGGCGCGCGAGAGGCTCAGGATGATGCCGGTGACCATTCCCGCCCGGGCGCCTGGAAGCACCTGGCGAGAGACCATCTGCCACTTGGTGGCCCCGAGGGCTAAGGCCCCTTCTCTGATCGAAGGCGGGACCGCCCTGATTGACTCGCGGGCCACGATGATCACGACCGGCAGGACGAGCAGCCCAAGCGTCAATCCTCCGGCGAGCAGCACAGGACCGAGCCCGAGCGGACCGCGGACGATGAACGCGAGACCGAGAATTCCGTAGACGACCGACGGCACCGCTGCCAAGTTCTGGATGTTCACTTCAATCATGCGGTTCCACCAGCGTGTCTTATCGGCGTACTCCTCGAGGTAGAGCGCCGTGGCGATCCCAACTGGGATCACAAACACCGCGGTCAGAAGCATCAGGTAGAGAGTCCCGACAATGGCTGACTGTGCACCTGAGTTGGCTGGGTTGATGCGCGATGGAAAATTGAGGAAGAACTGAAGGCTCAGGTCCGGGGCACCCTTGACCACGGTCTGGATGATGAGTGCCAAGAGTGAGACAAGCGCTAAGGCGATCGCGCCATACATGAGGATGTCGAAGATAAGGGCGCGCCTGTTCGTCCTCTCCCCCCTGCGCATCCCCCTGAGGGCACTATCGGCTATCCGCTGACCGGTCATTCGTAGACCTGCCTATACCGACTAACAACCCGGGTTGAAACCGCATTGAGGAGAAGGGTCACACAGAAGAGCGTGAAGCCAACGACGAAGATTGTCTCGTACTTGAGAGTGCCTTGAGGGATATCACCGCGTGCAGTGGCTGCAATGAACGACGCCATCGACTGGAACGAACCGGTGGGGTTCAGGCTCATGGACGGTGACTGACCACCCGCGATGAGAATGATCACCGTCTCGCCGATTGCCCTCGATGCACCAAGAATGAGCGCGGCGACAATCCCCGACAGGGCAGCCGGGAAGACGACCCGGAGGGCAACCTGAAGTCGACCGGCCCCGAGTCCATAGGCCCCCTCGCGCAGAGACTGCGGAACTGAACGCATGGCGTCCTCGGCCACCGACGCGATTGTTGGGGTGACTAGGAGTCCGAGGACAAGGCCGGCCGCCAGACCATTGAACTCTGAGACGGGAATGCCGAAGACATCGCGGAGGATCACCGGTGTCACAAAGGTCAGTGCGAAATAGCCGAAGATGATGGTCGGCATCCCTGCCAATAGCTCAAGGATCGGCTTGACGGTCTTGCGGACCTTGGGCTTTGCAAACTCAGCCAGATAAATAGCGGCCAGGAGCCCACACGGTACGGCGACCAAGAGCCCGATGCCGGTCAGATAGAACGTACCCCAGAGCAGTGGCAACACCCCAAAGGACTGCTGATCACCAGAAAGCAGCGGGGTCCACTTGGTACCGGCGAAGTAGGCCAGCGGCGATACCTCACCGAAGAAAGAGATGGTCTGCTGAAGCAGCGTCACAACAATCGCTGTTGTCGTAGCGACGGACAGCAGCGCAGCAAGAAACAGGAGTCCCTTAATCAGGGACTCCCGCGCGGAACGCGCTGAGCGGGCCCGGACCAGATCGGCCCGAACCCGCTCGGCAGAGGTCGTTGAGACCGCGTTCACTACTTCGCGTTCTTCTCCGCGGTGGCGAGCTGCGTCTTGGCCGTCGCGAGCTGCGCGTCGGTCATTGGGACGAGCTTGGCCGTGCCGGCGATTGAGATCGCGTTGTCAACGGCACTGGTGAGGAAAGCCGCCACTTGGGGCTTTGCCATTGACTTTTCGTTGACGTACATGAACAGGGGCCTCGCCAACGGAGCGTATGTGCCGTCCTGGACGGTGGCGACCGTGGGCTTGATGCAACCCTTGCCTGAGTCAACGCCGACGATGGTCAGCTTGCTGCCAGCGGCTTCCGCATAGCTGTAGCCGAAGTAGCCAAAGCCACCCTTGTCGCCCTCGACACCGGTTACGAGCTGGTTGTCATCCTCAGATGCCTGGTAGCTCTCGCGTGTAACACCCTTCTCTCCGTTGATCTTCTCGGTGAAGAAGTCAAAGGTTCCGGAATCAGTACCCGGACCAAAGAGCGACAGCTTCGTGGTTGAGAATTTAGGGTCAAGCTGGGAGAGGGAGTTGATCTGCGATCCCTTATTCCAGATCTGCTTGAGCTGGTCTGTCGTAAGACAATCCACGCCGAGAGCAGGGTTGGCAACAACTGCGATCCCGTCATTGGCGACCTGAACCTGCTGATAGGTGATGCCGGCCTTCTTGCAAGCTGCCACCTCTTCAGGTGAGATCTCGCGGGAGGCGTCTGAGATGTCGGTCTCTCCAGCGCAGAACTTCTGGAAGCCGCCACCCGTACCGGACTCACCTACGGCGATCTTGACTCCACCTTGGTCCTGGTTGAAGGATTCAGCAGCAGCCTGAGCAAGCGGGAACACCGTGCTTGAACCGTCTACTCGGATTGAGCCACTGAGGTTGCCCCCACCGGACGATGAGGAACCGCCACATGCGGTCAGGCTGACGCCCAACACCATTACTGCTCCTGCTGTGATGAAGCCCTTCTTGCTGATCAAGTGAAACTCCTTGTAATTGTTCTTGGTGCTTGCGGGTTGAGTGCCAACCCCGGATACCGGAGAAAGAATGGTGAAGAAGGGGTGCCTCAGGTGTGAAAGATCTGTGAACAGCTCAGAATCCCTGCAAACACCGGAGATTTGAGCCTAGATTTCCTTCGCCCCAGCGTCCATCTGACGAGCCGCGACAGCCGCTTGACTAAGGCGGTACATTTATTGGGGAGGAGAAGTACTGGATGCCAAAAGGCATCCCGACCCAACACGAGTTAATGGAGAGACCGTGAAGATCACCGCCCGTCGCGCAGCCATCGCTGCCATCGCAGCATTTGCCCTTGTCCCCGCCAGCGCTTCCGGCGCGGTCAAAGAGACCTACACAACCGTCACAAGCTCAGTCAGCTCAGGTCCGACTGACTGCAACAAGATGCGCGTGCTCAAGATGGGTCCTACCACGGCAAAGAGCGTTTTGGTTCTCGTCCCGGGCTTCCTTGGTGGCTCAGGCGACTTCCGTGTAATCGGCCGCAGGCTTGCGACCAAGTTCAAGAGCCTGCAGATCTGGGGCATTGATCGCCGCAGCCAGTGCCTTGAAGATGTCTACGGATTCAGCACCGGCATCCCCAAGGATGCGCTTGGCTACTACTACTTCAACGAAGCTCTTAACGGCAGGCACTTCACTCCGCCCGCAGAGGGCAGCGCTGGCGTTGAAGCGGCCCGCACATGGGGACTCAAGACCACGCTCGAGGACATCCGTTCGGTTGTCCTTGCCGCCAAGGTCGGTGGCCGCAAGGTCATCCTCGGCGGTCATTCACTTGGCGCTTCGCTCACAACCCAGTACGCCACTTGGGACTTCAACGGCAAGCCCGGCTACCGCGATGTTGCCGGACTCGTTCTAGTTGACGGTGGATCACGCGGAACATTTGGCGCTGCGCCAGATCAAGCCAAGATCAATGAGGACATCAGTGCCCTCTCAACCGGGCTTCCGTTCTCGCAGATCCTGCCCGGCGCGCCCACCTATCTGACAGGCATCCTGCCTGAGATGGCTGCGGTATACGCAACTAAGGAGCCCAAGGCAAACGGCGCCCTCCAGGGTCTGCTCAACGCTGTTGGCTTCGGGGCATTCACACGCCCGGTCATCGCAGGGGTGGGCAAGCTCACCAACGAAGGTGGTCTCGGCTACGGATTCGACCGTGACACCTCACCAGCATCGTTTGCCCTATTCCACATGAACATGGGCAGCATCAAGGAGCCGACCGTCAGCACCGCTGCCGGTGGTTGGACGGACGGTGGAATCACCGACCTCGCCGACCTCAAGGTGCTCTTTGGAGTCGAGCCCGGCAACTTTGTTGAGTGGTACTTCCCTAAGCGTCTGGGCATCGAAGTTGGAGCGGCGACCAACCTCTCACGCAACTCGATCACCGACAATCTCGGGCTTCGACCATGGCATTGGGCTGACGTCACCACCCCGCTGTACGCATTCGAGACAGGCCTGACCTGTGCTGACCGTCCAGCGATCACCCCGGGCGACGCGGCAACGGTCACAGCGATGACGGCTTGGATCAACACCCACAAGACAACTGACTGCGGTGTCTTGACGGGAGCAAGGTCATTCAAGACTGGCTCCAAGATCACGAAGGCGACATTCGTGTCAGACCACAATCAGGAGCACCTTGACCCACTGGTCGCAAGGGCGACAAGCAACAAGTTCCAGACCACACTGGTCACCTACCTGAGGTCTCTGAAGGTCAGCTAGTCCCAAGATCGCTTTCCGGAGAGGCCGACGGCATACCCGCCGTCGGCCTCTCCGCTAGCATCAGCGCCCAATGAGAAGCCTCGTAGCCAAGTTCACCGCAGCAACAACATGGGCCTTCGTTTCCGGAGCCCTAATAGCCCCAACCGCGTTCGCTCGGATTTCCGGCGGCGAGGGAACCTACGGGGCGACCAACGACAAGGTCGTCACGAACTTCGGATTCGCGATCATCCTTCTCCTTCCCCTTCTGCTCGCAGTACTGAGCGTCCTCCAGCGCCGCTCTGAGGACCGCGAACACGAGCACCTTGAAGCACAGAGCCACCGGGCAGATCTTGCCGAGTGGCAAGGCGGCTGGTAGTTACCCCCATCACCTATGAGCGCCGCGGCTCCTGTGCCGTGGTGACCATTTGCAGACCCGAGCGTCGCAACGCAGTTGACGGGCCAACAGCCGACGCACTGGAGAACGCCTACGCCACATGGCTGGCCGACGACCTAGCGAAGGTAATGATCCTGACCGGGGAAGGTCCTGACGCCTTCTGCGCCGGCGCAGACCTGAAGGCGCTTGACACTCTCGCCCCACGGATTCAAGCCGAGGGGGGTCCACTCGGCTTCACACGCCGCATCGCCCCCAAGCCAACCATTGCCGCAATCGAAGGCTGGTGTCTGGCAGGCGGCTTTGAACTGGCGCTGTGGTGTGACCTGCGCATCTCGACCGAGACTTCAAAGTTTGGATTCACTGAACGCCGCTTTGGGGTCCCATTGATCGATGGCGGAACCCAGCGGCTACCGCGAGTAGTTGGGCTGGGGCGAGCACTCGACCTGATCCTCACTGGCAGGATCATTGACGCCGATGAGGCCGGCTCAATTGGTCTCACCACTGAGACCGTTGCGCCAGGGCAAGCCCTCACTCGTGCACTTGAACTGGGTGAGGCGATCGCCGCCTTCCCATGGGACACGCTGGTCGCTGACCGCGAGTCCACGCTGGAAGCGCAAGGCGTCGCTCTGGCCGACGGTCTCATCAGCGAAGCACTCCGCGGAGCACCCACTGTGGTCACAGGGCTAGAGGGCGCACAGCGCTTTTCCTCCGGCGAAGGCCGCCACGGGAGTAGCATCCCTCCAAGCGCCGGCTGACCGTCGGCCCACATAAGGAATTCTTTGGCGGGGAGGCTGAGGCATGTCCAACTATTTCGTTACCGGGGCAACCGGGTTTATCGGGCGCAGACTTGTAGAGAAGCTGTTGGAACGCGAGGGCACCGTCTACGCGCTAGTGCGGCCTGAGTCAGTCGGAAAGATCGACGCGCTCCGCGAATCGCTCGCCGAAGGAGACCGACTGATCCCAATTGAGGGCGACCTAGGACAGCCGCTGCTTGGCGTCTCAGATGCTGAGATCAAAAGGCTCTCTTCAGAGGTCACCGAGTTCTTCCACCTGGCGGCCGTTTATGACATGACTGCTGATGAGGAAAGAAACCGGATGGCCAATGTTGAAGGCACCCGTCACGCCGTTGAACTGGCTAATGCGCTCGGGGCGCGGATGCACCACATCTCGTCCATCGCAGTTGCGGGAGACCACAAGGGCAACTTCCGTGAGGACATGTTTGACGAAGGTCAACCCCTCACCCACCCCTACCACCGAACAAAGTTCGAGGCGGAGAAGATCGTCCGGACTGACTCAACGACCCCCTGGCGCGTCTACCGGCCGGCAATTGTGGTCGGCGATTCACGGACTGGGGAGATGGACAAGATTGACGGCCCGTACTACTTCTTCAAAGCGATCCAGAAAGCTCGCGGTGCGCTTCCAGCGTGGGTTCCTCTGATCGGACCTGAGCTGGGCGACACAAATGTGGTCCCGGTGGACTGGGTCGCAGCGAGCATTGACCACATTGCCCACCTCGACGGGATGGATGGTCGTGCCTTCCATCTCGCCAATCCAAAGCCGCAGGCTTCTGGAGATGTCCTCAACACCATTGCCCGCGCCGCCCACGCGCCACAGATGGCAATGCGTGTCGACGCCGGCCTGCTGGACGCCCTCCCCAAGGGCACCTTCTCACTCGCCATGCAGCTCCCCGCTCTCAAGGGTGTGCGCAAAGCAATCTTGGCGGACATTGGAATTCCTGATCAAGTCCTGAGCTATGTCGGTCTCACCGCACAGTTCGACACGCGCGACTCAGAGCTGGCACTTGCTGACACTGGGATCGAGCTTCCAGCCTTGGATGATTACGCGTGGAAGCTCTGGGATTACTGGGAGCGCCACCTTGACCCCGATCTCTTCAGAGACCGTTCGTTCGAGGGAGCCGTCGCCGGTCGGACAGTTCTGATCACCGGCGCCTCAAGCGGCATCGGGCGCGCAGCAGCAATCAAGATCGCAGCGGCAGGGGGTGTTCCGCTCCTGGTAGCCCGCTCACTCGACAAGCTCGAGGAGCTGAAGGCTGAGATCGAAGCATCCGGTGGCAGTGCGTGGGCCTACAGCGCTGATCTAGCGGAGATTGATTCAGTAGACGACCTCGTCTCGCGCGTGCTTGCCGACCACGCGAGCGTGGACTTCCTGATCAATAACGCTGGCCGTTCGATCCGCCGTTCGGTAGCACTCTCCTACGACCGCTTCCACGACTTTGAGCGGACAATCCAACTCAACTACCTCGGGACGATCAAGCTGATCATGGGTCTGCTCCCAGGGATGCGGGAGCGCCGAAGTGGCCACATCGTGAATGTTAGTTCGATTGGCGTTCAGACCGGTCCACCAAGGTTCAGCGCATATGTGGCGTCGAAGGCAGCCCTCGACGCCTTCACACGGGTGGTTGCCTCTGAGACCATCAGCGAGGAGGTCACGTTCACGACGATCCACATGCCACTTGTGCGGACGCCAATGATCGCGCCCACAAAGATCTACGACTCTTTCCCCACCATCTCTCCAGATGAGGCTGCTGATCTGATCTGCGAGGCGATCCGCAGCAAGCCGAAGAACATCAACACGCGGCTGGGCACATTTGGTGAGATCGCATATGCCTTGGCACCCAAGGCAGTTGACCAGGTCATGAGTGCGGCTTACAAGGTCTTTCCCGACTCGGCAGCATCCAAGGGCGAGAGCGATCCCTCTGAGAAGGCCTCAACGGAGCAGATCGCGCTGGCCCATCTGATGCGCGGCATCCACTGGTAGGCGATACGGTCGGGGCGTGAGCCCAACCCCATTCAGTATTGCCAGCAGCCTTGAGCCCAAGGGTCAGGACTGTTTCGTAGGAACAATCCCAACGGGATGGAGTGTCGTCGTCGGAACCCATGGGGGCCTGATCGCCGCACTGATGACACGGGCGGCAGGGCTTGTCACTGGACCCGAGCGACCGATCCGCTCGATCACAATCCATTTCGCCCGACCGGCCAAACCAGGCGAGATCACTATCGAGGCGACACGCGAGCGCGAAGGCAGTCGCATCAGTGCCTTGTCACTGCGGATGAAGCAGGGCGGTGAGACGGTCGCGCTGGCCCTTGCTGCTGGCGGCGCCCTACGGGAGTCCATGTCCTTCACAGATCTTCCGATGCCCGATGTGCCTGCTCCCGAGGCGATCCCTCAGCTTGAGTATCTCCCGGGCGTAATGCCGCAGTTCATGGCCCACGCGGACTTCAGGCCCGTCTGGTCTGGCAGTCCAGGCTCCCCCAGCTCAACCCCAGATGCGATCGTCGGCGGTTGGATGCGGGCGCTCGAGGGAGCTCCCCTAGATGCGCCGGGCTGCGCCTTCCTAGCGGATATGTGGTGGCCCGCCGTGTTTGCTGTCAGTGATGGCCCAGTTGGCGCTCCGACAATCGACCTGACCATCCACTTCAGGTCTGAGCTTCCACCCGCAGATTCCCAACCGGATCAGTTCACACTGGGGCGATTCCGTTCACGCCTGATTGACAGCGGTCATTTTGAGGAGGACGGTGTCCTCTGGTCTAGCTCCGGGAAGGTCCTTGCGCAGAGCCGTCAGCTCGCTCTAGTGCTCCCACTCCCACCCGGGGGAATTGCTGGCGCCAAGATCTAAAGTGGGTTGAGTAGGGACTTCCCGCGCAACTCACACCGCGAGACAGTCGGCCCTTGGTAGCCAGCCAAGGCCAGGGAGCTGTGTAGCGACCGAGGTAAGCCGTTGATCATCCGTAGAGCTGCTTGCGTCTGCCCCGAGCCGGAGGCCTAACGCTCCTCCAGCTCCCACTCCGGCCACCCTCCGGCTAAGGCTCCATCTCCGGACCGTCCTCACGCCGCGCTGAGCCAGTCCCACGGACAGCCTTCCCTTGGCTTCCAGCAGGCCAGCAGGGTCCAGATTCCGCCCGGCAGCAAGGAGGTCTACCGCGGCCTCCCGGTCGGCTTCTGAAGCTAGTTCCAGCGTGACCTCGTTGTCGATCACTTCGCCATCACCGGTTCGGCTGTCTCCTATCACCTGCCTCAGCTTCGTTGGAAGACGAAAGCCCCGCCTAGTCGAGAGCTTGCTCTCCTTGAAGATCTTCAGCCGCGTGGGGGCCCCATTTAGGTCGGTCTCCAATGACGCCACAGCGTTGGCATCCAGCTGCGCGTCGAGTCCACCACCGAACAGATCGAGAATCCCCGTGACCCGATCATCTAGGCGCATGAACCAGGTTGTGCCCGTCTTGGTTGTACGGCGGCCCAAGGCACCGCGAAGTGTCGCCTCGAGCTTGCCGCCGATCGGCCCAGTTCCAAAACCGAGCGACCCACCGGCGGTGAAACCGCCCGATATCCAGCGTTCATCCGGCTCAGGTGGAGGTTTGGGCGCTCCCGCTAGGACGCCACAGAGAGGACAGACCTTCCCTAGGGCGCTTCTAAGGCGTCCATCGAGCCTCTGGGAGCCTCCGAACGCACTAAGGAAGCTCTGGGCCGCCTTTGCGCTTGGGAGCACCCAGACGCGCCCAGAGGTCACAGCAGCGCCCCCGTCGATAGCTGCCTCCCCTCTGGCTCCCCACGGTCCGAGCCGCATGTGCGCGCCGACTGCGGCTCCGAGCCCCGCGCGTGCCCCATCCGAGAAGGACACCCTCACCTTCCCGTTCGACATTGACTCGACCACCAGACCGAGTTGAGCAGCGAGCCGCACTATTCCCACATCAACTGAGAACTGCTGGTTTCCAGTCTTCCGGGCAAGCGGGCAGACCTCAAGATCAGCTGGCAACGACGCGGCGTGGATAGGTGGGCATCGCTGCTCTGACACCTCGCAGATGCCCCGTCTGATTGATGCCTCCACGGCGGCCCCTAGGCCACCGCTCGTCAGAGCCGTAGCTGCCCCGAGAACGATCATCACCAGCAAGGACAAGGCTAGGTATTCCGTGGTGCCTTGCCCGGAGTCATCGCGCATACGCCGAGCATCGCTCAGCGATCGTCCGTTTCGCTCCGATTTGCTGAACTTGGAACTGTCCCGTGAGGCAACCGCGCGTCTTTGCCGCTGGCGCAATGGGAAGATGCCAACTGTGAGCAGCAGCGACACAGCGATCGAGGTCATTGACCTCCACAAGTCCTATGGGGAGACAGAGGCTGTAGCCGGCCTCTCATTCGAGGTGCGCCGGGGTGAGGTGTTCGGACTGCTTGGACCAAACGGCGCCGGGAAAACTACGACGGTGGAGATCCTCGAGGGCTACCGGGCCCGCACCAGTGGCAGAGTGACCGTCCTCGGACTTGACCCTGAAGGTCGCCCGCGCGACCTGCGTGAGCGTGTTGGGATTGTCCTCCAGAACAGCGCTCTTTATGCCAACCTCACAGTGCACGAGGCTCTTTCGCACTTCGCCAGCCTCTACCCAGCGCCACGCAACGTTGATGAGACGATCGCTCTGGTGGGCCTGCAGGGCAAGGAGGACGGTCGTAGCCGCACCCTCTCGGGTGGCCAGAGGCGCCGCCTAGACCTAGCCTTGGCTCTGATCGGTGATCCGGACCTTGTCTTCCTTGACGAACCCACCACGGGGTTTGACCCTCAAGCTCGCCGTGCCGCCTGGGAGACCATCCGCTCGCTCCGTTCGCTCGGCACGACGATTGTCCTCACGACCCACTATCTCGACGAGGCCCAAGAGCTGGCAGACCGAGTTGCCATCATCAAGGACGGCCGCGTCGTGGCCGAGGGAACCCCGCAGGACATCGGCGGGGCGACAGCCCACCAGGCCCGTGTGAGCTGGACTGACGAATACGGGGCTAAGCAGGAGATCGAAACGGACATGCCGACAAAGCTCCTGCACGAGATCACCGGGACAGCCTTAGCTGCCGGTCGGGAACTTACTGGCCTCAAGGTCAGCCGCCCAAGCCTTGAAGACATCTACTTGGACCTCACAATGGAGGAGCCGGGAGATGAGTAACTTCGCCCAGCAACAAGCACCTCATCGCCGCTCGGCGGTCACCCTCGCTTGGAGGCAGTACCGGTTAGAGCGCAAGCTGTTTTGGCGCAATCCCTCGGCAGCATTTTTCAATCTGATGCTCCCGCTACTTCTCCTCCTCCTCTTCGGTGCCGTCTTCGCCGGGAACAAGAAGTACGTGGATGTAATCGTTCCGGGCATCGCCGGGATGGGAGTAATGGCATCAACATTCTCAGCCCTTGCCTTCAACCTCACCTTCCTGCGCGAGCAAGGTGTCCTCAAGCGCGTCCGCGGAACGCCAATGCCACCGGCGTCCTACCTCTCTGGTCTGTTGGCCAACGCGGTTACCAACGCAGTCATCCAGATAACTGTGGTCATCCTCGTGGCCAGGTTTGGCTTCGGCGTGGGCTGGCCAAAGAACTGGATTGAGCTCGGGATCTTCCTTGCTGTCGGTGTCGCCACCTTCGGCGCCCTCGGCGTCGCTTTTTCCCACGCGATACCCAACTTCGATGCGGCCCCCGCATATGTCAATGCGATCTTCCTGCCAGTGATTTTCATCAGCGGGGTCTTCTATGACACTCAGACAGCTCCCGCCTTCCTCAAAGAGATCGCACAAATCCTCCCCCTCACGCACCTGATCGACGGCCTCTCAGCAGCAATGGTGAGTGGCAAGGCGATTAGTACCCAGTTGGGCTCACTTGCGGTCCTGCTCGCCTGGGGCGCAGTCGGCGGAGTACTAGCCGTCCGTGGCTTCTCCTGGGACGAACGCGGAAACTAGAAGTTCAGAAAATCCAGTTCGCGGGCACATCGCCCGTGATCTGAACCGGTACCGCTGCAAGCGGCCCAACCTCGTACTCATCTCGCAAGACTGAACCAACGACACAGTCGTACCAATCGTCTCCATGGCGATGGAATCTCCGCAGTGTGCCCTCCTCGGTGAATCCGACCTTCCCTAGGGCGCCACGGGATCTCTCATTAGTCACGGCGGCATAGACGCTGAGGCGATCAATCCCCATTGCTCTGAACGCCAACGCGGCCATCATCGCCTTCAGCTCAGTGTTCACCCCAGTTCCCCACTCTGGCTTAGTTAGCCAAGTGCCAATCACCACACTCCGATCACGCGGACGGGGTTCAGTAAAGGCGGTCACACCAAGTACCTCGTCGCCCCGAGTAACAAGGAAGCCAAGTTCCTCTCCAGCCTCTACCTGTCTGGGCATGCCGCCAATGAAGCTTTCTGCCTGGCTTAACTCGGTGTATGGACCCCAAGAGAGATAGCGCGTTGTCTCCACATCACTCCCGATCTCAAACAGCTGGGGTGCGTCGCTCAGCTGCGCGAAACGGAGAACCAAGTTTGGGCCTTGGATCTTGAGGGACTCAGACATACGGTGATCCTAAGGCCGCAGCCTGATCTCGCGAGAGCTTGGGCGCAAACACCAAGACGGGCTGCGTGCCAAGTTCCTCACCCTAACCCCAAATCTGCGCAATGCTTACGCGATGACCACTGCACGGGACTGGCTACGTCACAACAGTTTTCATCACGCAGAGTTCCCTGCACAGCGGATCGCCTTGCGTAGGGAGAGCTCTATCAGCGTTTGCTTGCCAGCACGGAATGAGGAGCGGACGATCGGCCCCATCGTCGCCGCCCTAATGCCACTGGTTGAACGCGGGACAATTGATCAGGTTGTAGTCGTTGACCAATCAACGGATGGAACGGCTGAGATCGCCGAGCGCCTTGGCGCTGAGGTGCACACTCAGTCAAGCCTGATGCCTGAATACGGTCCAGTCCTCGGCAAGGGTGATGCGATGTGGCGGGCCTTGAGCGTTATCAGTGGCGACATCATCTGCTTCCTTGACGCCGACTCGGAGAACTTCACAGAACACTTCGCCTGTGGACTAATCGGCCCACTCGTAGAGCACGACCACATCTCCTTCGTGAAGGGCTTCTACCGCCGCCCATTCCGCCAAGCCGGAGTGACTCTCCCCGAGGGAGGCGGCCGCGTGACAGAACTAATGGCTCGACCACTCCTGAACCTCTTCTATCCAGACTTGGCTGGTGTACGCCAACCCCTCGCGGGCGAGATAGCCGTTCGCCGCGAAGTCATCGAACAGATGCCCATGCTGACCGGTTACGGGGTTGACATCTCACTGCTAATTGACGCCTACCGCTACGGAGGCCTTGAGTCCATCGCTCAGGTTGACCTTGACACCCGTCAGAACGATCACCAACAGCTGGGCGACCTTGGACCAATGTCATTCGCTGTACTCAGGGCCGTGGCCAGCCGCCTCCAGATGGACGGTCGCCTCGACGAAGTGGGACCCACCACCTTCCTTGCTGCCCAAGGCACCGCAATGAGCGAGCTCGAGATCAGCCACGCCGAACGCCCAGCGTTCGCGTCAGTTACTGCCGGCTAGTCAGGCCGGAACTGCCGCGGCCCGCCAGTCGCGCATGAGCAGCGCCAGGTCGGACTCTGAGGGAGACGCCCAGCCCGGTGCGATCCCAAACTCAGCCGCCACCGATCGAGACCCCTCACGCCCGTTGAGCACATCCACATCATCTGGACGCAGCGCCGCGGGGTGAACCGCCCCAGCTGTGCGAGCAAGCGCCAAGATCTCCTCGCGGATACCGAATAGGTAGCGACCGACACGCTCGGATTTGCTCGCTGGATCAATCCCCCGAGCAAGCCATTTGTTCTGAGTGGCAACCCCCGTTGGGCAGCGGTCGGTATGGCAGCGCTGCGATTGAATGCAGCCCGCCGACAGCATCACTTCCCTGCCGACGTTGATCCAGTCGCAGCCAATCGCAAACGCCTGAATGCCCCTCTCAGGAAGGCCGAGCCGGCCAGAGGCAGCGATCACTACCTGTTGGTTGATCCCGTGCTCTCCAAAGATCCGGACAACGGTCGCGAGCGCAAGGGTAAGCGGGAGTCCGACATTGTCAGTGAAAGCGAGCGGTGCCGCGCCCGTGCCGCCTTCACCGCCATCGATCACGACGAAGTCCACCCCCCGATCTTCCGACGCCATCAGCTTGGCGAGGCGGGCCCAGAAGCCTTCGTCCCCGACCGCAGATTTGATGCCTACTGGCAAGCCAGTCGCGTCAGCAATCCGCTCGACGAAATCGAGCAGACTGTCCTCATCGCTGAAAGCCCGGTGGTATGGCGGGCTGACACAGTCAACCCCCGCTGGAACTCCCCTGATTGCCGCTATCTCGCTTGAGACCTTGACCGCAGGGAGCATTCCACCCAACCCTGCCTTGGCACCTTGACTGAGCTTGACCTCAATGGCCCTGACCGGATTCTGCTGGCAAATTGCCACTAGCCGCGCGAGGTCAAAGTTTCCCTTCTCGTCTCTACATCCGAAGTATCCGGTGCCGACCTGGAAGATCAGGTCGCCTCCGCACTGGTGATAGGGACTCAGTCCCCCCTCTCCCGTGCTCTGGAAGGCACCTCCAATAGTCGCCCCGCGGTTGAGGGACTCGACTGCCGGTCCACTTAGAGCCCCAAAGCTCATTCCGCTGATATTGACAATTGAGGCAGGCCGGAAAGCGTGGGTTCTCCCCCGATGAGCGCCGAGAATCTTCGCCACTGGCACTGGTGAGCCGGGGATCGGAACCGGGCCTTGTGGTGGGAACGCTGCCGGTCTCACAATCACATGGTTGGGAGTCAGCTCAAGATCCATGTCCGTCCCGAATCCGAATCGATTGTCCTGCCCCTTCGATGTGGAGTAGATCCAGCGCCGCTGGTCCCTGCTGAACGGCCGCTCACTGTCGTTGCTCGTGACGATGTACTGCCGCAACTCGGGGCCCACTAGCTCAAGGATGAAACGGAAGTGACCCAAGATCGGCCATGTCCGCAGGATCGAGTGCTTCTTCTGCGTGATGTCCCAGATAACTAGGACCAGAAGGAGCGCTGCAATACCAAGTAGGACCAGCCAACCGTTACTCACATCAACCACGCTACCAGCGGGTCCCATCCCTGAGGTCAAGCAGCGGAGTTGGCCTCAACGACAGCAAGGAATCTGTCGGCGATCTCAGCACCGATCAGCTCAGCCTCAGCGCCGTACCGTTCTAGCCCAGCTCGTATTCCAGCGACATCGACTCGCTCAGCGGTGAGCCGCTCGATGGCACTCGCAATCCACTCCTCGACTATCTGACCGGTGGCCTCCAGATGGAACTGGACGCCCCATGCGTTGGCGTCCAGAACCTTGAACGCCTGCTCACACACGGTTACTGCCGCAGTCCTTGCCACCGCATCAGAGAGCTTGATCTTGTAGCGGTGCCAGGCCAGAAGGTGGGTGCCTCCATCTGGAATGACACTCAGCAGTGGATCGTCGCTTGATGCGATCACAGGGTGGATCTCGACCCAGCCAATCTCTGGCTGGTCCATCCGGATTGCCGTTCCGCCAACCTCTTCAGCAAGGAGTTGCGCGCCAAAGCAAACTGCCAAGAGCGGAATGCCTAATTCCAGCGCGAGTGACACCTCGGCCCGCACCGCCCCTACCCACGGCTCGAAGCGGTCGTCGTCCGGGTTGGCTTCAGATCCGAGGATGATGATCCCGTCAAACGGACCCGCTGGTGGTGAGTCAAAGCGGGGCTCCCACCAAGTGACATCTGCTCCCGCATGCGCAATGGGGGCCTCAAGCGCGCCCAGCGGAGTGTCGGCATCAGGCTGGACAACAAGCAGTTTCATCCCGTACTCCTGACTGCAGCTAGGTCAATCTCGGCTTGCACGGCGGCAAGGGCCTCCTGCGGCGTGTCGGCGATGTGGACCAGCTGTCGGTCGTCAGCATCCACCAGACCTAGTCCCATCAATTTGTCCTCAATCCACTCAAGCATTCCGCCCCAGAATGTCGAGTCGAGCAGAACCAAGGGGAAATGCTCAATCTTTCCGGTCTGCATCAGCACGAGAGCTTCGAACATCTCGTCCAAGGTGCCAAAGCCACCGGGTGCAATCAGGAACCCACTTGAGTAGCGGACGAACATCAGACGCCTCACAAAGAAGTGCTCAAATGTGATTGAGAGATCCAAATATGGGTTGGGCTCCTGCTCATGAGGGAGAGAGATATTGCATCCGACGGAGAGGGCGCCCGCATCCTTAGCCCCTCGGTTGGCTGCCTCCATCACGCCGGGGCCGCCTCCGGTGATGATGGAAAATCCGCTCTCCCCGAGGAGCTTTGCCGTGTCTCGGGCGAGTGCGTAGTGCTGGTGTGTCCGCTCTGTTCGGGAGGAGCCGAAGACTGAGACGGCAAGCTCAATCTGAGCCATCGTCGCGAAGCCAGTTTCAATCTCGTCGCGAATGCGATCAACCCGGGCAGGGTCCCCTATCGCAAGATGCGAACCGGCCCAAGCAAGGAGCTCACGGTCAATAGCTCCCTTTCCACCTAGATTCACCTCTACATGGTCGCCGTCTATGGATTCAGACACGACCTCAGTCAAGCAGAGCAACCAGCGAGCTGATTAGTGAGTGCATCTCCAGCCATGGATCTTCCGCCTTGCTACCGCCGGTGGAAGAACATGAAGCTTCGCGTGACTCAGTGAGCTACCTCCACCCCGCGTGGCTGGTGCTGGGCGGTAGACATCAATGTGGCGCCCCTTGATCGCCCCACCGGTGTCTTGGGCACAGAGCCAGTTTCGGCGATACGGAATCTTGACTGCGCTTCCAAAGCTGATGACCTTCGGGTCAACGGCGATCGACCCCCAATCCTTCAGAGGGCGTGATGCGCCATTACCGAAACGGACGTACTTGGGCGGCACCCAGATAACACCCTTTCCTCTGGACCAGCCTCCCGCCGAAAGCCTAAACGTGACCTTTCTGTGACCGGCAGGAGCCTTCGTCCACCAAAAGCCTTCGTTGAGCCAGAAGGGTGGCCATACTGCCAGCCCTTGACTGCCGCCCATCCAGTGGCCTCCGCTTACCCAGTGAACGTGCGCTCCGCTCTCTGCGGTTCCGTCACCCTCCATGGCAACGCCGCTGGACGAGTAGAGCCAGTCAACGCGATGAAGCCCCTTCAAGCCCGGTGCCTTGATCTTGACCCCCTTGAACCAGCGCTCTGGGACCGACCAGTACTGGGTGATCAGAACCCCGGTCAGGTCCTGCTCTGTCTTGATGGGAAAGCGCGGGACTGGCTTCTTGGGCTTCGGCTTCGGCTTCGGCTTTGGCTTCGGCTTGACCGTTGTGGTCGTGGTTCCGGGCTCCGCGCCTCCTGACGTGTCAGCCAAGGCAACCGTGTTGCTCGCAGCAAACGCACAACCCGCAAGGGCCGTAACCACTGCAGCAGTTGTGCGTTTGTTAGTCATCGTCATCCGTAAGTTATTTTGAGTCCCAGTAGCGTTTCGACACTGACAACGCGATACCCCCTGCGCGAGAGGGTGGAAAGGATCGTGTCGGCGGCTGCGACGCTCTGTGACCGGTCGCCACCACCATCATGCATCAGAATGATCGACCCGGGGCGAACTTGCGCCAGTACTCGGCTCGCAATCGCACCCGATCCCGGTCGTGCCCAGTCCGTTGGGTCTACATCCCACTGGATCGTGAGCATCGACTGGGCTCTCGCAATCCCCACTAGAGAACTGGAAATTGCCCCATACGGAGCGCGGAACAGACACGGAGTAAAGCCGACCTGCGAGGTAATCCGGGCCTTAGTCCGCCTCAGCTCAGATGATGCAAATGTACCCCCACCCGACAACACTGGATGGGACCAGGAGTGGTCGCCGATCATGTGGCCCTGGGCAAGGATCTGCTTCTGAACTGCCGAGCGCCCCGACATTTGGTTCCCGACCTCAAAGAAGGTTGCATGGGCGCCGTGGCGCTTCAGGGTCGCGAGCATCCCCGCCGTGTAGGGCGATGGCCCATCGTCAAAAGAGATTGCTACGACTCGGTGGGCGCGGCTTGAGTTCGACCTGACCGACGCACCTTTCGCAACGCACCCTGATGGGACCGCTTTGACATAACGGGCAGACGCAGGGCTCGCGGGAAGACGGTCTGAACACCCCGGCACCGTGCAACCGGCGGAGTCAACCCACGCACTGGACGCCTGCCAGCGGAACTTGCCGATCCCGAGCCCGGCCCCGGTCGCCGGGACTGTGGCAACAAGCCTGTTCGAAGCGGGCCTGCTGATCGAAACACCTGGAAGCACCTTCGGTCCTGAGGGATCTCCGGCCCCGTTGAGGTCCTCCTTCACGATCCTCGGCTTTCCGTCAACGGCCTTGACGCAAAGCCTGCGCACCGCGACCCCAGTTCCAGGCCTAAACAGCTCCACACAGAGTGACCGACCATCCAAAGCGGAGATACTCGCTGCAGAGATCGTGCCTGAGGTCCGCAGTGACAGAACGACATTGAGCCCCTTCTGAGTCAGCGTCGCAGCCCGGAGATCAAGCGGCCACTGGGGCCCTGTCGGAGCATTCGCGGCACTACCGTCGCGAGTGCGATCGGTTGAAGCAGCGGCTGGGGCAGCCAGCGAAACCCCGCACGCCAACAGCAGAGCGGCCGAGCCTAAGCCTCTGGCGGTGAGTTGCTTGCGGTTGAAAGTGTTGCTCATCGGAAGTTCCCTCCAAGCGTAGTGCGGGGCCACCCCGGAAACGGAACTGGGACGGGGCAACGCGCCCCGTCCCTTCAATCCGTCTGCCTAGCGGAGGCGCATGCCACTGATGGCACGCGAGATAACAACCCGCTGAATCTCTGAGGTTCCCTCGAAGATCATGTAGATCTTGGCATCGCGATGCCAACGCTCGACTGGGTACTCGCGGGTGTAACCGTTGCCACCGAGAATCTGGATGGCACGCTCAGTTGCCTTGACGGCCACCTCTCCAGCCTTTGCCTTGCTCATTGAGCCCTCGGCGCGCTTGAACTCAACACCGGTGCGACCCATCCAAGCTGCACGCCAAACCAGGAGGCGTGCGGCGTCAATCTCCATCGCCATGTCGGCGAGGTCGAATGCGATGGACTGGTTGTCGATGATTGGGCGACCGAACTGCTCGCGTGTCTTGGCGTACTCAAGGGAGTACTCGTAGGCTGCGCGGGCGATACCGAGGGCCTGAGCACCAACGGTCGGACGGGTTGCCTCGAAGGTCTGCATCGAGGCCTGCCCCTTGCTCTTCTTGCCCTCGCGAACTCGGGCAAGTCGCTCATCGAGCTTCTCCTTGCCACCAAGGAGGCAGTCACCTGGGATCCGGCAGTCGTCAAGGTGAACATCCGCCGTGTGTGAAGCGCGAATGCCGTGCTTCTTGACCTTGGCACCCTGCTCGCAGCCCTTGGTTCCCGGAGGAATGATGAACGCTGCGTGGCCACGTGAGCCGAGCTCCTTGTCAACCGTCGCGGTCACGACGTGAACATTGGCGATACCACCGTTTGTGGCCCATGACTTCTGCCCGTTGAGGATCCACTCGTTCGTGGCCTCGTCGTACTTGGCAGTCGTGCGCTGAGCTGACACGTCTGAACCTGCCTCTGGCTCGGAAGCACAGAAGGCCGCGATCTTGACGTCGTCTGCCGTGCCGTAGCACTGCGGGATCCATTCGCCGATCTGCTCGCCGGTGCCCTGCCCGACAATCGCGGCAACGGCAAGGCCGGTGCCCATGATTGACATCCCGATGCCAGCGTCGCCCCAGAAGAGCTCCTCGTTGACAATCGGAAGGGAGAGGCCTGTCTCGTCACCGAAGAACTGTGCCATGGCGTCAAAGCCGTACAGGCCGATCTTGGCTGCTTCCTGGACGATTTCCCATGGGAACTCTTCGCGCTCATCCCATTCGTGGGCTGCGGGGCGCATTACGCCCTCGGCAAAGCCGTGGACCCAATCCTTGACTTCCTTCTGCTCGTCGCTGAGTTCGAGCGAAAACTTGACTGGAGCCGGTGCTGGAGTCTCGTCGGCTGTTGGTTCAGGTGCTGTCGTTGCCATGGTGCGGTGATCCCTTTCAGTCTGAAAACTGGTCGTTCGCGAACATTGACTCGCGAGTCAACGGAATGCTACACCGCGTCACGACGGGATGACGCAGTGGCACAACCGACCACCACTACGCCATCAGGAGAGCCTCGCTATACAGCCGGACCGTCAGGCCCGAAATCGCCCCATCCGTCAACGAATACATCGAGGATCAACTCGCCACCTGGAGCCGCGCGGTAGCCGGAGAGGTCGGTAATCCCTGCCTCTGCGAGAACCTCGTCGTCAATGAATGTGTTGCCGGTACAGGAGGCAGGATCGCGGGCAAGGATCACAGCAGCGGAGTCCGCGATGATCCCCGGCGTCCGAGTGCGACTCATCGCTTCATCCCCACCGAGGAGATTCTGGACTGCTGCGGTCGCGATGATCGTGCGAGGCCAGAGGCAGTTGGCTGCCACGCCGTTGACTGCCTCTGTTGCGCCGAACCCCAGAGTCAGCATCGACATGCCGAACTTCGAGAGCGTGTACGGGGCATGGGTGGCCAGCCATTTCGGGTCTGAGTCCAGTGGCGGGCTCAAGGAAAGGATGTGCGCGCGATCTGAGTTGCGCAGGTGGGGAAGACACGCCTGAGTGACGGCAAATGCGCCCCGGGCGTTGATGTTGAGCATCAGGTCAAAGCGCTTGATTGGAAGGTCCCCCGGCGCTGAGAGGTTGATTGCCGAGGCATTGTTGATGCAGATGTCAATCCCGCCGAACTGGGCGACCGTCTTCTCTACCGCTGAGGTAACTGAGTCCTCGTCGCGGATGTCCCCAAGGATGGGAAGAGCGTTGCCACCAGCAGCTTCGATTGCGGCTGCTGCAGTGTGGATCGTGCCTGGGAGTCGGGGATCAGGAGTATCTGTCTTGGCTACGAAGGCAACATTGGCCCCCTCGGATGCAAGCTTCTCAGCGATCGCAAGGCCGATCCCTCTGCTGCCGCCCGACATAAAGACTGTTCTGCCCTCAAATTCGCCCACGATTCCATCCTCCGGTCTCTGTATTCAACGCGGCATTCCGCGACTCGCCGAGCATACGCTGGCCGCCACTCCCCCCGCCTCCAGCCTTTGCTAACCTTGCGTAAGCAATGCCCCCTCTCGACCCGAGAACAACCATCGGACACCTCCACCTCAAGGTGTCCGACCTCGACAGGGCTATTGCCTTCTACGGGGGCGTACTCGGATTTGAGCTCACACAACGACACGGAGATGAGGCCGCGTTCCTCTCCGCAGGCGGCTACCACCACCACATCGGTCTCAACACATGGGCGAGCCGCGGTGGCAACCCACCGCCCCCAGGAACCACTGGCCTCTTCCACGCCGCAATCCTCTACCCCGACCGCCCCGCGCTGGCCGACGCTCTGCGTCGACTGTTGAATGCAGGACACCCACTTGAGGGGGCCGCGGACCACGGGGTCAGCGAAGCGATCTACCTCAGCGACCCAGACGGGAACGGCCTGGAGCTCTACCGAGACCGAGCCGAGTCCCAATGGCCACGCAACACTGACGGCACGCTCGAGATGGGAACCCTGCCCCTCGACCTGAACGCCCTGCTCGCCGAAGTACCCAACCAGCCCGCCTGACCTCCGCAGAAAGGCCATGGCTCATTCCTTGACGCCGCGTCAAGTCGCGGCGCGCGGCGAGTGTCTATGTGCCAGACTCATCGCCAGATAGGAGTTCCACGCGACTTGGGGGAGGCAGCGTCATGGGATCACGAGGTAGAGCAGCAGGAGTTGCTGGTTTAGTAGCAGCCGGACTTCTGATGGCAGCGCCCGTCCAGGCATCCACCCCGACGCTCCTCAGCGGAGGTCTCAACACCGCGACCTCATCCCTCGGGCTCTGGCTCAAGGTTGGAACCAAGACTTACAAGGCCGGTTCGATGGTCAGCTCAACCACCGCCGGCAACGGGACCAAGACGATCATCTTCTCTACCTCAGACCCTGCCAAGAGGAAGATCAGCGTCACACTCGGCGCAGCATCCGGTGGGATCCGCGCCCTGTCAGCCGTGTCCACAGGAGGCCCCGGGGCACCGGACTCCATCGGAATTGACTTCAAGGCCGTCAAGAACGAACGCTGGTTTGGGTTTGGCGAGCGAGCAGACATGGTCTCCCGCGGGGGCACGGCCGGTGCCTCAACGGTCGAAAACTACGTGTCCGACGGTCCATGGCAGCCAAATGAGTGGCGTGGAGTCGGTGCGACCCTTCCGCCGGGTGGCTCGCGCGGCCGAATGGACTCCACCTACTTCCCAGTCCCATGGACGCTCTCCACGAGGGGCTACGGCGTCCTAATCGACCGGAATGACACAAGCCACTTCACGTTCGGTGGCAAGACGGCCAAGACCTGGTCTGTCGACGTTGCCGGTGGCACACTCGCTCTCCGTGTCTTCGCGGGTGGCACGCCAGCCCAGACCCTTGCGCTCTACACCCAGACAACCGGACGACAGCCTGCCGCTGCGGCCCCATGGTATTTCGGGCCCTGGTTCCAAGCCCCCGGCGACCCCGCAACACAGATCGCAACCCTCAAGTCTGCTGGCTCACCCACATCAGTCTCAATGACGTACAGCCACTACCTGCCCTGCGGGTCGGATCGCGGCAATGAGCAGTCCATGATTAACCGGGCCAACCTCTGGCACGGCGCGGGGATGGCTGTGACGACCTACTTCAACCCAATGGTCTGCGACACGTACAGCGAAGCCTTCGACCCGGCATCAGCAGCCGGCGCACTCACAAAGACCAGCTCGGGGACCCCGTATGTCTATCGCTACGTCGCGTCGCAGACTTTCCATGTCGGGCAGTACGACTTCAGCAATCCGCTCGGTGTCAGCCAGTTCCAAGGCCTCCTGCAGCGCGCGGTAGATCACGGCTACGACGGGTGGATGGAGGACTTCGGCGAGTACACACCGCTCGATTCAGTCGCCTCCGACGGAACGCCAGCGGGCCAAATGCACAATGTCTACCCACGCCTCTACCACAAGGCTGCCTCCGACTTCGCAGCAACGGTTGAACGTCCACTTGCCCGCTTCCAGCGGTCCGGCTGGTCCGGGACAGCCCAGTACGCCCAAGTTGTCTGGGGCGGCGACCCAAGCACTGACTGGGGCTTTGACGGCCTCTCCTCAGTAGTCAAGAACGGCATCGGCATGGGCCTCTCGGGAGTGAGCCTCTGGGGCTCAGACATTGGCGGATACTTCTCGCTCTCAAGCTCGGTTGCACTCCTCTCAGAGGAACTACTGAAGCGCTGGGTGGAGGTTGGATTCGCCTCCGGAGTGATGCGCAACGAAACCGATGGAGTAACTGCCAGCTACGTTCCACGACCTCAGGTGACCGGCACGGCGGTGCTTCCAATCTGGACCAAGTACTCCAAGCTGCGCACGCAGATGTATCCGTACCTTGCCGCGGCGCAGAAGCAGTACGACGCGACCGGCATGCCGATGATGCGCGCCCTGATGCTCAACTGGCCTAAGGACGCAAAGGCAATCGCCGCCGACGATGAATACCAGTTCGGCCCAGACCTTCTGGTCGCCCCCGTGCTGGCAGCGGGCGCAACCACCCGTAAGGCCTACCTGCCATCAGGCTCATGGGTTGACCTCTGGCGCTCGGCTCGGATGAACCCATCAACCGGAGCCTTGGAGCCAACCGGGTCAACTGTCCTCGCGGGCGGCGCCGACCGCACCGTGGCCGCTCCAATCGACCAGATTCCACTGTTTGTCAAGGCCGGGGCTGCGATCCCACTGATCAGCCCCGACGTGTGGACTCTGAGCAACTACGGCACGGGCGTGGTTCATCTTTCAGACCGCCAAGACCAGCGCCGCATCGTGGCATTCCCTCGGGGCGCCTGGACCGGCGCACTCGGGCCAGGCGAGACCCTCAGCTCCACTGAGGGAACGAACACATGGGCACTTGCGATTGGTGGCTCAGCCACGCGCACCTACTCAATCGAAGCAGCCCTGGGGACGCTGAACAAGCCGTTCGTCCCGTGTGTCGTGAAGCTCGGGACTGCCACGCTTCCGACTAGCGCCTGGAGCTACAACGCCACATCCAAGGTGCTGAAGGTATCCGCGACGACTAGGACCGGAACCGTCACAGCCAAGAGCAGCTGCACCTAGCCAATAGCCCAACCTGACCTACCACCCTGGCCGTGGGTCAGGCTGGTGCGGTGAGGGTGGGGTAGTCGGTGTACCCCTCTGCTCCACCGCCGTAAAACGTCTTGGCGTCGGACTCGGTCAACTCAGCACCGAGCCGAATGCGTTCGACAAGATCAGGGTTGGAGATAAAACGGCGTCCGTAGCAGTAGAGATCGGCGCGGCCGTCAGCAAGGAGCTTGTCGGCCTCCCCCGGATCCCAGTCCGTGAAGAAATTCGAGTTTGCGATCAATGTCCCAGTCCAATGCTCCCGGACAAGGTCCAACCCCGACCACCCTGTGTCTGGTGGTGATTCCATCGCGTGGACGTATGCAAGGCCCAATTCATTCAGCTGCTCCAGCAGGACGGGGTAAGTATTGAGCGCGTCGGTCTCCGAAATGTCATTGACATTTTGACCTGGGCTGATCCGGATTCCAACCCGCTCAGCACCGATCCGCTCGGCCACAAGCTTTGCGGTCTCCACGACAAACCGAACGCGTCCATTGACGTCAGTGCCATAGCCGTCGTCCCTGAGGTTTGTCACATCCGAAAGGAACTCGTGGAGCAGATACCCGTTTGCCGAGTGGAGCTCAATGCCGTCAAAGCCGGCCTCTATCGCGTTGGCCGAAGCAGTCGCGTAATGCTCCTGTACCTCTACAAGCTCGTCGGTCTCCAATGCTCTTGGCATGGGGAGTGGAAGCTTCTCGCCCTCGATACGCGCGAGGCCTTCTGGCTGAACCGCACTCGGAGCGACAGGAGTCAGGCCCCCGGGAATGATGCGGGGGTGGCTGATTCTGCCCCCGTGCATGACTTGTACGAAGATCAGCCCTCCGGCCTCATGCACTGCATCGGTAACCAGTCGCCAGCCCTCAATCTGTTCAGGAGTCTCAAGGCCCGGCTGACCGGGGTATGACTTTCCCGAGTGATGGGGGAATGCTCCCTCCGCGACGATCAGGCCGGCCGAGGCTCGCTGGGCGTAGTAGTCGGCATTCAGAGGTCCCATTACTCCGTCGGCTGAAGCCCGCATGCGAGTCAAGGGAGCCATCACAACGCTGTTTGGCAGCTCCAACTGGCCTACGCGGTTCGGTGCGAGAAGATGATCAAACATTGAGGGGGAACCTAGCGCCCCTGCCCGCTGTGCGCGCGACCCTCAGCTGTCGCTGCAGGCCAGGCCGTAGATCTTGCGCGGAACCGGCGATGGCTGAACGCATACCTTCTCTCGCTGCTGAGGCACCCAGAAGGGACCCTCAGCCTGAAAAACAAAGGTAGTCAGGTAACCGGCTTCCCCACCCGTGCCAGCGAGGACAACCATCCACCCATCAGCGCAAACGTTCTGACTCATGGCGACCTCCTTGGCGTGAAGCGCGGCCTGCGCGGCCTTAAGCGCCGCGGCGGCCGTGCACTTGGCACTGCCGCCTCCGATCAGCTTGGGAGCAGTTGTCGTAGGGACAGTGGTCGTCGCTCCAGAAGCTGAAGCCGATCCGTGGGCTGTCGTCTTGGCCTCGGGTTGAAGCGATCCAGAAGCCCCCGCCCCAGTTCCGCACGCCGAAAGGAGAACCGCGGCCGCGAGCATGAAGCCAATTGGGTAGCGCTTGAGCATTGATCGGCAGGGTACAGGCCCAAACACGGCCCTACAATCCAAGAATGACCAGCGATTCACAGCGGGAGCTCCGTCAGGCACTACTCACCCTGCACGGGCTGTTGCTAGCAGCGCAGGTTGTGGAGATGGAGAAGGCGACCGGTCACACCATGAACCCCAACGAGCAGCTCTCAGCTGCTCTCGGCGATCCCCGCTTTGCGTGGCTCAGATCCCTGTCAGGACTGATCGCGGCAATCGACGCTGAGGCAGCAGACCCCGACGAGGCTGACCCGACGCAGCCGCCCGCACTTGAGCGTCTCCAAGGCCTCCTCAACCCACCAGACACCGAGACTGAGTTCGGGAAGCGTTACCTCCGTGAGCTCCAGCTCAATCCGTCCGCTGTCTTGGCTCATCGCGATGTGACAGCGCTGCTGGACTCCCTGGAGTGACCAGCTCACCATTGAGTTCGGTCGTAGACTGACCGCATGGATGCCCAGCAGCCACTTGACGCACTGATAGTTGGCGCTGGGTTTGGCGGGATAGCCGCTGCCATTCAGCTGCGGGAGCACGGCTTCGCACAGATTGAGATCATCGACTCAGCCTCAGGGCCCGGTGGCACATGGCTACACAACGACTACCCAGGCGCGGCATGTGATGTACCCAGCCACCTCTACTCCTTCTCCTTCGACCAACGCAAGGACTGGAAGCGCCTCTGCCCGACCCAGCCCGAGATCCTTGACTACATCAAAGCCGTGGTTTCCAGCCACGGGCTTGACTCAGCCATCACCCCGAACACAAAGGTCGACAGCTGCCGCTGGAGTGACACAGACCTAGTGTGGGAGATCAGCACGGCCACCGGCCGGCAGATACGCGCCAAGGCCCTTGTGCTGGCAACCGGTCAGCTCCACCAGCCAGCCGTCCCCAACATCCCGGGAATGGAAGCATTCACGGGGCGGATCTTCCACTCCGCCGAGTGGGACCAATCCGTTGACATTTCTGGCAAGAGAGTCGCAGTGATCGGAACCGGAGCCAGTGCAGTTCAGTTCATCCCCGAAGTGGCCGAAGCGGCTGGACACTTGGATGTCTACCAGCGAACTGGAAACTGGTTCATGCCACGTCGTAACCGCACCTATCCGAGCGCCGTCGCGTTCGCCATCAAACGAATTCCGGGCGTTCAGGCTTGGCGCCGCAAGTTCATCTTCTACTACGGCGAGACCCTCACCGCCATGATCCGCCACCCACGGACCCTGGGCATGCTCGGGCGGCTGCGTTCCACATTCTTCATGAAGGCACAGGTCAAGGACCCCGTCCTTAGAGCCAAGATCTGGCCGGACTACACCTTCGGGTGCAAGCGGGTTCTGTTTAGCTCGTACTTCCTCCCCTCCCTCCAGCTTCCCAATGTGGATCTACTCACCGATGCCGTTACCGGGTTCACCCCCGATGCAGTGGTCACTGCCGACGGCGTGGAGCGCCCCACGGATGTTGTCATTCTCGGGACCGGGTTCAAGACGAATGACTTCATGTTCCCCATGGAGATCACGGGTCAGGCAGGCATTGACCTTCACACCGCTTGGTCTGACGGACCACACGCGCATCTGGGAATGACAGTGCCTGGCTTCCCCTCCATGTTCCTTATGTACGGCCCGAACACCAATACTTCAGGGGGGTCCATCCTCGTCTACCTCGAGGCCCAAGCCGCCTACTTGAGGCAGGCACTGACTGCCGTTGAAGCGCGTGGCGCTGCGGCCGTCTCAGTTAGACCCGAAGTGGCGCTAGCTTCAGATAGGGAGACTCAGGCGAACTTCCAAGGCACCGCCTGGGTGCGCTGTGACTCTTGGTACCGGGACAGTGACGGCCGGGTCGTCGCCAACTGGCCGGGCTACATGAGCCAGTATGTGCGTCGGACTCAGCAGTTCGACGTAACCGAGTACGACTTCCTCAACTCCTGATCCCTCCCAGCGGGACCCAATGTCAGCTTCCTACTTACGCTCTCCGCTGCCTGCGACCGCGCTGGGTTGACAAGCCCAGCAGCCCCCTTGTAAACCATGCTTACCCCCCAGACCATCGCAATCACGGCAACTATTCTCATGCCGTTCCGGTTGAGCCATTCGGACAGTCGCCCCACGAGTCGGTCGGTCTCCTTCGGATCGAACCGAAAGCCAATCAGAGGGATCTCGATCATCAACAGCATGATCAGGTTGAAACCAACGACAAGTAGGAACGCTGTCAACGGCCCATAGTGGCCCTGCGAGATATCCCCGAGGGCCAACAGGTAGAAGGGGCCCGGGAGGTTGAGGACTGCGCCAGCGCAGACCGCGATCCCGACGGTCCCGCGGTCAAGCATCCGCTCGGCCCAAGGAGTCCGGGCGGATTCCGCATCGGTATTACGGTGCGGACGTCTCGCCCGCCATCCGTCCACTATCCCCTGCCCTCGAGGGGTTCCCAGAAGCAGCGCGAGCAGAATCACGAGGACCCCGAAGAGCATTAGGTGAAGCGGGGAGAGCCCCGAGCCAGCCTTACTCAGCGAGGCCGCGTGCGACCCAAACAGCGCAATAATCACCAAACCAAGTGCGACGCTTGTCACGATTCCACCGAGCCAGAAAGAGACAAGCAGGCGGGAAGGATTCTCACGGGAGAGAATCACTGCCGCAGCGGCGAGCAAGGTCGGGAAGATCGCCGAACCCAGGGCCAGTAGGAGAATGGTTGTCATGTCGGCGCCGGGACTCAAAGGCCTAAAGCTCGATCCGCCCTTCAGGGCTTGCGGGGCTCGGAGATCTCAGGGTTGATTGAGCCCTGGGCCGCAAGTGAGCCTGAGCGCCCACCGCCTGGACCGCGAAGCACCATTGCCATCGCGGCCGCCAGCGCCGCGCCCACGAGAGGGCCGGCTACATAAACCCATGATGAGGTCAGGTCGCCTGCGACAAGGCCGGGTCCGAGGGTCCTGACCGGATTCATTGAAGCGCCTGTCAGAGGGCTAGCCCAGAGGCCGGCAAGCGCAACATAACCTCCGATGCCAACTGCACCAATGATGCCTATGTTCTGGGCGCCTGAGGCTGTTCCAAGGATCACGCTCACTAAGCCGAGGGTCAGAACCATCTCCATCAGGAAGGCCGCACTGTCCGAGCTGGTCAATGCCGGGTAGCTGCCGCCCAAACGAGCCGAAACATCAAGGATCTCCTGCAGAAACCAGGCCGCACCAAGCGCCCCAACTAGCTGGGCACTTAGATACCCCGGGACCCGCCTCCAAGGAAAGTCACGCCTGAGGGCAAACGCCACGCTGACCGCTGGGTTCAGATGCGCGCCGGACACCTTGCCCATGAACATGATGATCGCCATCACCATCAGCCCAGGGGCCACCACAGCTGCAACACGGCCGACGCTGGCCGGAAACGCGGCGTCCATCATTGGTCCGCCCGCTGCCACAAGGACTAAGAAGAACGTCCCAAAGGCCTCCGCAATGAGGCGGCGCCACTCCTGCTTGGGATCCCTGAAGTCACTTAGGCGGCTTTCAACCTCAGCGATGATCTGAGGAACCACAGACTCGGCGTTGAGCTGATTGGGCATCACTAAAGATCAGCCTACTCCCCCTAACAACCTCAACAAACAAGAGTCCACTCCAGCTGGCCCGACCTCTGGTCTGACCGGCTGGAGTGGAATTAGTGGAGACGGCGGGAGTCGAACCCGCGTCCGCAGCTGTGCAAAGAGTGGTGTCTACGAGTGTGTCCGGTGCTCTGATCTCATCCCTGGGTCGCCGCACCGGCGGGGTTACCTGGGACCAGTCCTCCTGAAAATGTCCCCGGATTGGCGAGGTCTTTCCTCACCGGGTGATCCTGCTATTGATACCGGCGATCCCCGCCGCAGGCTTCGGGGGCCGATACCCCACTCGTCTAGTTTTTGCTAGACAGCGAGGGCGTACTCATGTGAGTCCGCACTTATGGTTTTTGCTGGCTGTTTAACGAGGCCGGCCAGCACCTCGACTCGCAACCACCCCCGCGAAACAACCGCGTCGAAGCCTGTCGTCCCCGTTGGTGTTTGTTGCTTCACAAGTGTAGCCGCAGCCCAGCAATAAGCAAACACCTCCACTAGGCGCCTGCCAAGACCTGGTCAGATGGAACTACCCGGCGGTGGGCCCAGCGGATCGCTGGTTGCTCCACAAGGCGCCACGAAAGAAAGCCGGCGATGACTGAAACGGCTAGGACGACGCCGATTCGTGGCACAAGGGCATGGGGAAGGAGATCAACCTCCTTGAGGGCGAGAATCAAGGGCAGGTGCCACAGATAGACCCCGTATGAGATGACACCCAAGGCGGCGATGGGCCGGAATGCCGTTGCTCTGGCCGCTCTCCCGGTTCCGCCAACGACGGCGGCGATCACCAGAGCAAACCCGACCGACGCAAGGAGGTTGATGAACGGCGCGTGAAGAGATTGGAGGGTCATTGGGGCCTCCCTCCAAAAAGCGTCAACTACGACTAGGACGACACCAGCCAGAAAGATGATGCCCGTGGGGAACGGCCTCAGAGGGACTCTCCCGAACGCCTTCCTCCGCTCGGCCCACAGGGCAACCAGCATCCCGCAGGCAAAATAGCCGATGTAGCCAGGCAAAGCCTTCTTCCAAACCTCGCTCAGACCGTGATCCCAGGCAAGGACATTCCAGACACAGCCGATGGCAACAAGCCCGATCAGCAGCAGTGCCTGTAGGGAGCCCCGCCTCCCAATCCTCAGGGCAACGAGCCCGATCAGCGGCAAGACAATGTAGAAGGCCATCTCCACGCAGAGCGTCCACGCCACCGGATTGAGCTGCATCATTGTGGACAGCGAGAAGTTCTGGGCGAAGAGAAAGAACACCGGGAGCTGCCTGAGAGGGGGCGTGATGTGGGAGTAGCCGGAGAGCGCATAGATCGCAAGGCAGCCGACGAGGTTGGCGTAGTACGCGGGGACAATTCTGGCGAACCGTTTCTTGCCGTAAGCCCTAGTACTCAAACGCTGCCCCCCTGTCACCGCAGCGCGAACGAAGCTCCCGTAGAGGAGGTAACCCGAGAGGACGAAGAAGCACAGGAGCCCAAGGTTCAGGGTGAAGAAGACATGATCCATGACAGCGAAGTGGTCGTACTTGGGCCGGCCAACTCGGTAGAGCCAAACATGAAAGACGAGCACCGAGAGGGCAGCAAGTCCTCTCAGACCGTCAAGCCCAGCTGACCTTCGCCCCTCAACTGTCAGATCAGCGGCGATGGCGCTCGGCCCGATCCATCTCACGCTTCATCTCTTTGTCCTTCAGCGTTCGGCGCTTGTCATGCAACTGCTTGCCCCGGGCAACGGCAATCTCAACCTTGGCGTGCTGGCCGGAGAAGTAGACCTTGGTTGGAACAAGAGTCAGCCCCTTTTCAGCAGTCTGACCGAGAAGCTTCTCAATCTGCCTCCTGTGTAGGAGCAGCTTGCGCGGGCGTTCGGGCAAGTGGTTGTCATGAGCCGCCGGCGTGTAGTGAGGAATATGCATGTTCAGAAGCCACACCTCGCCCCGCTCAATCGTCGCGTAGGCGTCTGACAGCTGAGCCGTACCTTGCCTAAGCGCCTTAACCTCTGTGCCAAGAAGCTGGATTCCACACTCGTACTTGTCAAGGAACTCGTACTTGTGTCCAGCCCGCCGATTATTGGCGACAATGCCGCTGGTGATTGGGTCCTTGATCCCGCCCTTGTTCTTCTTTGCAGCCATAGCCGATCAACTCCTCCCTGCGAAGCCTAGTCGCGGGCGGCAACGGGATAGAGGTCACAGCGTCCACGTGGACAATCCACACGGCCAACCTCAACCTTGATCTGATCCCCAAGCCTGAGCCGCTTGCCGGTGTCGGCAATAAGCATCGTCTGTTCCTCATTGAGATCCCACCAGCCGTCCTTAAGTCGACGCACCGGCAGCATCCCCTCAAAACCGCCGCCAAAGTCCACAAACAGGCCGGCGCCGATCACGCCCACGATCTCACCGTCAAAGACAGTGTTGCTCCCAGCAGTGCTGAGCTCGCGGGCCAGCAGGAAACAGCTGACGATGTCATCGGCGTCACGCTCGATCACCATTGCTTCGCGTTCCCGGGCGCTAGTCCACTCACCCAGCTCCCCGATGGCTCCAGCCGAAGGCTTGTCCTCTCCCAAGCCCAAGGAGGACAGGATCGCCCGGTGGACAACGATGTCTGGGTAACGACGAATCGGGGATGTGAAGTGACAGTAGTCCTCAAGCCCGAGCCCACTGTGACCGAGTGCATCCTGGTCGTAGCGGGCCTGCTGGAGTGCGCGCAGCACCAATGTCGTGATCCCCAACCTCCCCCGATTCTCCTTGCGGGTCCAGTGATCCACTAGGACTGACGCCTCAGCAGAAATCCTGACCCCATCGCTCGGTGACATGGACTTCGGAGCAGGCGGTGTTGGAATGTCCAACGACGCAAGCCTGTTCAACAGAACTTCAACCTTGGCTGGATCTGGCCGCTCATGAACTCGATGCAGGGCTGGCGCCTTACGCTCCACCAGAATCCGAGCGATCTCGGAGTTGGCAGCAACCATCAACATCTCGATCAACCGATGGCTCTCAGTCTGCTCAACCTGGCGCCACCCGGTCACATTGCCCTCCTCATCAAAGATGAACTCCGGTTCAGGACGGTTGATCGCCAGAGCGTGGCGCTCGGCCCTGCGTGCAGCCAGAGCGAGGGACACGCCCCGGGCCACCTCCAGTGGAGTCGCCCATGGCTCACGTGCAGCAACCTCACCCCGCAGAATCCGGTCAACCTCGTCGTAGTCCAACCGCTCGTCTGACCTGATGATTGACCTTGAGACCTCGCTGGCGACACAGTCTGGTCCGTCGAAGTCCATTCTGATTGTCACCGCCAGCCTATCCTCCCCTGGCAGGAGCGAACAGGCCCCGCTGCTCAGTGAGTGAGGAATCATCGGCTCGACAGCGCCAGGAACGTAGACGCTTGTTGAGCGGCGCCTAGCTTCGTCATCAAGCTTCGATCCTGGCCGAACAAACGCTGAAACGTCGGCGATATGTACCCAAACGCGGCTCTGGCCGTTGGGGAGCAGCTCGGCGCTGATGGCGTCGTCGAAGTCTCGTGCGGAGGTTGGGTCAATCGTGAAGGTGGTCAAATCCCGGAGGTCAGTCCTGTCGCCCGCCTCGATCTGACTGGATACGGCTTCGGCTTCAGCCTCAACCGCCTTGGGAAACTCGCGACTCAGGCCCCGGTCGAGCATCAGCGCTTCCAGCACATCGCGGGCGTTCTCAATCCTGCCAACGACTCTCTCAACACGGGCAAGCCCGCTCCGGTCCCGCTCCAGCGGTGGGAGCAGAACGAGGTCACCCTCGCGAAGCCGCGGCTGATCACGGCCGCCTGAATCGATTGGCCTACGCTGACCAGGCCCGAAGATCGGTTCCGCTGTGTCCTTGCGCCCTCGCTTGACAATCACGCCAATGCGGCTGATTGGTGGGGCGGAATCTGGTCCGGCAGGGAGGCCACGTTGAGGTGCCTTCACAGGAGGCTTAGGTGGGCTCTTCTGTCCACCTCTAGCCGGGTCCTTCCCCCTGTCCTTCTTGTCGGGCTTGAAGCCGCGGGGAGGCTTGGGCCTGCCGCGAGTCACAGACTGATTGTCCTCAACTTCGAGCATGACTGGCCCCTGCTCGACGCCTCCGGACCGGACAGCCTTACTGCCCTTCTTGGACTTACCGCTCTGCTTGGGCGTGGCCTCAACAACTGGCCCGGTGCCCTTGACCTTTGTCTTCACCTTGGAGCGAGGCTTGCCCGAGCGGCTTGTTGGAGCTTTTCCGCCCCCGCGCTTGCGCTTGATCCCATCTCCATCACGTTTTCTACCGCGGCTCTTGCCGCCACCGCTCTTGTTGCTCACTTCGTATGCCGGGGGTGTGAGGCGGCGAGTACGGCAGCCGCAAGTGCAGCAGCCGAGCTTGAGTTAGCTGAAACGGCAACATTGGGCTTGAGGCCGGATCCTGTCTTGACTCCCCCGCCGCCGAGGTTGCGCCCCGAAGGTGTGAAGTACTCACCCACGGTGATATCTAGGGCCCCGCCGTTAGTTAGCTGGGTGATCTCCTGGAATACCCCTTTGCCGAAGGTTCTTGTCCCGACCACCAGTCCTCTGTGAGTGTCCTGGACTGCGCCAGCAACTATCTCGGAGGCGCTGGCGGTCCCCTTGTCCACTAGGACCACCACGGGGATGTTGGAGGGGATGGCGTTGCCTGAGGCCTTGTACACCTGCTCGGCGCGATGACGCCCCTTGGTGGAGACGATGGTCCCCTTCGGGATAAAGACGCTGCCAACTGCGACACCCTCGTCAAGCAAACCCCCACCGTTTCCGCGTAGGTCAAGCACGATCCCAGTTGCACCCAACCTGAGTAACCGCTTCGTGGCAGTAGAAACCTGAGCCCCTGCACCCTGGACGAACCCGCTCAGTGCCACGACCCCAATCTTCTTACCGTTGCCAGCGATAACCATCTTTGACCGAACTGATGGCACATGGATTGTGGCCCGCTTGAGCCGGAGGCTCCTTGGCTTGCCAGCTTTCGACACAACCCCAATCGTCACCGGCGAGCCCGGTGGGCCAGTCACAAGCCCGACAGACGAGTTGACGGACTTACCCGCAAGCGGCCTTCCATTGACGCTCACGACCACTTCACCTACCGTCAAGCCAGCTTTCTGCGCAGGAGTGCCAGGGAACACCGATGTGATCAGAAGTCCCCGCGGAGAGAATGCGACATTTAGCCCGATTCCAGAAAAGTGGGGGTTCTCTGAATGCTGGAACACCTTGTAAGCCGCTGGATCAAGATAGGCCGAGAATCGGTCATGGAGGCTGCCAACAATGCCCTGTACTCCCCGGTCTTGGATCTGGGACGTAGGGATCGGCCTGTAGTAATCATCACGAACGAGTCGCGCAGCCTCGTTGAAAGCCGATTCATCCGTGGAACCTGCCAAAACCCGCAGTGGTTGCGGAAGCGAAAGTGGGTTTGCGCCCAGCCGAATGCCTGCCACCAGCACAACAAAGAGGGTGAGGGTAAGGGCAACGAGTCTTAGGAAGGTACGCATCAAGCACTGAGGTTATCGGCGCAGCTAGTGCGTCAGACGCGAAGGTAGCGCCGCAGCGAAACAACTGACCCAGCTGCGGAGACTGCCGCGCCCGCCGCAAGCAGGATAAGAACCAGCAATGGGAAGGAAATAGTCCGGGGAGCTGCGATCAGCGCGAAGTCATTTGCGAGGGGATCAAGCAGAGCCACCTTGGCGAATCCCAGTATGGCCACAGCGCCTAATGCCCCGGCCGTCCCCACTATTAGCGCCTCGAATACGAACGGCCAGCGGATGAAAGGGTCGGTCGCGCCGACAAGTTTCATCACCTCAACTTCACGCCTTCTGGAGAAAAGTGAAAGTCGGATCGTGTTGGCAACCAGCAGGATCGAAGCCGCCACAAGAAGGGCCGCCAACACGCCGACAGTGAACTTCACAAATCTCGTTGCCTGAAGAATCTTCGTCGTATCGTCACGACGGTCCCGAACGCTATCGATCCCAGGGTCAGTCGCCTTAACCTGGAGCAGAGCGTTCTTCAGCTGCGTCACGTCATCCGCGTTCTTGGGTGTCACGCGGAATGTGTCAGGAAGGGGATTGCTCCCGAGCAGGGCGTAGGCCTCAGGGTCACGCTTACTCTCCGTCGCATACGCCTTGTCCTTATTGACATATTCGACCTTCCCTACACCCGAGACGCCGTCGAGCTTTACTCGGACCCGTTGGACATCACTCGAGGTAGCACCCGTCGTCATGTAGACATCCACGAGGACCCGTCCGCGCACACTATTGGCCGCCCCGTTTGCTGCCTGCACAATTGGGATGAATACACCGAGGACAAGCATGGTCACCAGCACCGCGACCATTGCCGCAAACGACGGCATGGCATTTCTGCGCAGAGTCCTGAAGGCCTCACTGAGGAAGAACTTGAAGCTATCCATTACAGCCCCCCTCCTTCTTCATCGTCCCCGCGCATCCGGGCAGCAAACTCGCGCGTGTTCTCATCTCGGGCATAGAGACCAGTCGCCTCATCGCGCACAATGAGCCCGTTCTCAAGCTCTATCACCCTACGACGCATCCGGTCGACCATTGAGTGGTCGTGAGTCGCAACCAAGACCGTGGAACCAGTGCGGTTGATCCTGTAGAGCAGCTGCATAATCCCAATGCTTGTCTCAGGGTCGAGGTTGCCGGTCGGCTCATCGGCGAGCAGGAGGGGCGGGTGGTTCACGAACGCACGGGCGATTGAAACACGCTGCTGTTCACCCCCTGAAAGCTGGTCCGGGTACGAGTGCAGCTTTGTAGCCAAGCCGGTGAGCCGAAGGATGTCTGGAACCCTGCGCCGGATCTCCTTGCGGCTATGGCCCGTGACGAGCAGGGCGTAAGCAACATTGTCATAGACCGTTCGGTTGGGAAGAAGCTTGAAGTCCTGGAAGACCACACCGACATTGCGTCTGTAGAACGGAACCTTCTTGCGGTCGATGGCGCCAAGGTCGCGCCCGGCTACTCGAACGGTCCCTGATGTGGCATCGATCTCCTTAGTCAGGAGCCGCATGACGGTGCTCTTCCCCGAGCCTGTCTGTCCGACAAGGAAGACGAATTCGCCCCGCTCAACGGCAAAGGTTGCTCCATCGAGTCCAGTGGTCCCGCCTGGGTATGAGAGATGAACGCCACGAAACTCAACAACAGGTTGTGAGGCCGGAGGGCGCGGGGCCGAGCTTGCCTGCTCCGGAGCAGCGTCCGGTGTCTCTTGCCCAACATCCTCGGCGCGCCGCCCAAATGACCGGCGCGGGGACTTGCTGTTGCGTTCTTCCATACCTCTTTCGAAATTAGCGGCCAGAGCCCGTTCTCCTGCCCGCGAGTGATCACTTGCACGGATCCACCCACCCCGGGAGGGCTCCGGAGTCCGCCGACGAGCGGTCAGCCCCCTAGGATGGTCTCCATGCCCAAAGTCACCACATCCACCGCCTCTAACGGCCTCCCCATCCACAAGATTGAACTGCCAGGCACCAGAGCGCTGACAATCCTCACCGCGTTCGACGCTGGAGCCCGGACCGAGCGCCCTGAGGAGAACGGGATGGCCCACTTCCTTGAGCACCTCGTCTTCAAGGGAGGCCAGAAGTACCCAACCCACACGGAGGTCAACGAAACCGCCGAGCGTCTTGGAGCAGTGCTCAATGCCTACACCTCGCATGACCTTGTCGCCTTTCACATCACAGCTCGCGCCGAGAAGGCTGGTGAGGCCATTGACCTCCTCACAGACTTCGTTGGTCGCCCAGCCCTCGATGAGGAGGAGCTTGACCGCGAGCGAGGAGTCGTCATCCAGGAAATCAACCGCTACGACGACGAGCCATCATCGGTTTCCGACAACCTGATTGATGCCGCAACCTATGGGGACCACCCACTGGGCCGAACGGTCCTTGGGCCCGCTGAGCACCTCCGCAAAACCTTCACTAAGGAAGGGATCATGGATTTCCGCGAGCGCCGCTGGTCAGGCCGCACCGGCGGAGCATTCCTTGTCGGCAACCTTGAGCACCTCCCCGAGGACAGCGAACTGGACGAGTACTTCTCCCGCTTCCCTGACCTGCCTGGCGCCGAGGCGGCCGAGGCAGCCCCAGAGCACCACTCAGACACGCTCGTCGAGACAAGAGACACCAACCAATCACACCTGCGGCTTATCTACCGGCCACAGGTTGATGTGACAGACCCGTCCCAGCGCGCGGCTGCAGCGATCTACTCAACCCTCCTCGGTGGCTCGATGGGCTCGCGCCTTTTCAGCGAGATCCGCGAGAAGCTCGGCCTTGCCTACTCGGTCTCCGCATTCTCGTTCAGCCACGCTGACATTCCTGGCCTTCAGCTGTCCGCTGGGCTTGATTCTGAGAAGTGCATCGAGGCTTACAACAGGATGCGCGAGATCGTCAACGAACTACGCGACGACGGGCCGACAGAGGAGGAAGTCGAGCGCGCGCGCTCATACACCGCTGGGGCTCGAGTTCTTGCCTTTGAGCGATCCGGAACTGTTGCCAGCCACGCGGCCGGGCAGTCGATCGTCAGGGGCGAGTCAGTCGACCCGGATGTGTCGATCGCGACCCTTGACGCCGTTACCTACGAACAGGTTGTCGCCGTCGCAAAGGGTGTCCCAGACACCCCTTCGGTCGCATGCGTTGGCCCGCATGAGGCCTCTGACTTCGCTGTCGCTGGCTGAACGCGCTAGCTCGCGCACCCGGACGCAGTCGGCTCAGCCGACTGAAACCATGCGCTCGATAGGAACTCGCGCAAGCTCAGCAATTGAATCGGAAACCTTGACCTCGAACTGGTCCTCAAGCAGGGCATCGCGGACCTTTGGCAGCGTGATCATCTTCATGTACTTACAGGCCGCCATCCTGTTAGCAGGGATCAGCGTTGCCGTCGGGTCTGCCATCTGGAGCGGATGCAGCATTCCCGTTTCGGTGGCGATGATCTTCGTTCCACCCGGGTTTGCCCTGACGTAGTCGAGCATTCCACCGGTGGAGAGAATGCTTACGCCCTCGGACTCAATATCACCAGCTGCCACATACTCCAAGACTTGGGTTGTGCAGCCGCATTCGGGATGTACAAGGAACTCAGCGCCTGGGTTTTCGCCGCGTACTTGATCGATGTCTGATGGCTTGATGCCAGCGTGAACATGGCATTCGCCGTCCCAGACGTGCATGCCCCGGCCAATTTCCCTCTCAACAAAGGCGCCCAAGAACATGTCGGGGCCGAAGAGGATCTCTTGATCTGACCCGTGTTCCTCGAGGATCCTGTTGACGACCGCAACAGCGTTGCTTGATGTCACGCACCAATCGGTCTCCGCCTTGACCTCCGCTGTCGTGTTCACATACATCACGACGATCGCACCGGGATGCTGGGCCTTCCATTCACGGAGCTGCGGTGCGGTGATCGAGTCGGCAAGGGAGCAGCCAGCATTGAGGTCGGGAATCAGCACACGCTTCTGAGGGGAGAGAATGGAAGCAGTCTCTGCCATGAAGTGAACTCCGCAGAAGATGATGTTCTCCTGCTCGCACTTTGCGCCCTCCCGCGCGAGACCAAGCGAGTCTCCCACGAAGTCCGCGACATCCTGAACTTCCGGCAGCTCGTAGTTATGGGCGAGGATGACCGCGTTCTTGGCAGCTGCCAGTTCCCGAATCTGGTTCTGGAGAGCCTTCACCTCGTCATCAGGCAACACCGCTGGCATGGGCGTCCCGTCAAGCATTGGCAGTTGGATGCCTCTGATGTCTCTGGAGTTGCTCATCTATTACCCGTCAATCAGGAGTGAAAGGTCAAGGGTTGGGGCCGAGTGCGTCAGGGCACCCACTGAGATCCAGTCTACGCCGGTCTCGGCGATCGTCCTGACCGATTCAAGATTCACACCTCCGGAGGCCTCGGTCTCTGCTCTATTTCCTACTATCCCCACAGCAGTGATCAACTGACCTGAATCCATGTTGTCAAGGAGCAGTCGCTCCACGTCGGCCTTGAGAGCCTCCACCACCTCGGACGTGGTCTGGCACTCGACCTCAATCGGGAGCCGCGGGTTGATTCTTCGACAGCCCTCTACCGCCGCCGTGATTCCCCCTGCCATAGCGATGTGGTTCTCCTTCAGCAGGAACGCGTCATAGAGCCCGACCCTGTGGTTGTTCGCTCCACCTGCGGCCACAGCTGCTTTCTGCAGAAGTCGCATACCGGGCACGGTCTTACGAGTGTCAAGAATCTTCGCTCCAGTGCCCTCAACGGCTTGGACATAGCGTGCCGCAAGGGTCGCTGTCCCGGAAAGCCCACCGAGCAGGTTTAGCGCCGTGCGCTCCGCCGTCAGAATTGCCCGGGCCGAGCCGGTGATGACGGCGACCTCTCCCCCGTCACGCCAGATCCCCTCAGCCGCGACCGCTGTGAAAACAAGGTCAGGGTCAAGCCGGGCGAATGCTGTGCGGGCGCAATCCATCCCAAACAGGACACCGGGCTGTTTCTGGATAATCCGCGCGGTTGCCTGAGTATCCGGCCCGACCGATGCTTCGGTCGTGATGTCACCCGACCCCACGTCCTCAGCCAGAGCGCGGTCGACAACATCGTCGACCACTCCAGCCATTTCCTTGCCCAAGTTCTCTCGGGGGACCGACCCGCCGTCCGGGCGAGCTGCGTCCTCGTTCATCAGGAGGCGCCCTTCAGCAGCCAGGCGCGAGCGAAGCCGTCGAGGTCTCCGTCAAGGACTCTTTGAGTGTCACCGACCTCGACATCCGTCCGGTGATCCTTGACCATGGAGTACGGGTGAAGGACGTAACTTCGGATTTGGGAACCGAAGTTCACATCCTGAACCTCCCCCTTTTCCGCGGCGATTTCTGCCATTCGGCGCTGCTCTTCACGCTCAATGAGCTTTGCCCGGAGCATCCCCATCGCTGTCTGCCTGTTCGCGGTCTGGGACCGCTCGTTCTGGCACTGGACAACAATCCCTGAAGGCCTGTGGGTTATCCGAACAGCCGAGTCAGTCTTGTTGACATGCTGCCCACCGGCACCAGAGGCGCGGTAGGTGTCAACCTGAAGGTCGTCGTCGTCGATCACAACTTCGCCCGTGTCAGCGATGACCGGGGCCACTTCCAAGCCGGCAAACGAGGTCTGCCGCCGGTTGGCCGAGTCGAAGGGACTAAGCCTGACAAGTCGGTGGACGCCTCGCTCGGCCTGATAGAGCCCATAAGCGTTCTCACCAGTCGCCTTGAAGGTCGCTGACTTGATACCCGCCTCTTCCCCTGCCGACACCTCAAGGAGCTCTGTCTCAAACCCGCGGTTCTCGGCCCAACGCAGTTCCATGCGCAGCATCATCTCGGCCCAGTCCTGAGCGTCTGTGCCACCGGCACCAGCGTTGATGGTCACGAGGGCGTCGCCACCGTCGTACTTACCGGAGAACAGCCGCTCCTCCTCAAGCCGCTCAAGCTTGTTCTCAATCGAGCTCAGGCTTGCGAGGAGCTCCTCGGCCATATCGTCGTCTTCCTTTGCCATCTCAACCAGATCATCGAGATCGCCAACCTCAGACTCAAGATCCCTGAACGAGGTAAGTCGACGCTGGACCCGTGCGTGCTCAGCGGACACGGAGGCGGCCTTCTCCTGGTCATCCCAGAAGCCGGGCGCACCCATCTCGCTCTCTAGCTCTCCTACGCGAGTATCGAGGGAAGCGGGGTCAAAGATAATCCGCGAGCAGCTTGAGCTGGTCGCGGATCGCCGCAAGACGCTGCGGCGTCGAAGTGGTCTTCGTTGTGTCAGCCATCTATGCGCCGTGGCACTTCTTGTACTTCAGGCCTGAGCCGCACCAGCATGGGTCGTTGCGACCGATCTGATCCTCATCGGAGACAACGCGCTGTTCAACCACTGGCATTCCCTCCATCTGGGCTGCGTCGGCTTGAGCCGCCTGGAGGGCTGCGATTGCCGCCGGGTCACCGGATTCAGCAGCCAGAGCGAGTGCGGCTGCGTTAGCGAGCGCTGACGGCTGCATGGCACTCCCACCTGAATAGTTGAGCGCATTGCCCGGCTGAGCTGCCGCAGGCTGCGCGGGCAGAACTGCGTCGCCGTCAACCTCTACAACGACATTGAAGACCATGCGGGCGTAGTCGCCCCAAATCGTGTCCATCAAGTCCCCGAAGAGAACGAAGCCTTCGTTCTTGTAGGCCACGAGCGGCTCTATCTGAGCAAAGCCTCGGAGGTGGATTCCCTCACGCAGGTAATCCATGTCATAGAGGTGTTCCTTCCAACGCTGGTCGATGACCTCCAGCAGGAGGTACCGCTCAAGCTCACCCATCAGATCAGGGCCCAGCTCCTCACGGCGCGCCGCATATCGGGCGACGAGGAAGTCTGAAACTGTCTCACGCAGCTCGTCCCGGTCAATGTCGTTACTTGGGAACCGCTCGCGGAGTTCATCGGCCGGGGCGATCTCCTCAAGGCGGTCGAACAGCCCGGGAACATCCCATTCCTCGACGAAGTCGCCTGCGGTGTACTCCTCAACAAGCCTGTCAGCCAGTTTGGCCATCTCGTCCTGTGCCTGACCGCCAATGTCGGCACCTTCAAGAATCTCATCGCGGTAGCGATAAATGACCTCGCGCTGCTGGTTGAGAACATCGTCGTACTCGAGGACCCTCTTACGCATAAGGAAGTTCTGCTCCTCGACCTTCCGCTGGGCCTTCTCGATCTGCTTGGAGAGCATCCCCGCTTCGATTGGCTCCTCATTGCCCTCTTCGTCAACTGATCCGAGGCGGTCAAGAATCTTGTAGATCCGGTCGCCTGCAAAGAGCCGGACGAGGTCGTCCTCTGCTGAGAGGAAGAACCGGGAGAAGCCGGGGTCGCCCTGACGGCCCGCGCGGCCTCGGAGCTGATTGTCGATCCGCCTAGATTCGTGGCGTTCAGTGCCGATGATGCAAAGTCCGCCGGCCTCCATCACTCGGGCTCGATCGGCCTCCACTTGGGCCTCAATGTCAGAGGTGAGGCGGGCGGCAGCAGCATCCCACTTCTCACTTCCAGGCTTGATGCCTTCCTTCTCTGCTGCGTGCTCAACGAGCGCCTCAACACTGCCTCCAAGCTTGATGTCAACGCCACGGCCAGCCATGTTGGTGGCAATCGTCACCGCGCCGGGCAGGCCCGCGAGGGCGATGGTCTCGCCCTCCTTTTCGGCAAACTCAGGCTTCGCATTGAGCACGCTGTGTGGAATCCCATGCTTGCGAAGGCGTTCGGAGAGGATCTCGGAGACCTCAACGGAGATAGTTCCGACAAGGACCGGCTGATCGTTCCCGTTGCGCTCGCGGATCTCCCTGACCACAGCGCTCCACTTACCTTCGCGCGTCTTGAACACTTGGTCGTTGCGATCGTCGCGGATCATCTCTTGGTTGGTCGGGATCTGAACAACCTGAAGTTCGTAGATCTTCATGAACTCTGTGGCCTCAGTGAGAGCAGTACCAGTCATACCCGCGAGCTTCTCGTACATCCTGAAGTAGTTCTGGAGCGTGACGGTTGCGAGGGTCTGGTTCTCCTCCTGAACACGCACGCCTTCCTTGGCCTCAACCGCCTGGTGCAAGCCCTCAGACCAACGGCGTCCGTCAAGAATTCTGCCCGTGTACTCATCGATGATCTTGACCTCGCCATCAACGACTGCGTAGTCCACATCACGCTTGTAAAGGGACTCGGCCTTGAGCGACTGAATCAGGTGGTTGACGAGATAGCCATTCTCAGCTCGGTAGAGATGATCGATTCCCATGAACCGCTCAGCCTTAGAGACTCCCTGCTCCGTTACCGCGACAGTCTTGTGCTTCTCCTCAAACTCGAAGTCGAAGTCTGCAACGAACTCCTTCTTGGTCTTCGGGTCCATCCCCTCAGGCTTCTCGCCGGAGCTCATGGTCTTGGCCAGCTTGGCGAACTTGGCGTAAAGGTCAGCTGCCTGCTCGGGAGCACCGCTGATGATCAGCGGGGTACGTGCCTCATCAATGAGGATGTTGTCAACCTCATCAACCACGGCAAAGATGTGGGCCTTGATTCCTTCGCCCGCCTTGGCGCGCCCCCCGTGCTGGACCTTCTCCTCAAGGGATGTCGCCATGTTGTCCCGGAGATAGTCGAAGCCGAACTCCGAGTTGGTGCCGTAGGTCGCATCGCAGGCGTATGAGGCACGCTTGGACTCGTAGTCCTGCAGGTTTTGGAGAATCCCGACGCTGACACCAAGTTGCTCATAGATCGGCATCATCCACTCAGCGTCACGGCGGGCAAGATAGTCATTGACAGTCACGACATGAACGCCTCTTCCGGAGAGGCTGTTGAGGACAACCGCGAGCGTTGCGGTCAGCGTCTTGCCCTCACCCGTCTTCATCTCTGCGATGGCACCGCTGTGGAGCACCATGCCGCCTACCAGCTGAACATCGAAATGCCGCATTCCCATAGTGCGTTTGCCGGCTTCGCGGACAAGAGCAAAGCACTCTTCCAGCAGCTCATCTAGTGACTCTGGTTCATCCCCGCGGGCCCTCTCACGCAGGCCATCCGCGGCTGCTCTGAGCTCTGCATCGTCGAGAAGTTCGAGCTCGGGTTCCCACGCAGCGATGCGCTTGACCCGCTCCTCAAACTGCTTGTACTTCTTTCCCTCGCCGATGCGAAGTGCACGCTCAATAATGGACACTCGTCGAGGCTACCAACTGCGCGGCATCGGGCGGGCAAAGCCGGGCGGGAGCGCCCTTGCAAATACGGCACAGTGGACCACCTGAGCACCAGAGAGCAGGAGTCCTGAACAGGCCGCTTGGAGTGAAGCGCCCGTCGTGTAGACGTCGTCAACGACAACGCATCTCGACGGCACGGTCCCCCTACCACTGATCTGAATCCGCCCAGGCTGTTGGCGCTCCTGGCGCGACGCGCCGACCTGCCTGACGGATTGGCCTCTAGGCAGCCTCTCGAGCACTCGAAGGACAGGACGCCCAGTAAGTCCGGATAGCTGCTCCGCCAGAATCCGGGCGTGGTCCACCCCGGTTGCCCTGAGCCGAGCTGGGTCTGGTGGCATGGGCACAAGTGCGACACCCTCCGTGGGGAGCGCGGCCTCAGCCATCAACTTCGCCATCTGGGCCGCAACCCGCTTTGCCCCAGAGGACTTCAGAGCGATCACCAACCCCCTCGCGGGCCCCTCATGCGAACAGGCTGCCGTTGAGGACTCCCAAGGGGAACCATGGGCAGGGCAGCTGTCACAAGGCACAGGCAGCGCGCAACGCTGACAGAGGCGACCAGTCAGCAGCGGCATGCTCTCAGCACACTCGCCGCATAGGACCGCACGGGGGTGCATAGGCTCGCACCCACACCCAAGGCATACGGGTGGGATCAGCAAACTGACCAGCTGTTGAAGGCTCCCCACGACAGGCATCCATCAACGGTTGCACCCCAAATCGCACCTATGTGCGGCAGCCTGCGACGATCAAGCGTGTGAGCGCCGCAGATCTACTTGCCACAGCCCCACCAGCGGGTCCGGATGCCGGGTCCCCCCTGGTCGCAGTAATCGGCGGGCTCTACCTAGCCGTCTACCTCTGGCGCTGGATCAGTTGTCGACGAGACCCCAAGACACGCTCGCCTGGAGTCGGCAGGCTGATCGCCTTCGCGGCTGGCTGCGGACTGATGGCACTAGCCCTGGGCCCTCCACTTGACCGCTGGGCTGAACAGTCAGCCACCGTGCACATGGTTCAGCACGTTGTCCTCCTTGATCTGATCCCCATCCTCCTCTTTGCCGGGCTCACGAAGGCAATGCTGCGCCCCATCACAAAGCGCCTCCACGGGGTCGAAGCCAAGGTTGGCTTTCTGGCCCTACCTGCGTTCGCCGTTGTCGCGTATTGCGGACTGATGTATGCGTGGCATGTGCCCGCCCTCTACAACCAAGCCCTTAAGAACTCAAGCGTCCACGCACTTGAGCACATGACACTGCTTGCGGCAGGGATCCTCTACTGGTGGCACCTGATGAGCCCCGTCCGGGTTCGCTACCACCTTGCCGGAACGGGTCCCGTTCTCTACATGGCCACAACAAAGATCCTCGTGGGAATCCTCGGCATCGTGCTGATCTTCTCCCCTAGCTCGCTCTACGCGTACACGGGCAGCTTCATGGGGATGGACCCGCTGACTGACCAGCACGTCGCCGGAACGGTAATGGCCACCGAACAGACCTTGGTGATGGGCATCGCCTTTGCGGTGCTCTTCCTCAAGATGCTTGCTGACAGCGAGCGACGTCAGCTCCAAGAGGATGTCGCCGCCGAGGCCCCAAGTCGGGCCTAAGTCCCGCTCAGCCGGCGAAGCTTGTGGCGGCACACTTCGTGATCAACTTGCTGGTCCAGACTCGCCCGTTACGAAAGGCGGGAGGAGTGGGCGGGGTGCTCCCGCTCGATAGATGGCCAGTAGACCTTCTTTTCGGGATAAGCGCCGTCTCACCGACGAGGCTCACTCGATGCTTTCCAGCCCGGGCATGGCTGAGATCAATACGAACCTTGAAACGGCTGAGAGCGGACGCGGAAGGGTTGCGATCCGCCTGGACGGGATTACCGACGCTGCCCTTCGCATAGACCGCTCGCCCGTCGACCAACACCCTCTGTCTATACAGATAAGTCCAGACTCCGAACAGATAATGTCCACCGAGGTCAATTCGAAAGGCGACCAGCTTGCTCCCAGACACGCAGCCTTGGGGACCAGTGCCGCTGGTTGATCCAATCACCGCGCTGGGGTTGTAGACGCACTCACCCGCACCCGCGCAGGGCGTCGCGCCAGCCGAAGATGAAAGAGCCATCACTGCCCCGGTTGCGATCAAAACCGCGCTAATCCCTGAACGAACCAGATTCCTCACGAGAGGGGCGAGCTCAGCCGGTGTAGTGCGGCTTGGGACGCGCGGCTGCGCAGTGTCTGATTCGCGCGTACTCGTTGTGGAATGGGAGCGGAACTCCGGCTGGCCGAGCGTCTCTCCCCCGCCTAGGTGGCACGTAGTCCCAATAGACCGAGAGCTGGATCAGGTGACTACCGGCACTAAGGCCACGCAGGCTAATTGTCCTGACCATCGACTTGACTCCCATACCGGTGAAGTCGCCGGTAGCTACAACCTTGCCCGCCAACCAAACGCGCATGCTGCGAATTTCCTGCATAAAAACAGTGGGGGTAGATGTGAACCGGAGTGTCTTGCTCGCCCCCACGCAACCGTTCGCTCCTGAGCCTTTGGTGGAGCTGATCGTGCTGGCCGGCCACGATTCCCCAGCAATGGCACCCGACGCGAGGGCAAGGGCGAGGATGCAAGTGAGGGATACGGCGACAGCTGTCGTCCGTGGGGCAGTCATCTCAGCCCGTGAAGGTTGCTGCGCACTTGGTGATGACGCGCGTTGTGGTGACGGTGCCACGAAACAGCGGTGGACCGCCCGGCACGAAGACACTTGACGCTTGATTTGCACTGTGGCGCCCCACCAGACCGTAAGTAGTGCCAACTAGCTTGAGGCGATGCCTGCCTGCGCGGAGCTCGCTGAGCCGGACCCTCACAGTGAACTGCCTCATCGGGGACCCCGAGCTCGCGCTAACCAAGCCTGCGTAGCTCTTGCTAGCGATCCGCTTGCCATCCAGGGTCACAGTCGCCCCGCTGAAGGTGTAATAGCTGTCGAGTGGGTTGAGCGTGAACCTGACTACCTTGTTTGACGCGACGCAGCCGCCTGTCCCGGCGCCACGAGTCGAGCCAATACTCGCCGTCGGGTCTGGGAGGGGCACACCAGATGCGACCGGCGCTCCGGCGAGCGCAAGGGCTGCGGTCAGCGAGAGAACAAGGCATATCCGGGATCTACTCATTGTCGCCGAGACTAGCGGAGGCCGATCCGGAAGCGCATCAGACAGGGCCCTTACTTGCCCTTCAGGGTGGTCCCGTCGCTTACAGCCGCCTTACCAACGCCACCAGAATCGACTGTCATGACTCCCTCGACCACAACTCCGTGGCCGAAGAGAACATCACCTTCAACCTTGAGCGACTCGCAGTTGATCAGCGAAGGCGGCCCAGCCGGGAAGTGATCCTCAAAGTCGGCAAGCAGCTTGTAGTGCGCCGCATCTAGGTCGACCACAGGCGGCCTGCCTTCGCGTCGGGGGTCTAGCACCACACGGGAATCAGAGGTAAGAACATAGGCGTCAGACCTAACAGCCAGGAGGTCACCCGTGGTCTTGACCGGCGCAAAGCGGGAACGCGGAACGCGCAGCGCAGCCGCGCCTTCAAAGAGTGCAATCGCCGCACCCATTGCGGACTCGAGCTGAATCACCTCGGGTGAGGTTGGGTCAGTTGGGTCGACAGTCTTGTGGTTGACAATCATCGGCAGATCCAGCACACCGGCCCCCACATCAAGTGCCTTGGCAAGCGCGTCCAGGTCAACCCAGAGGGAGTTCGTGTTGAAGTACTTGTGGCGGTCAACGTCTTGGAACGCGTCCAGATCCGCGTCCGCTGTCTGCGCGACCTCGCGCAACACCAGTCCGCCCTCAGGTCGCCTAGCGAGATGCCCGCCCTTGCGGTCAGCTGCCGTGCGGTCGGCCACCTCCATCAGGAACGGAATCTCCTTCGAGGCAAACCAGTTCAAGATCCGCTCGTCAAGAACCGCTCCAAGGTTGTCCGCGTTAGAAACAAAGGCGTACCGGAAGCCCTCGGCTCGAAGCTCCTCAAGCGTGCCTGACGTGACAAGGGCCGTGTATAGGTCGCCGTGTCCGGGTGGCGCCCACTCAAGTTCAGGGTCGGCGGCCCATTCGACTGGGAGGAGGCTCCCGGCGTGCAGTTTCGGGACGCGATTCTGAAGAAAATCAAGCCGAACCCCATTGGTAGCAAGGCCGGGGTAGGCGCTCAGCGCCTCAAGGGTGTCGGCGCGTGTGGCGAAGCTGTTCATCAGAACGAGCGGTAGTTGAGCACCTGTTGCCTCTCGCAGGGCAAGCACCTGACGGGCAACGATGTCAAGGAACGAGAGGCCCTCCTTAGCTTCAATCAGGGACTTTGCCTTGGTCATGCCCATCCCAGTCCCAAGGCCGCCGTTGAGCTTGATTACAACTGTTCTACCGAGCGCCTCGTGATTCTCAACAGCGGGGAGATCCTCAGCGTCAGGAAGCTCACTGATCGGCTCAATTGAGTTCTCGCCAATCAGCCCGCGTTGCCCTTCGGCCAGCTGGTGGTGGAATCTGACGAACGCTGCAACCGCAGCTAACCCGGCCCCGTCGGCTTCAAGCTTTTGCCTGGCGGCTAGAAACGCGTCGTCCACGGGACCGATGCTATTGGGCGGAAGCGTCGGGACGCCACGAATGCCGGTAGACCCGCTGGTCATCGGTGAGACTGTCGATCTCAACACCCATCGAGGCGAGCTTGAGTCCCGCGACTTCCTCATCGATTTCCGTCGGCACAGGCTGCACTCCTGGCGCAAGCCGAGCCCCACTCGCCAGCCGCGCGGCCGTCAGGGCTTGGGTTGCGAATGACATGTCCATCACAGAAGCAGGGTGGCCTTCTGCCGCCGCAAGGTTGACAACGCGACCGCCTGCGATCAGGTTGAGCTTGTTAGCACCAAGGCTGTACTGCTCAACTAGGGGTCTGGCCTCAAGTGGGGTTCCGCCAGCGCTACGCAGCGCAGCGATATCGATCTCCACGTCGAAATGGCCGGCGTTGGCAAGTACCGCGCCATCCTTCATCAGCTCAAAGTGCTCTTTGCTCAAAACCCCAACACTGCCTGTCACTGTGATGAACACATCGCCGCGCCCTGCTGCTGCTAGCGCTGGCAGGACTTCAAACCCATCCATCCGAGCTTCAAGCGCGCGCATCGGGTCAACCTCACACACAATCACCGTCGCCCCCGCCCCTGCTGCCCTAAGTGCAATCCCCTTGCCGGTCCAGCCATACCCAAGCACCACAAGCACCCGGCCGGCCAGCAGGATGTTGGTTGCGCGGAGGATCCCGTCAAGAGCGGACTGCCCGGTGCCGTAGCGGTCATTGAAGGCCCTCTCCGTCCCTGCCTCGTTGACGGCAATCACTGGACAGCGGAGTGCCCCAGCAGCGTCCATGGCTCGCAGGCTGACAATCCCGGTGGTCGTCTCCTCAGTGCCACCGAGCAGACGGGCCGCGGCGTCGGGGTCGCGGGAGTGGAGAACGGTCACAAGGTCTGCCCCATCGTCAAGCGTGATTGCGGGACCCGTGTCCAGAACTCGACCGAGGTGCTGTGCGTAGTCGTCAACGCTCTCACCGTGGTGTGCGAAGACCGCAACGGAATGGTTGGCGACTAGGGCCGCTGCGACGTTGTCCTGCGTGGAATAAGGGTTTGCCGCGCAGAGGGCAACATCGGCGCCACCAGCGACAAGTGTGCGCATCAGATTTGCTGTCTCCGCCGTTACGTGCAGGCAGGCTCCAAGCCTGAGCCCTTTGAGTGGTTGGTCCTTGGCGAACCGCTCTCGGATTGACTGGAGCACTGGCATCTGACCATCAGCCCATTCGATTCTCGCCTCGCCTACTGACGAGAGGGATGGATCTGCAATGTCATGTTCGAGGGAGCTCATGGGAAAGGAAACGGGGCCCACCGCCAGTTCAAGCGGTGAGCCCCGTGTTCAAGCCTTCTTGCTGCTTAGTAGCGGTAGTGGTCGGGCTTGTATGGGCCTTCGACTGGAACGCCGATGTAGGCAGCCTGCTCTGATGTCAATTCGGTCAGCACTGCGCCGACTGCGTCGAGGTGGAGTCGGGCAACCTTCTCGTCGAGGTGCTTAGGAAGCACGTAGACCTGGCGCTCGTAATCGCTGTTCTTGCCAAAGAGCTCGATCTGAGCCATCACCTGGTTGGTGAATGAAGCGCTCATCACGAAGCTCGGGTGACCTGTCGCGTTACCGAGGTTCAGCAGGCGACCCTCCGAAAGGATGATCACGGAGTGACCGTCAGCAAATACCCACTCGTCAACCTGTGGCTTGATCGTACGGCGCTGAATTCCATCGGTCCCAGCAAGGCCAGCCATGTCGATCTCATTGTCAAAGTGACCAATGTTGCCGACGATTGCTTGGTGCTTCATCCGCGACATGTCCTTGGCGCTGATGATGTCCTTGTTACCAGTGGTCGTGATGAATACATCGGCCTTCTCGACCATGTTCTCCATCGTGTTGACCTCGTACCCCTGCATTGCTGCCTGGAGAGCACAGATCGGATCGACCTCGGTGATGACAACCTTGGCGCCCTGAACGCGGAGTGACTCAGCTGAGCCCTTGCCCACGTCGCCGAAGCCAAAGACCACACAGGTCTTACCGGCAAGCATCACGTCAACGGCACGGTTGATGCCGTCTACAAGCGAGTGGCGGCAACCGTAGAGGTTGTCGAACTTGCTCTTTGTGACGGAGTCATTGACGTTGATCGCTGGGAACAGAAGGTCATTGGTCTCTGCCAACTGGTAGAGACGGTTGACGCCCGTGGTGGTCTCCTCGGTTACGCCCATCACGCCTTCGGCGATCTTGGTGTAGCGCTGACCGTCTTCTGCGATCGAACGCTGAAGCAGGCCAAGGAACACTTGGAACTCTTCGGACTCTGCGCCGGCTGGGTCTGGAACTGCTCCAGCCTTCTCGTACTCGGCGCCCTTGTGGACGAGCATGGTTGCGTCGCCACCGTCGTCGAGAATCATGTTCGGGCCGCCACCGTCAGGCCAGCGCACTACCTGCTCAGTGCACCACCAGTACTCCTCAAGGTTTTCGCCCTTCCATGCGTAACAAGGGACGCCCTGAAGGTCGTCAACGGTTCCGTTCTTACCGACAACAACTGCGGCTGCTGCGTGGTCCTGCGTTGAGAAGATGTTGCATGATGCCCAACGCACATCGGCGCCGAGGGCAACGAGTGTCTCGATCAGCACTGCAGTCTGGATGGTCATGTGGAGTGACCCGGTGATCCGGGCACCCTTGAGTGGCTGTGTTGGGCCGAACTCTTCACGGAGGGACATCAGGCCTGGCATCTCGTGCTCGGCAAGACGGATCTCGTTACGGCCGTACTCGGCCAGGGATAGATCGGCGACCTTGTAGTCGTCGGTCAGTGGAACTGTTGCGCTCATGTTGTCCTATTCCTTCGGTTGGTTTCTATTTTCAAAGCTGCTTGTAATGCGTGAAGTCTCTGTTGCTGGTTCGCGTCTGGGCGCGACCTTCCTGCTGTTGGGCGGCTAGTCAGCTCGCGCCTCCGGCGAGAGTGAGCAGGCGCTCGTGCTTGTCCTGCTCAAAACGCAGCCAATCCGCCGTGTCTGCCACTCCTTCTGGTGGAGCGACCGGGGCGTCAAGCCACCCCTCTACTGCGCTCTGGAGGTCCGGCTGTGAGCGCATGCGCTGGGCGAAGCCAACGTCGGAGATCTCAATCCCTTGGCTGTCCAGAAGGTTGCGCAGGGTGCGTAGGCGCTGTAGCTCGCCCGGCCCGTAGATCCGATAGTCGGATGCGGTGCGCGGTGGCGTGACGAGGCCGGTGGAGTCCAGATAACGAAGCATTCTTGGAGACCAGCCCGTTGTTGCGGCTGCCTGGTTGATTGTCAGTCCGTCCATTACAGACAGAACCTTACCACGCCTCTGTCAGGGTTGTGGCAGTTGTCGGGGATTTGGCCGGAAGCCGCTCCCCAACCTTCTCACGCCTGTGAGAGCCTCGCCTTGAGCTCGTCGATCGCCTTCACAGGAGTGGGATCGACTCCACGCTGGATAGCCAGGTAGTAGGCGAGGAAGTCTCCGAGCAGGACAAGGGAGAGGATTCGCTCGATCCGGGTCTCTCCGCGCGTTTCGACGCGATGGACGGGTATGCCGGCCTGAGCAACCAGCTCAGCGGTTATGTCAAGCCGAGCGCGCTCGCGGGGATGGCTGTCGCTGTCGCCCAAGACCACGAGCGCAAACTTGCCCAGCTCTTCAGCCCCAGCCCAGCCGACGATCTCGTTGTGATCTGCCTCAGGCAACTCCGAGTTGAAGGCGGGAATCTCCGCGTCCTCATTGATCTGCGTCTTCCAACGGTAGGCAATTGCCGCAGTCGCGTCAGCGCCGATGATCACGGGGATGCGGCCGTCGAGCGCACGGGCCAGCTCACGCGCCTCACCATCTGGTGAACCCGAAGGCCCCCACTCGGCCGCGAGGGGCTCCATGTGGGCTGCAGCAACATCAATCTCAGTGTGAATCCGGTCGGCTGCTCCGCAGAGTGCGGCAACCTCAAGAGAAGCAACCAGCGTGTACCCAATCGCAGACCGTGGTTGGAGTGCGGCAGGCATTGGAATCACAGGAACATTCTCAGCGCGGGCCATCTCGGCGAGTGGTCCACCAGTCGTGGCGACGATACGCCTCGCGCCAATCACACCAGCTGCCTCAAAGGCAGCAAGCGTCTCCTCTGTGGTCCCCGAGTAAGACGAGCACAACACGGTTGTCTCAGATGACGTCCACGACGGAAGCATGTACCCCCGGCTCACCGCAACAGGCCGGCTAGCCCGATCACCCAGAACCGCGTCGGCAAGCATTCCGCCGGCAGCGGATCCACCCATCCCGGCAACAATCAATCCCGCAGGGCTGTCGACCGGCTCGATGGCCGCAGATTCCACACGCCAGAGAGCATCGCGGATGTGGTCTGGCATCGCTGCGATGTCTGCCGCCATGTTGCTTGCGTCAAGTGACTGGGTTGCTTCGAGGCTCAGGTCGCCCATGTCAGCTCACCTCAGGGGCGACTCTGGCCCCAGGTTCAAGAGTTGTACCCGCAGGAACGGTTGCGCCTTCGCCGATGACCACATCGGGCCCAGCGGTGACGTTCTCGCCGATTTTTGCGTTGGAAGCAATCACTGTTCCTGTGATCTTCGCACCTGCGCCCACCTCCACGCCTGCAAGCAGGACAGAATCCACAATTTCCGCGCCCGCGGCGATGACTCCACCGGCACCAATAACAGCCCTTGGACCGACCGAAGCGCCCGCTGCAACCTTGACCTCGTCGTCCAACCAGGCTGGCCCGTTCACCTCGCCATCAACCTCACAGTCAAAACCTAGGCTCACGCCGCCAGGACCGCCGTCAAGGCCGGAACCTCCGCCAAGAGTGCCGTCCAAGAGATCCCAATGGGCCTCCAAGTAGCGCTCTGGCGTGCCAATGTCGAGCCAGTAGCCGGAGACCTCAATGGCATGCAGCCCATTCCCGGTCAGCGCTGGGAATACCTCACGCTCAATCGAGACATTCTGCTCAGGTGTGATGCCTTCAAGCACGCGTTTCTCAATCACATACACACCAGCGTTGACCAGATTGGTGGGAGCCTCGTCGCGCGGGGGCTTCTCGATGAACGCCTCAACACTTCCGTCCTCTGCGGTCACGACGACACCGAATGCGGAGGGGTCCTCGACAGCGATAAGTCCAATCGTCGCTGCGGCACCCGTCTGTTCGTGATGGGCCAGAAGTGGAGCTAGGTCAAGGTCGGCGAGGATGTCACCGTTGAAGACAAGAAACTGGTCGTCCAGAAGTGACTCGGCCTCCTTGATCGCTCCACCCGTGCCCCGCGGCTCAGGCTCCTCCACATACCTCAGGCGGATACCCAGGCTTGTCCCGTCGCCGGCGATCTCCCGGATGCCGTCAGCCATGTGCCCACAGGCGAGGATTACATCGTCGACTCCGAAACGCTTAAGCCAATCGGCCATGTGAACTAGGTGCGGCCGGTCAAGGATAGGAACAACAGGCTTGGGCACAGTTGAGGTCAGTGGTCGAAGCCGCGTACCCTCACCGCCAGCGAGTATCAGCGCCTGCATTACGAGGTCAGGCTGAGTCGCCGCCGCGACCCACACCCTCGTAGCCAAGTCCAGCGGCTCGAACGGCGTCGGGGTCGAGGTGGTTGCGGCCGTCGATGACAGTCTTGCCACGCATGGCAGCCGCGGCATCAACCCAGTTGATCTCTTTGAACTCAGGCCATTCCGTTACAAGGACAACCGCATCAGCGCCATCAATTGCTTCCATCGCGGTTGCGGTCATGTCAACCCCACTTAAGAGTGTCTTGGCAGCTTCCTCAGCGATTGGATCAAACGCGCTTACATCCGCTCCGGCCGCCTGGAGCCTGGCAGCCAGCACGAGCGAAGACGCCTCGCGCATGTCATCCGTGTCGGGCTTGAAAGCGAGTCCTAGGAGGGCCACCTTCTTGCCGACAAGACTGCCGAGATGCTTCTCAAGCTTGGCAACAACGCGGCGCTTCTGAAGCTCGTTGACCTCGATGACTGAGTTGAGCAGCTGGAAGTGGTATCCGGAGTTGCCAGCAAGTTGCTTCAGGGCCGAGACATCCTTGGGGAAGCAGGAGCCTCCGAAGCCAATGCCGGGACGCAGGAACGAGGCGCCAATGCGCTCGTCGTAGCCCATACCCTTGGCGACCTCGACGACATCTGCGCCAGTCTCTTCACAGACATTGGCAATCTCGTTGATGAATGAGATCTTCGTCGCAAGAAAAGCGTTGCTCGCTAGCTTGACCATCTCTGCTGAGGCAATGTCAGTCCTCAGGATTGGCGCGTTGAGGGGGGCGTAGAGATCAGAAACAGCATCACCAGCCCAGTCGCCGTCATCACCGATGACAACCCGGTCAGGCGCCAGAAAGTCCTTCAGTGCCGTTCCTTCCTTGAGGAACTCCGGGCAGGACACATATGAGAATCCCTTGCCCGACTCAGCAAACTTGCGCTTGACGGTCACGCCTGTCCCAACGGGCACCGTGCTCTTCATCACCAGAGCATGAGAATCGCTGGCTGGCATGGCATCTACGACCGCGTTCACCGCGGCCAGGTCAGCGTCGCCGGAATGAGTGGGGGGCGTTCCCACTGCAACAAAAAGGAGTCGGGCTGCCTCAAGAGCGGGGGCAAGGTCGGTAGTGAAGTGAAGTCGGTGTGCGTTGCGGGCGAGGACTTCGTCAAGCCCAGGCTCGTGGATTGGGACCTCACCAGCTTTAAGGCGCTCAATCTTTGCTGCGTCAATGTCCACGCACCAGACATCGCTACCGAGCTCGGCGAATCCAGCTGCTGTAACAAGCCCGACATAGCCGGTACCGATTACTCCGATTGGTTCTCTGTCAGCCATTAGAAGATGGTTAGGCTAGCGGTACAAGAGGGTTCAGCGTGCGAATGGGACAAGAGACGCAGCAATCGCGATCATTGTGCGGCTTGGAAGATCCTCGGTCAGGGTGTTGGACACCCAGTAGGAGCCGCTCTTGGTCTTGAAACCAACGAAGCGCAGACGCTTCCCATCACCAAACAAGAGGAGCTTGCGCCCACCCTTGATTGTCTTCTCTGCGGTCGGCTGGCTGAGCAGTGGTGGATCCTGCCATGTTGTCCCCTGAACCCCCCAGAACTGCCCTGTTCCACTGGTTGTTGCCACAACTCGATAGGCGACATGCTTCTTCCCGTCAGGTGCGCGGAGCAGATACGCCCTCGGGTACTTGCCCATCTCAGGACCCATGTAACGCGAGCCGCTCGCAACCACCGTAGGCAGGAGAACTGGCATTCCGATCCCTCTCAGAAGAGCTGCCTGCGCTCGAGCGCCTTCCTTATTGGCAACAACATTCGCCTTGCCTACCCCAGTCACACGAGGCTTGGCTTTCTTGCCCTGACTACCGGCTGACTTGGATGCTGCCCTGCTTGGACCCACAAGCCGATGGACAGCCTGTCGCAGCTCTGCCGGGTTGACCGTTACATAAGGATTTGTAGGACTGCTTGGGAGGATCGCCGGGAACGGAACACTGATAACCGGCTTCTGCCCGGAGAACGCAACAAGCCCAAGGAGCTTCAGAAGCGCGTCAACCGAATGGAGCTGGGAGTCACTCTGCGCGTACTTGGAGAAGATCTTCGCGAGCTCATGCCTGTTACTCATCGCAGACTGCGCGCCGTACTGCTGGCGGGCTTGGCGGATGAAGTCCTGCTGGCGGGCACTGCGCACAATGTCGGTGTCCATGTGACGGAACCGGACATAGTCCAACGACTGCGAACCGCATAGCTTTTGATACCCAGCCGCGATGTTGATCTTCGCGTAACCGCCGCCGTAGCCGGCTGTGCTGTTGTCGTTGAAGTAGCGCCGGTCAATGTCAGTCCAGACGCAGCCGATGTAGTCCACAGCCTTATGGAACCCGCCGAAGTTGACATTGACAATGTGGTTGATGGGAATCCCAAGGAGCTCCTTGACCACCTGTGCGGTCAGGCTCGGCCCGCCATAGGCATACGAAGCGTTGATCTTCTGTGTTCCGTACCGAGGGATAGTGACCTTGAGATCGCGGGGAATGTTCATGATCCGCGTGCCGGCCGCATCAGCATCAAGCCGCACGATCATGATCGTGTCTGACCTTGCGTCAGTCTTCCCGGTGCGGAACCGGTGATCAGACCCGAGTAGAAGAATGGTTTCGGGCTTGCCAACATCAGCGCTGCTGATCACACCTGGGGCCAGATTGAGCTTCTCACCGGTGTTGAGGTCATCAACGAACTGCTGAACCTCAAGGAGGCCTGCTGTGGAGGTAGCCGCGGCAGCAAGGCCGATAACTGAGAGCACCGCGAGAGCCGTCTTAAGTCCATTGCGGGGCCTCTTGGGGGCAGGTGCAAGGCTCACTGCTGATCTCCCTTAGCGACCTGTGTTTCCGTCGCGGTGTCACGCAGGTGGGTCGGCAGGGCCCGGATAAATGCCCCCAACGCGGCACGCATGGCCGTGAGCGACTGGATTGAAACCCATTCCTCAGGGCCGTGATGCCCGCCGCCAACAGGGCCAAACTCCACCGCTGGAATACCAGCTTCAAGGAATGCGATGGCATCGGATGCGCCGTCACGCCCGACAGACAGTGCCTCGCCGCCTACAGCCCGGGCCGCAGACTCGCGCAGAGCTACTACGAAGGGGTCGCTCTTAGAAACCCACGCTGGGGGACGCTCAAAACTCCGCACCAGAGTGACGCCATCCAGCCCGCGCACGGCGTCCTTGATCGCCTCTGGATCCTGCCCCGGCAGGTATCGGATGTCGACGCTAAGGCGGCAGAGATCCGGAACACGGTTTGGGGCATCGCCGGCGCTGATCCGCCCAAGATTGATGGATGGGCGGTCGAAGGTCTCGCTGCTTGCCCGGGCGAATGGCAACGATTCGATTGCGCGGAAGACGTCGATCCCACGCAGGGCCGCGTTCTCGCCAAGCCAAGGGGTGGCACCGTGGGCACTCTTCCCGCTGACCTCTAGGTCAAGCAGGAGTACGCCCTTGGCCTCAACCCCGACATGCAGGTCTGTTGGCTCTCCGGTGATCGCAAAGTCGCAATCAAGGTCACCAGATGCCACGAGTGCGTCGGTCGCCCTGTCGTCGATCTCCTCGGCCTCCTCGTCGGGAACGATCACCATCCTGACGCGAGCTGACGGATCATCAGCAAGATCCCCCATCACGCAGAGCATCGCTGCCAATCCGCCCTTCATGTCATAGGCGCCGCGACCGATGAGTCTGTCCCCATCCTCAACAACCTCAAACTGCTCGGGCCGTCCAGGCACGACGTCGAGATGACCATGGAAGACGACCTTTGGGATCTCGGGGCCGCCCTTGCCGGCGTCTGCGATCAGCACGGGAAGACCGCGGTGTTCAGTCCGGCGCACCTCAATGCCACGCGAAGCAAGCCAGCCGCCAACGAAGCCTGCGGCTTCCTCAATGCCTTCAGGCCGAGAGGAGTCGCAGGCAATGAGGCGTTGTGCAATCAGTCGCTCATCAGCCATGTTCAAGCCTTGAGGATACCTTCGACTGCGGCCGCGGCACGCCGTTCACCGCGCACGCGCCCGATCGACTCTGGTCAGTCAGCTGAAGCGACTGACAGAAAGGCCTCAAGCCGCTTGATGTCGCGGGCGGCAACATTGGCTGCCTCCGACCCATCCTCGAGTGATTCAAGCTCGGTACGGCGGGTGCTCAGCCGGACCTCTAGGTCTGCTGCGTCGAGGTCGTCGGCTGCCACGGCCTCTTCAATCAGAAGCATGGCCTTGTTACCGCCTACTTGCAGGTAACCCTCGGCCTGGGCAAAGCGGAGGACGTCCCCATCACCCTTGTGCAGGCGAAGCTCGCACGCGTCAAGCATGGCAAGCATTGGCGTGTGGTTCGCAAGCACGCCGATCGAACCGACCGACGTGCGTGTGGAGATCATCTCGACTTGATCGTCGAAGACCTTTCCCTCTGGGGTGAGAATCTCAACCTGAAAGAGCGTCTTTGCCATTGGGCAGCTACTGCTCCTTCGCGGCCGCGACGACCTGCTCGATGCCGCCCTTGAGCAGGAAGGCGCGCTCCGGAAGGTCATCGTGACGACCCTCGAGAATCTCCTTGAACCCGCGGACAGTGTCAGCGATCGGCACGTACTCGCCTGGAGTGCCGGTGAAGGCCTCGGCGACATTGAATGGCTGTGACAGGAAGCGCTCGACCTTACGCGCACGCTGGACGACAATCTTGTCCTCGTCCGAGAGTTCGTCAATACCGAGAATGGCAATGATGTCCTGCAGCTCCTTGTAGCGCTGAAGGGTCTCCTTGACCTGGTTGGCTACAGCGAAGTGCTCCTCACCAAGAATGTCTGGCTTGAGGATCGTCGACGTTGAGTCCAGTGGGTCAACTGCTGGGTAGATGCCCTTCTCCGCAATCGACCGTGAAAGAACAGTCGTGGCATTGAGGTGGGCGAACACCGAGGCAGGAGCCGGGTCGGTGAGGTCGTCTGCAGGGACGTAGACGGCCTGTACCGAGGTCACTGAGCCCTGTCGGGTCGAGGTGATTCGCTCCTGAAGCTGACCCATCTCGGTCTCAAGGGTTGGCTGGTAGCCGACCTGTGAAGGCATCCGGCCCAGAAGTGCTGAGACCTCTGATCCTGCCTGCACGAAACGGAAGATGTTGTCAATGAAGAGGAGTACGTCCTGACCCTCTTGGTCACGGAAGTACTCAGCCATCGTCAGGCCTGACAGCGCCACGCGCATACGGGCTCCTGGAGGCTCGTTCATCTGACCGAAGACAAGAACTGTCTTGTCGATTACTCCCGACTCGGTCATTTCATGCCAAAGATCGTTGCCTTCACGGGAACGCTCGCCTACGCCGCAGAAGGCTGAAAGGCCGCCGTGCTCCTTGGCGAGGTTGTGGATCAGCTCCTGAATCAGAACTGTTTTGCCTACTCCAGCACCGCCGAACAGGCCGATCTTGCCGCCCTTGGCGTACGGGGCAAGAAGGTCAATGACCTTGATCCCTGTCTCGAACATCTCAGTTGTCGGTGTGAGGTTCTCTACATCTGGGGCAGAGCGGTGAATAGGCCAACGCTCCTCTGTCACTACCGGCTCGCCGAGGTCGATGGGCTCCCCGAGCAGGTTGAAGATCCGTCCCAAGGTTCCACGCCCGACGGGCACGGTGATTGGGCCACCGGTGTCAACGACCTCAACGCCACGGGCGAGACCGTCCGTTGCGTCCATCGCGACCGCGCGGACACGGTCGTCTCCGAGGTGCTGCTGGACTTCGCAGACCAGTGGCTCGTCGCCTTCACGCTCAATGGTGATGGCAGAGTTGATTGCGGGCAATGAGTCCGGGAATACGGCCTCGATTACGACGCCTTGGATCTCTTCGATCCTACCTGTGTTCTTCTGCTCGACTGCGGACATTGGGTTGTGATGCTCCTCTGGGTTTGCGGCTTGGACGATTGACGATTTAAGGGGGTCTAGACCAGGGCTTCTGAGCCGGCCACGACCTCCATGATTTCTTGCGTAATTTCTGCCTGGCGGGCGCGGTTCATTGCGAGCGTGAGTTCTTCAATGACGTCCGCAGCGTTCTCTGACGCATTGCGCATTGCTGTCATCCGTGCGCCGTGCTCGGAAGCAGTGCTCTCAAGGAGCGCGCGGAAGATGCTGATCTCGACATAGTCTGGGATCAGCCGTTGAAGAATGATTTCTGGGTCGGGCTCGTACTCGACAAGTGCCCGGCTCTCCTGCCCCTCGGCTTCGACCTCTTCGGCCTCACCCTCCTCAAGCACGGTTGCGCGCTGGAGTGGCAAGAGGGTCTCGGCACGGACAACCTGGGCCAGGGCGGAGACATAGCCGTTGTAGAAGATCTGTACTTCGTCGACTTTGCCATCAATGAAATCGGCCATCAGGCGCTCTGCGACCGTGCGGGCGTCACCATAAGCAGGCCTGTCGGTGAAGCCACTGAAGGCACCGGAGAGCTCTTTGCCTCGGAAGGTAAGTGAGGAAACACCACGGCGTCCTGTCGCGTACCAACGCACCTTGCGGCCAGCCTCTTCGTGTTCCGTTGCGGACCGCAGGCCCGCGCGGATGATCTGGGAGTTGAAGGCACCAGCCAGTCCACGGTCACCCGTTACGAGCAGGATTCCGACCGTCTTGACTTCCTTCCGCTCATCGAGGATCGGGAAGTTGGGCACATTGCCAGCGGCCTCAGCTGCCTGACGGGTCATCCGGCGGAGCGCCCCAGCGTATGGACGGAGCGCCGCAATGCGGAGCTCAGCACGGCGCAGGCGGGCAGCAGCAACCATCTCCATAGCGGAGGTGATCTTCTGGATGTTGCGGACCGATTCGACCCGCTGTTTTACATCACGCTGTGAAGCCATTGCCGTGTTTTCCTTGCCCTGAGCCAGACGCCTTAGGCGCTGGCTGTCTCCGTGTCGTCGGTCTTGGTAGCTGCGTCGGCGCCTGCATGGGTAACGCGCTCTGAGTCACCTGAGTCAACCGGCTGCCCCTCTTCATCAAGGTCATAGCCGAAGTCGTCTGCGTAGGTACCGACAACCTTGTCAAGCGTTTCCTGAGTCTCCTTGGACCAATCGCCACCAGCGATCGTTGCCAGCAGTTCCTTGTCCTCTGCCCTGACACGCTGGGTGAGGCCAATCAGGAACTCCTCAACCTTGGAGACAAGGATGCGATCCAAGTAACCGTTGGTTGCCGCGTAGACCTGAACAACCTGGTCCTCAACGGAGAGTGGAGCGCGCTCGTTCTGATTCAGCGTCAACACAAGGCGCTCGCCACGGGCGAGTGTCCTCTGCGTGTCCGCGTCAAGGTCAGACCCGAACTGAGCGAACGCTTCAAGCTCGCGGTACTGCGAGAGCTCGAGCTTGATCTTGCCGGCAACCTTCTTCATTGGCGAGATCTGAGCGTTACCGCCGACTCGCGAAACGGAGATACCAACGTTGATGGCCGGGCGAACTCCCGAGTTGAACAGCTTCGGCTCAAGGAAAATCTGGCCGTCGGTGATCGAAATCACGTTCGTTGGGATGTAAGCCGACACGTCGCCAGCCTGCGTCTCAATGATCGGAAGTGCTGTCAGCGAACCGCCACCAAGGTCGTCGTTGAGCTTGACTGAACGCTCAAGGAGACGGGAGTGGAGGTAGAAAACGTCACCTGGGTAAGCCTCGCGGCCTGGCGGACGACGGAGCAGCAATGACATCTGCCGATACGCGTAAGCGTGCTTCGTCAGGTCGTCATAAACGCAGAGCGCATGACGCCCCTTGTAGAGGAAGTACTCGGCCATTGCGCAACCTGCGTAGGGGGCCATGAACTTGATTGGTGCTGCTTCATCGGCAGGTGCGGCAACGATGATCGTGTTCTCAAGGGCGCCGTTCTCAGCGAGCGTCTCGGCAAGCTGAACAACCGTCGCGAGACGCTGTCCAATAGCCACGTACACGGAGATCATGTCCGTGCCCTTGTTGTTGATGATCGTGTCCAAGGCGATTGCCGTCTTGCCTGTCTGGCGATCGCCAATGATCAGCTCTCGCTGGCCACGGCCAATCGGAATCATCGAGTCAACGGCCTTAAGGCCAGTCTGCATTGGCTCAGTCACAGGCTGGCGCTGAACGACGCCTGGTGCCTTGAACTCGGCAGGGCGCATCTCAGTGGTCTCGATTGGACCCTTGCCATCAAGTGGGTTGCCGAGCGGATCGACGATACGTCCGAGCATCGCGTCACCAACTGGAATCTCCAGTAGGCGGCCGGTGCGCTTGACTACATCTCCTTCGGAGATGGTCTCCCATGGCCCGAACATCACGGCGCCGACGTTGTCGGACTCGAGGTTCAGGGCAAGGCCGGTCACGTCATTGGGGAACTCGAGCATTTCAAACGACATGCAGTTCTCCAGGCCGTGCACACGGGCGATGCCGTCTGCCACCGAGAGGACTGTGCCGACCTCGGTAAGGGTTGCTGAACCGGCATCTAGACCTTCGATGCGGCTCTTGAGGATTGAGGTGATCTCGTCTGGCTTGATCTGCATGGCGTTTTTCGTTTCGCTCCTAGTAGGCGCTGGTTGTCAGGCGGTGGCCACGGCCCGGCGCAACCGCTCAAGGCGGGTCCGGATCGAAGCATCGAGTATTTGATTTCCAACCCGGAGGACGATGCCGCCGATGATCTCCGGGTCAACATTGCTTGTGAGCTGGACTTGCTCACCCGTCTGCTGTCCAATCCGCTCGCCAATCTGGCTCACGGTCTTCTCATCGAGTTCAACGGCACTTGTGACCTCGACTGGAAGAATCTTGCGCTCCCTCTCCCACCGCTCGTCGAACCGGCTGCGAATCCTGTGGATCGCAGGCATCCGGTGCCTTTCGAGCAGTGCTTCAAGGAAGTTGAGGATCTCCGCTGATGCGTCCGTCACCGAACGCCGGAGACCGTCCTTCTTCTCCTCTGTTGAGAACACGGGTGAAGTGAAGAACACCTTCAGGTCCTTGTTCTCTGCGAGAGCGTCATCAAACGCGCCGAGCTCATCGCGCACGGAATCGAGGCTGCCATTTTCAATGGCAACTTCAAACAATGCACGTGAGTAGACCTCGGCGATTTGTTCCATGACTTACTGGCCCCGCTCCCCTGTGAGGCTGGTGAAATCCAGCTCCGCGAGGGCATCTTCAACCAGCTTGCGCTGATCGTCGGTGTTGAGTGTCTTGCGGGTGACCTTCTCCGTTGCGGCGATGGTCAGGTCAGCAACCTCGCGACGAATATCAGCGATTGCGCGACGCGCCTCCGCCTCAATGTCACGTGCTGCCTGTTCCTTACGCTCTGAGATGACCTTGTCGGTCGCCTCACGGGCTTCAGCGTCGTAGAGCTCAGAGTTCTTCTGTGCCCGCTCAACGATCTCCTCGGCCTGCACGCGTGCTTCCGCGAGCCTGGCTCTGTAGTCGCTGAGCAGCTGTTCTGCCTCTTCACGGGTGCGGTCAGCAGCCTCAATCGATTCCTCGATCAAGCGCTGACGGCGGTCAAGGGCGTCCTGGATCTTGGGGAAGGCGAACTTCCTCAGGATCAGCATCGTGATGCCGAACGCAAGCAGGGTCCAGACCATCAGGCCGAGACCCGGCTTGACGAGGAATGTCCCCTCGTCCTTTTGTACTACTTCGCCTACTGCGTAAAGAACCGTCATTCGCCTATGAGAGGAAGAATGCGATCAGGCCGAAGATGAAGGCGTAGAACACGATTGCCTCGGTAAGTGCAAATCCAAGCCACTGAATCGAGGTGATCTCGTCGCGCATCTCTGGCTGACGGGTCACTGATTCAATGACCTTGCCGAAGATGTAACCAACGCCAATGCCTGGGCCAATGGTGCCTAGACCGGCGCCTACGCCGAGAGCAATAGCCTTGCCAGCCTTACGACCGATGGCCTCGTTCTCAGCTACTACCTGAGCCGAAGTATGTGTCGCTACGGCCATGATGTTTGTGATTAGTGAAAGGTCCACGGGGTCAAATCCTCCTGATGCGGACGGGGGTGGTCAGTGCTCTTCGGCGACGGCGCCGCCGAAGTAGATCGAAGCGAGTGTGGCGAAAATGAACGCTTGAAGCGTTGCGACCAATCCCACTTCGAAGATGTAAAAGGCAATTGCCAACGGAAGAGTGAATACGCCAACGATCTCAAGACCGAGCAAAACGGCAAGGCCGCCGCCCATAAAAAGGATCAAAAGATGCCCGGCGAGGATGTTCGCGAAGAGTCGAACTGAGAGTGAAACTAGGCGCACGAAGTGGGAGATGACCTCAATTACAAAGATCGGGCCTGCTGCGAACCCTGTCACTCCGGCAGGTACCCAACCCTTCAGGTACTTGACTGGACCCTTGGCCCGGATCCCCTCGACGTGGTATGCGAACCAGACCATCAAGGTCAGTGCCAGCGGCACGGCGAGGTTTGCTGTGGCAGCGTAGATCGCGAGTGTCGGAAGTTCAACGCCGAAGATGTTGACCGTGTGCTCGGTGTTAGTCGGAAGCGGGATGTAGCCCAGCATGTTGGAGAACCAGATGAACAGGAAGAGCGTCGCCACAAAGCTGAACCAGCGCTTTGCCGTCTTGGGGTCCATGTTGCCGCCAGCAATGTTGTCGCGCATCACGATGAAGGCGGCCTCGACGGCTGTCTGCACTCGGTTGGGCTTGTCCTCCATGCGGCGGGCCACCCAGACGAGAGTCACGGTGGTGAGGATGCAGGTGATGAACAGGTACATGACTGCCTTGTTGATCGACATGTCAAACGGACCGATGTTGATTGAGATCCAAGGATCTAGGCGGAACTCATTCTGTGGCTTGAAGTCGGGGTTGACCTCAATCGCGGCCGAGACAGCCGGGCTGGCAAGGAGAAGGGCGGGAACGGTCACTGCCGCGGTCGTGATGCGTCGCAGAAGCCTCATTTGGAGTCGGCCTCATCAAAGGGGCGGAAGAGCATCTCAACAGTGAACATGACTGTGAAGAGTGCCACGGCGAGCAGCGCGGCGCTTAGTCCTGCCTTTGAGCCGTAGATCATGCCGCACGCAAAGATCGAAATAGCGATGAACCAGCCCCGCCCAATAAGGGATCCTGCGAGGAGTCCTACGAGGGTCCGGGGGTCATCTGTTTCCTTGGCGGTCTTGATGGCCCAGCCGCGAACGAAGCGTTGAATTAGCCAAGCCGCAGCGATGATCAACCACGCTGGCATTGACAGACCAGCCACCAAGAAGACCGGGAGCGAGAGGCCTAGGAAGACAAGGTCAAGACGATTGACAACGGCCATTGGGTCAGTAGTCCTTAAAGCGAACGATGACAAGAGCTATTCCCGTTGCGAAGCCGACCATCGTTCCGGCAACCCCACCAGCGGCTGCTGACCCGAGGAGTGACCCGACACCCAGACCGAGCAGGGCGAATATCAGCACCGCGGAGACGATGAAGGTTCCTGCTGTTGCGCCCGAGGGGCCCGGCTTGCCGGAAGGAGTGGTCATCAAATGGATTGCTGAATGGGTTCATTTCTAGGATTGCTGCCGTAAATCAAGCAGATGACAGCCTGTGTGGCTCGGCAGTCAGTGCGACGGCATCGGGGCGGCTTCCGAAGCGCACTCTGGGTTCTATCAGAAGGGCACGGACGGCGTCGTTGCTTTGTGACGACTTTGTGACAGTAGGCGCGAGCCGATCACACCACCCCGGGGCTCGGCCACGACCTATCGACCTCGTGACGCCATGTCACCTATGCCGCTGCCGTCTGTACATTTACGGCCTCAACGAATTGCAGCTCGCTGCAGAAGAGGAGTGACCATGGCCTTTATGGAACCGACCGAAGACCAGATCAAGGAAGTCATGGCTGGCCCAGAAGGTCCTGTTGTGATGGTCAATCTACTCCGCTACAAGCGAGACGACGCCGGCAATATGACCGGATTCGAGAGCTACCAGAAGTACTCAGAAGCTGTGACCCCGATCCTGATCGGCGTCGGCGGCGAGTTCGTCTCAGTCGGCCGGGTCGACAGCGTCGTCATTGGCGACCACCAGTGGGACACAGTGCTGTTGATCAAGTACCCATCTCGAGAGGCGTTCTTGGGCATGATCACATCCGAGGAGTACCTAGCTATCCACCACCTCCGTGCCGATGCACTCGAGGACTCCGGGCTGATCGCAACCACGCCCGACACCTTCATCTAGAAGGAAAGCTGGCGGGTTGGCCAGCTCAGCCGACGATCAGAGTCAGGCTCTTCTGGCGCTCAAGGATTGATTCGCGGACCTGGCTGGGCGAGGTCTTCGAGTCAACCGGGAGCCAAGCTACCCCAGTCTGATCGGCGAGGTTACGCATCCGTTCAACCGCAGCTGGGTTGGGATCCACGCAAGCAAGACTCACCTTCACCCCTGCCTGCTGAGCAACCACGATCACGTCGAGTTGGGCCAGAACTGATTCCTCATCAGTCACCAGCACCACAGGCGATCGTGTACGGCCAAGCCGCAAGCCCAAGGCAAAGGACAGTCCGAAGCCGGGCGCATCGATACCCGGGTGGATCGCCGCGTCGTCAGCAAGGCCAGCTGCGGCCAGGGCGCCTCCTCCGGTGACAGCAGATGATTCCAGTGCCAAGAGCAGATCTGCTCCCTTGCCAGCAATTGGCGGATGGGCCGGGAGTTTGCGCAGCGGGGCCGTTGTGCGCCACGGGGTGTGTGAGAAAAGAACCGGGAACGAGATATCCAAGCGCACAGGGCCAGAGGGCTCGCCGAGGGCCGCTGTCAGTCCTGCATCGATCGCGCCCTCAATCCCCTGCGAGTCGTCGCAGGCGATCTGCTCCAGCGCGGCCCCCTGCAGGAACGACGCGTGGTCGAGACCTTGGAAGACCTCCTGAATCCTTGGCCGCTTATTGGGTGGCTGACTCGGCGCGATGTAAAGCACAGGCGCCTCCGACAGCCGCGCAGAGGCAACTGCCACAGCTTCATTGGCAACCCCAGGCCCGAGCGTGTTGGCCACTACCGCTGGCACGCCCTTGGCGAGGCCGTAACCCTCCGCGATGAATGCTCCCGAGCGCTCGGAACGCGGCACGAGTAAGCGAATACCGTCCGTTCTGTCGATTGACTCCCACAGTGGAAGGACCTGTGAACCCGGAATCGAGATCACAAGGCTTACACCGTGATCACGCAGCCTCACAATCACTCGCTGTGCGCCACTCGGTGCGACCCGGCCGATCAGTGTCTTACGGCTCATTTCTTCAGCGCTCCAAGGATCACTCGGACGTTTGAACGCAATGCTGGGAAGTCACGTGCTGCGGCCACAAGGCCACTCGTCCCAATTGCAGCTACTAGCTTGCCAAGGACACCATCAAGCTCCGCCAAGATCAGATTGGCGCCAACGAAGGGGATGGAACCCTTGTCAACTGTCACCTGCACCACGAGAGGCTTCTCACGGGCCTCCTGAGCCATTGCGAGTGCATGGGCAAGCCCTCCGGGTGTTCTGACCTCTATCCCGTCACAGCCGTGCAGTCTCGCGATGCCGACGTAGTCGACCGGTGGTAGGTCGGTCCCGATCGTGCGGCGGCGAAAGAAGAGCGTCTGGACCAGCCTGATTGCGTTCCAGGAACGGTCGGCGAAGACAAAGGCAACCATCGGAATCTTGCGGTCTGCCAGCCCGGCAAGTTCACGCGAGCAGTAGAAGAAAGCACCGTCCCCCACGACAGCCCAAACGGGAAGGTCGGGTGCCGCCTCGCGGATTCCCACGGACATCCCAATCGAAGCGCCGATGGAGGCGTGCTGGGCTGGAATCATGACCGGCCGCCGCCAGCCATAAGAGGCAAGCCACATACCTGATGCCCCACCTTCCCCAACGAAAACTGTCTGGGCACTGGCCGCTGCGACGATCTCCCTCATCGCCAGCGCTGCAGTCAAGCGGTCACGCTGGGCATCCTTCTCAGCCTCTTCGTCCACAGCCTCGGTCCAGCGCTGCCTTGCCTCGGTGAACTTCTCCCTCCACCCGGAGACCGTGAGGACTCCCCCGCGCTCAAGCTCCTCACGGAGTGCGACTGCGAACGCACCGGCCTCAGCGACAACCGTCATCTCAGCAACACCGTCCGGGTGGGGGTCAAGGGCGACCCGGACCACTGGTGTGCGCACCACCCGGGCATCGGTGAGTCCAAACCAATCGGCTTCCGACAATCCACTTCCCAACGCAAGGATTCGGTCGGCCCTAGCGAGGGCCTCCGTCCATGGGACAGTCCCCGCCGCCATCACGGGCACATCATCGGCACATGCGGCAATGAACGCCTCCAATGCGTGCGGCGGCATTCCCGTCGCCGCAAAAGTCAGGCAGACAGGAGCCTCCCAAGCACGAGCAAGCGCTGCGATTGCCTCAGGGTCAGACGTAGCAGCAGCTCCGTGACCGACAAGCACGAGCGGGCGCCTCGCCTCGCGCAGGTCCGCGAGCGCCTCGTTCAGACCTTCAACCTGCTCCACGGGAGCTAGGGCATGCGCAATAGGTCCTGGAGCTATCGACTCGGCCAGTAGCACGGCCACAGCTGCAGTCTGCTCAGGTCCGTCCAGCAGGACCGCTACTGGAAGCCGCGTCGGGGTGTGGCTGGCCACGCGCCCAACCACCTCATTGGCAGTCATGCCAGTCCCATCGACCCAGCTGCGAGAGGCGGTCACAAGGGCAGGCTCCGCAATCGCGCGGTCGAGAGGATCAACTGACACCAATGCAACCACTAGTTGCCGGTCACCGGCCGCGGTCACCAATCCACTGGCAACCTTCAGGGTGTCGGCGAGTCCGTCAGCAACCACGATCGCCGGCCGGCCAGTGACTCGTGCTGCCCCGTCAGCGGCGTGAGTCGCTGCTTGGGCATCCCTCATTCCCACCGCGCCCGGAATTCCAGTGAGGGACCCCGTTGCCGTGAAGACCGGCACCAAGGAAATGGGTTGGCTCTCAGACATTCGAGGTCGAGCCTATCGGGACCGTTGGCCGGCCATCCCCTGGAAGCCGCGGAGCCGAAGCGCATTACCGATCACAAAGAGACTCGAGAAGGCCATCGCGGCGGAGGCAAAGACGGGCTGGAGCAGACCAGCTACCGCCAGGGGCAGGGCAGCCACGTTGTAGCCAAAAGCCCAAACGAGATTCCAGCGGATTGTTGAGAGCGTCCTGCGCGCAAGCGCAAGGGCGTCGGGAATCAGCCTTGGATCCGACCTCAGAAGCGCGATGTCAGCTGCTTCAACTGCGGCATCGGCGCCACCGCCAATAGCTATTCCAAGATCCGCAGCAACGAGAGCCGGTGAGTCGTTGACGCCATCGCCCACCATCGCAACCCGCCTGCCGCCCAGCATGAATTCCGCGACCGTGTCTGCCTTCTCTGTGGGCAACACTCCGGCGCGGACTTCGGTTATCCCAACCGCTTGAGCGACTGCCATCGCTGCCGCGAGCCCGTCGCCAGTGACCATCACCGGGGTCGCTCCAAGCGACCGGATCGCCGCAACAGCCTCCTTGGCCCCCTCGCGGACAGTGTCCTCAAGGCCAGCAACAAGGCGAGCCTTTCCATCCCAGCCGGCAGCAACGACCGCCATTCCCCCATCCCTTAGCCGCAATACCGCAGCGTCGAGCCCAGCGTCTGACTCAAGTCCGCAGGATTGGAGGAACTCCGGCCTGCCCACATAGACAGTCACCCCGGCAACCACCGCTGTGACGCCAAGCCCACCTTCCTCATGCACCTCAGCTGGGGTTGGGAGGGAGCCTAGGTCCGCAATGGCTGCTTTCGCAAGCGCACGCGACGCGGGGTGATTAGACGCACCTGCCGCACCCCCGGCAAGCCGCATCGCTTCATCTCTACTTACCGCGTCCTCAATGACCAGTTCCTCAAGGTGCAGCTCGCCAGTAGTCAAGGTCCCGGTCTTGTCAAGCAGCACTGTGTCCAAGGCCCGGCTCTCCTCAAGGGCCTCGGGCCCTCGGATCAGTATCCCGAGCTGGGCACCCCTCCCCGAGGCGACCAGAAGGGCCGCTGGAGTCGCCAACCCAAGTGCGCAGGGGCAGGCGACCACCAAGACAGCAACAGCCGCCGTGAGGGCCGCAGAGGCAGTCGCACCGATAGCCACCCAGCCGATGAATGTCACTACTGCGATCCCAATCACGGTCGGCACAAAGATCGAGCTGACCTGGTCAACAAGCTTCTGGACTGGAGCTTTCCGGGACTGAGCGGCGCGGACGACCTCCGCTATCCGACTGAGCTGGGTCTCCGCTCCGACTCGCGTCGCTTCCACAACCAGCCGTCCACCAATGTTGACTGTCGCTCCCGTGACTTGTGCCCCAGGTTGCACATCAACTGGAACGCTTTCGCCAGTGATGATGGAGTTGTCGACGGCACTCTCCCCTTCGATCACAATCCCATCGGTTGGGATGCGTTCTCCCGGGCGGACAGAAAAGCTGTCACCTGCGGCAAGCTGGGACGCAGCAACCTCGCGCTCCTCACCGTTTGCCCCGACCAATCTGGCAGTCGGTGGGACGAGATCAAGGAGTGCCCGGACTGCCTCACCGGCCTGGGACTTTGCTCTCGCCTCAAGGACGCGGCCAAGCAGGATCAGCGTGGTCACGGCAGCCGCCACTTCAAAGTAGACGGCGCTCGTTCCGGCCGACCGGTCAAGGGTCAGACTGAATCCCATGGTCATGCCGGAATCTCCAGCGCCACCAAGCAGAAGTGCACCAACCGACCAGCCCCAAGCGGCAAGCACCCCAAGGGATACGAGCGCGTCCATTCCCACAACATGGTGTCGCGCGGCGAGAAAAGCAGCACGGTGAAAAGGCCAGGCTCCCCACAACGCGACGGGCGTGGCCAGAATGAATGCCAACCAAGCCCAGCCATCGAACTGGAGGGCTGGGACCATCGAGATCAGCAGAGTAGGGACCGTCAGCGCAGCACTAACTTTCAGGCGCCCAGTCAAGCCCTCACCGGAGGCCATCCCATGCGAGGCGTGGTGCTCCGCTGGTCCGCCGAGCTCCCCTTGTTGATCACCCCGGTCAGAGCTAGGGGTTGGGGACACAGCAGCGCCTGCCGCACTCGCCTTGTACCCGACTCCCTCTACAGCGGCAATCAGGTCCTCGGCTTGGAATGCGGACCCTGGACCAATGGCTACTCTCGCTGAGTCAGTCATCGCGTTGACCGTTGCGTTGACTCCATCTAGCTCAAGAAGTGCCTTTTCTACTTTGGCCGCGCAGCTGGCGCAGGTCATGCCCTCTATGGACAGGTCGACGATCTGCCCTGCTTCCTGCGTTTCAGCGCCGCGTTGAGGCATGCCACAAGGTTAGTCCCATCAGCAGCGATCGACAGGATCACCTTTTCCGGCCTGCCGAACGGCAGAATGTAGGAATGGCATCTCCTAGAAACTCCGCAAGGCAGCAGGCGGATCTGATGAGGTCTCTCCGCCGGGACCCTGGCCATCTACCCGAACTGATCGTCCTACACGCGCAGAGAAGCCTTGCCCGCGGGGCCAAAGAGTGGGCCGAGAGAGCGGTGGGTGACGAGTCGCGTAGTGCTCTGCGAGCTGGCAGAGCTGCGAGGGCGGCAGCCCGGATGGACGGTTTGGCTTCCGGAACACCGTTCTTGATTGCCCTCGTCCCCGGCTATGTGGCGGCGCTCTGGGAGCAGGCTCGCCTAGCCTTGCGCCTAGCTGCCATGTCTGGCCGTGACCCAGCATCCATGGAAACCGCGGCTGAGCTGCTGGTGCTGCGCAATGTCCACCCCGACGCTACGACCGCCCTAAGTGCACTCCGCGAGGCTGCTGCCGGAGAGCGGGAGTCACTCGGCAAGGGAGTCCGCGGAAGAGCATCAGTCCTCTGGGAGCTTGGTCGACGGATCCTGCTGTTTGCAGCGTTTCTAGATGCTCCAGAGCATGAGCGGAGCGTCTTCTTCCAGGTCCTATCGTTTATTGCTGCTGGCCTAGTTTGGATCCTGACTTGCATCTTCCCTCTGACCTTTATGGCCCTAATGGCTTGGTCTTGCGAGACGGCCACCAGACGGCTCGACGCTGCGGCACGAGACGCTTGGCTTCCAGAACTCCCGGATCCTGGCCGTGAATCCCCAGCTCAGTTCGGACGACGGGTCGCCGCCCTCGCTCTAGTCACTGGGCTCCCTGTTCTAATCCTCGTGCACGGGGTGACCACAGGCAACATGCTCGTAACTGGTGTTGCCGGGGTCTCAGGCCTTGCCATGGCACTGATGTTGAGCATCCTCGTTTCCCGGCAAACGTAAGCCCCCCCCAAAGGTCGTGGCGCACCTGCGTCCTACCTCTGCAGCTTATTGGTGAGTAAGATCACACTGTGGCCAACCAAAACACTGATGAGCAAAACAGTTACCGGGCTGACGTTGAGCAAAACATTGCTGATTCTCTGCTCTACCTCCTCAACAACGGTTCATCATGGGGGGACCTAACGGTTGAGGACATAGCCACCCAAGCGGGAATCAAGCGAACCCTCTTCTATGTGTACTTCCCCGACAAGCGAAGCGTCCTCCTGAAGCTCGGGCATGACCTGATTGCCACCACAATCGAAGGGGTATCCGAGGGCTGGCTCGTCAGAGACGAAGGACCCGAAGGTCTACGAGCAGAGTTGGAGACATGGCTTCGGACACAGGATGAATTCAAGATGGTCAGCAAGGCGTTGATCGAGGGTTCCAATAGCGACCCGGAGATCAGGGCGTTCTGGCGAGGCCTCTCCCGCAGCGTCATTGAGCCAACATCTGACCGGATCGCCCGCGCTCAGGCTGCTGGCCACGGGCCGGAGGGACTCTCTGCTGGGATGCTCGCCTTCTGTCTGATCCTGATGACCGAAAAGGTCACCTTCGAGGGGCTGCTTGACTCAAGCGTCGAGAAGGCCCCAATGTTTGAAGCCCTATTCGGCTTCTGGCGCTACGCGCTCTACGGGAGCTGAGAAGACCGTCATGACACCTCCCACCGCCAACACCACCACTCCCCACCGCGCGGAGGTCAAGGCCCAGATCGTTGCTGCTCTGGCAGCACTACTCGAGCGGGAGGTCCGTTGGGCCGAGGTAACCGTCGACGCCATTGCCGCGGAGGCGGGTATCAAGCGGACCCTCTTCTACAACTACTTCAAAGACCGAGGCGAAGTGCTTGCAGAGCTTGGCCTTGAGGTGAGGGATGCCCTGCTAGGCATCTCATCGGACTGGGTCGGAACCACCCTGTCGCCCGAAGTGCTCAAGCAAGACCTCATCCGTTACATAGAGGTTCAGCAAAAGCATTCACAGATCAGCCGGGCTATGCGAGACGCCTCGTCAAGTGAAGGTGCGGTACGGGAGCTGTGGGAGTCGCTGCCACGAACAATGATCCCCTTGACTGCCGACAGGATCATCA
>WLNJ01000020.1 GCA_009699865.1 Actinomycetota bacterium
ACGCCCGAGCAGGGCGCCCCCGAATGGGTTGTGGACCTCAATCCAGTTGCCGGTCTCTACCAGCTCCCCTGCGATCCGCAGTTTGCGGTCACCTGCTGATTTGTTACTCACGCCTCACCAGTCCTCTCTGAAGGACAGGATAGGTCAGCCGAAGAGGATCGTCAGAGTCTCTGCGACGCAGGCTGGCTTATCTGAGCCTTCGATCTCAATGGTGCAAGTGACCTTCATCAGGACTCCACCGTTGCGATCGTCAGCCGAGGCGAGCGTTGAACGCATCCGCAGGCGGCTGCCGGTTGGGACTGGTGACAGGAAACGCACCTTGTCTGAGCCGTAGTTCATTCCGAAGGTGATGCCCTCGATCGAGTACGTCTCGTAGGCAAACTTTGGAATCAGCGAGAGCGTGAAGTAACCGTGGACGATGGTGCCGCCGAGCGGTGATTCCTTTGCGCGATCCACGTCAACGTGGATCCACTGGTCGTCGCCAGTTACTTCTGCAAATTTGTTGACAGCGTCCTGATCGATCTGAATCCAGTCGCTGACGCCAAGTTCTTCGCCAACCTTGGATTTAATGTCGTCAATTCCGTTGAGGACAAGCATGTGACTCCCTTTGTTTTGAAGCTGATTTCGAGAAACGCCGTGCGTGGCAACAGCGTGTCTGGGAAGCCTACCTGCGCGCGGTCGAACGCCACTCTGCGTCGATGCGGCCAAGCTCTGTTGTCGGCTCAGCGCCACCCCAGTACTCGGTCCCAAGAGCGTTCCAATCAGCTCCCGCTCGAAGCTCGCCGAGCACACTGAAGACCAGTGCCTCCATGCGTCTGGCGAGGAGTGCCTCTGGTGGCAGTGTCATTTGCCGCATCTGCTTGAAGTAGGGCGAGCGTGGGGAGCTGCCTACCTCGGCAAGTTCAAAGACATACTCGGGGGTGATCCGTCGGTGGCCAGGCTCAAATGCCCAATCGCCTGCGACGAGCATCTGGTCGAGGAGCATCTGGGGATCAAAACCCTCGGGCTCGGGGAGGTATCCGAGTGACCCGAGCTGTGCCTTCACACCCTCAGCGTCACGGGCCAAAACTGAAGCAGCGAGGGCGTGTTCGGCTTTCAGCGTCTTCTCGCTGATGGTTCGCATCAGCCCAAAGTCAAGGAAGCAAACCTTGCCATCAGGGCAGCGCAGGTAGTTACCCGGATGCGGGTCACCTGAGCAGAAGCGCTCGCGATGGAGGAGGTGCATGAAGAACCGGAAGATGATCTCCCCGTACTTGTCCCTTTCGGCCTCTGACATCTTCTTGACCTCTTCAAAGCCGGCACCCTCTACATACTCAGAGACCAGCACTCGGCGGCCGGAGAGCTCGGTGTAGACCTTGGGGATCTTCACGAATGGATGGTCGCGGAACGAGCGTTCCACCCGGCGCTGGTTCTGGGCTTCAAGCTCGTAGTCAAGCTCCTCTCCAATCCGTTCCCGAAGCTCGGCAGCGAGGGCCTTGCCGTCTAGGCCGGGTGCCAAGCGCTTGAGCAACGGCAGGAGGAGGTTCATGTTGCGAAGGTCCGTTTCGACCGCCTCGGCCACACCTGGGTATTGGACCTTTACAACAATGTCATCACCCTCATGAGTCTTGGCCCGGTGGACTTGTCCGATGGACGCGGCGGCGAAGGCCTCCTCGTTGAACTCAGCGAAGAGGTCGCTGATCTTGCCGTCGAGGTCTTGCTCAATGACCTTGCGGACCTTCGGGAAGGGAACGGATGGTGCGGCATCGCGTAGGGAGGCGAGCTTGGCTTTGAAGTTCTCCCGCTCACCCTCGGGGATTGCCTCGAAGTCAATCGTGGACAGGACTTGCCCGATCTTCATTGCGGCCCCACGCATCTTCCCGAGTTGCTCCACCAGTTCCTCCGCGAGTGAGAGGGCACGCGCTTCCATCTTGCGCTGGGCTTCCTCCTCGTCGCGGGTCATGTTCGCGGCGCGTGTTCCAGCCCAGCGAACTCCTTGACCGCCGACAAGTTTGCCGAACCTGGCCGTTCGCGCAATACGCCCAGAGGGGAGCGAGTCTTCCTTGGTTGGAGCCATGTCCTCTTGCTTACGGTTGTCATCGTCTTTGGAGACCACTCCTGAAGGTTAGGCCGCTGGGGCGGTCGTCTACGCTCGCGGGTGATGCCCGGCCCCTTACTTGTCTGCGATCTACCCCTATTGATGTACCGCGGCTTCTTTGCGCTGCCATCCAAAATTCGTGGTTCGGACGGACGGGCTGTGAACGCTCTGCTTGGCACGGCCAATGCTGTCCTTGCCGCAATTGACGGCTGTAAACCCCGCGCGGTCGTGCTGTGTGATGGGGCTGAAGCGGGTGCTTACCGAGTGAAAGCATTCCCCGGCTACCACGCTGCCCGCGAGCCAATGCCTGATGACCTTGCCCACCAGTTCGGGCTTGGTGAGGGCTTGTGGAAGGCGCTTGGCTGGAAGCAGGCTGATGCCGGCGACCTTGAGGCAGATGACCTGCTCGCATCACTAGCCCTGCTGGAGGCTGAAGCCGGCGGCAGCACGCGCATCCTGACCGGGGACCGTGACCTGCTGCAGTGCGCGACAGCGAAGACGAAGGTGATGTTGCTCAAGCCTGGGCAGGGCACTTTGGACTGCGGGCCAGCTCAGGTCCAAGAACTGACTGGTGTGAAGCCAGCCCAGATCCCTGACCTGATTGCCCTTCGCGGAGATCCAAGCGATGGCATTCCCGGTGCTCCAGGCATTGGTACCAAGGGTGCAGCGGACCTGCTTGCGCGCCATGGGTCCGTGGACGGGGCAATTGCCCATGCGGCCGGAGAGAAGCCCAGAACTGCTGCGTCACTAACTGAGAACGCGGACCTGATTCGGATGTTCCTCGACATTGCGACTGTTCGAAAGGTGAAAGCCCGCCGGCCAGCTGACGCGCCCACCAACCATGCCAAGGGATCACTCGAAGCGGAGCGGCTGGGAATGGGTCGGCTAGCCGCACGGCTGGCAGCTTTGGCTTGAGCCCGAGGGTCCTTGCGGGTTATCACGCCCATTGGTAGTTTCCGCCTACAACTCAACGCCGTTTCGACAGGGGTCACAACAATGGTCAGCAGCGCTCGCACATTTGGCAACACGAAGGCACTGCTCTTCACGGCCATCGCACTGGTCCTCAGCGCCACAGCCTTCACGAGCCCTGCGCTAGCTAACTATGGGGATAAGGTCAGCGACGGGTTCGTTTACACCGACAACGGCAGTGAAGTCACCATCACTAGCTGCGAGAACCAGAATTACTGCGGCACTTCGATTGTGATCCCATCGACGATTGACTCCATGCCCGTAACCGCCTTGGCACAGTACGCATTCGCATACAACAACAGTGATATCGCCGACGTATCTCTGCCCAACACACTCACCACCATCGGGAGAAATGCATTCGCAGAGGACGATTGGATCGGAAGCATCAACATTCCCGACAGCGTCACGTCGATGGGGGACAGCGCCTTTTATAACTGCCGCGGACTCACAAGCATCACGATTGGCACAGGGCTGACCGAGATTCCCATGTTCGCATTCACTGGCGCCTCGTCGCTTGAAAACCTGAGCCTTCCAAACACACTCACCACCATCGGTGAGGGCGCCTTCCGCAACGCTGGCCTCGTGCACTTGACCATCCCCGCCAGTGTTACCTCGATTGGAGACTTCGCTTTTGGCTCGGACAGCAATCTACGAACGGTCATCTTCAAGGGCAATGCCCCAACTTCCATCCCGGTCGGCGCTTTCAACGGCTCGAGCTACGCCACCCTGTACCGCAGTCCCACGCTCACTGGTTACGGCAATGACGGCGGCCACTTTCCCGCTGTGGGCCAATGGGACACGCGAGGGTTGCTGGTGGCCTCCGATGTCAGCTACTACCTCATCGGTGACAACGCAACCTTCACAGGCTGCGCACCAACCGCTTGCTCCGGGGACTTCACTATTCCAGCCTCAATCAACGGGCATCCCGTCACTGCCATCGGCAACGGAGCCTTCCAAGATGCCACCGAGCTGACCAGTGTGACCATCCCAAACACGGTCACAAGGATCGGTGGTAGTGCCTTTCAAGGCGCCACCGGCCTGGTCAGCATCACCATCCCAAACACGGTCACAGCGATCGATGACAGTGCCTTCCAAGGTGCCACTGCCCTGACCACTGTGACTTTTGCTCCAGGGAGCACGCTTAGGTACATCGGTGACTTCGCATTCTGGGCGGACACGAACCTGACGGGATTCACCATCCCAAACACTGTCACTGACATTGGGAACTACGCATTCGCCTCGAACACGAGCATGACTAGCATCACAATCCCCAGCAGCGTCGCCTCACTCGGGGTGAGTGATTTCTTGGGTAACACGGCCTTGGAGAGCGTTACATTCGCACCAGGCAGCACCCTGACCCACATCCCAACCGCGACCTTCTCCAGTGACAACAAACTCGCGAGTGTCAGCCTGCCAGCCAGTCTGGTGACCATTGGCGAAGACGCCTTCTACGGAACAACCTCACTCGTCAACATCACGATTCCTAGCAATGTCACAACTCTTGGGCCCTATTCATTCCAGAACTCAACCGGCCTGAAGAACGTCACATTCTCCGGTGTCAGCAAGCTCACTACGGTCGGTACGGCTGCCTTCATGGCCAGCGGGTTGGAGCACATCACGCTTCCCAAGAGCGTCACCACGATTGGGAACCAAGCCTTCGTCGATTCAGCGTCTCTGGCGACAGTTGTCTTCAGCGGTAATGCACCCTCGGTTGGACTGAACGCCTTCAGTGGCGTCGCCAGCGGTGCCAAGGCCCAGCGGCTCCTCACGCTGACGGGTTACGGCGATAACGGATCCAGCTTCAACGGCCTTGTCGTCACTGATGGACTTGGATGGGCTTGGCCACTGACGCCCGCCGCGGCAGTGGTAACGGTCACCAAGACTGGGATCACCCTCAAAACCAGCGTCGCTACTGCCGGTGCCGGCGTGCTTTCCCAAGTGGCAACCACCAAGGTTGGGCGCCTGCTCGCAACATGGTGCAAGACCTCGCGTTCAGCTTCCCTGCCAGGTACCTACACCCTGACCTGCAAGCTCTCCAGCCACGCGCGCACAACGCTGCGTAAGACATCGATGAACATCACCCTGAACACAACACTGGCGCTCACCCGGGGCAAGAAGGCCACCGTGTCGCAAGCCGTTCACATCAACCGAACTAAGTAACAAGTCGGTCCAAGCCAAACCAACGCAGTTTGGGATAGGGGTCACAAGGATGCTCATAAGCACTTCAGTCCTGGCTAGGACAGTTCACCTGCGCCGATCACTTCAGGGTGCCGCCGCTTTGGCTTGCATGGTCACGATGACAGGTGGGATGACAACCGCTGCACAGGCCGCTGTGCAGCCCCCACAAATCACTGCTGGCGTCGCTCACTCGTGTGTGGTGATATCTGGGGGCACAATCAAATGCTGGGGCTACAACGGATGGGGCACGTTAGGGAATGGGACGACCACTGACAGCAGTCTGCCGGTGAGTGTCTCAGGCATCACGACCGCAACTCAGGTCGCTGCTGGCGATTACTATTCCTGTGCGTTGCTCACAGGTGGCACAGTCAAATGCTGGGGTGAGAACACTGTTGGCCAGTTAGGCGATCGGACAACCACTGACAGTCATGTGCCGGTGGGTGTTACGGGCATTACAACCTCAACACAGATCACTGCTGGCAACCGTCATTCGTGTGCGTTGCTATCGGGTGGCACAGTCAAATGTTGGGGGTCCAACAACGGTGGCCAGTTAGGTGACGGGACGACCGCTGACAGCAATGTGCCGGTGGGTGTTACCGGCATCACCACCCCAACACGGATGACTGTCGCTAAATCTAGGCACAAGATCACCAAGACTTTCATCACATTCACAACATCGGTGACCGTTTCAGGTGCTGGCAAGCTCAGTCAGGTAATCACCCACAGGACAGGCCGCAAGACACGCACCTTGTGCACGGCCAAGGCCACAACCACAACAGCGCACGGCTACACGCTGACCTGCAAGATCACCAAGGCAGGACGCGCAGTACTGCGCAAAACGGCGATGACCTTAACCCTCACCACCACATTCACCCCAACCGGGGGAACCAAAGTCACAAAGAAGCAAGTAGTCAAACTTAGGCGCACACGCTGAGCAGGTAAGCCCGCCCGCGACCGCTCGCCTGACGCGTTGCGGAACATCAGGGAAAGAAACGGGGTTGTTTTCGGTATAACCCGTAGATGCCGCTAACAACAATTGTCGTAGTCGACAGTCTTGAGCTCTTCTGCGCTGGCTTCAAGGCACTGCTTGAGACTGAACCAGGGTTTGAGGTTCTAGCAACAGGGTTAACGCTGGAAGACGCTCGGCGCAACGCCGCCGGCCACCAGCCAGACGTGGTCATCCTCGGCCCGAACCTAAGCCACCAGCCGACGGAAGCGGCACACGCGGCGGTTCTGGCCGCTGTGCGCGAGGCATCCCCCACATCCAAGCTGATGGTGGTACTGAATACTGACTCCGACGTTGACGTTGCGGAGGATGGCCTTGCGGCAGGTGTCGACGGACTAGCCACGCTGAAGATGTCCCGGGATGCCTTCATCACATCCATCCAGCGAGTCGTGTCCGGAGAGCCATTCATTGCCTCATCTCTGTCAGTCGCGATCATCCAAGACCAGATAGAGAAGGGCAAACAGGAGATCTCCGCGCGCGAGACCGACATCCTCACCCAAGCTGCACTGGGGCATACAAACGCAGAGATAGCAGACATCTTTCACCTCTCGGTCAGAACCGTCGAGAGCCATCGGGCTGCGATCAACAGCAAGCTCGACCTGACCAGCCGAGCTGATCTGGTGCGCTACGCAATGCGGGAGGGACTTCTCTTCCACCCGCGCTGCAAACGCTGCATTGTCAACCCTGCTGCCAGATAGGAACCGGGCGTAACTACGGCGTGAAGCGAACGCTGATTATGTCGCCGTCGGCCATCGTGTAATCCCGGCCTTCGATCCTAAGCAGGCCCTTGTCACGAGCCTGCACATAACCACCTGATTCAAGAAGTTCCTTCCAGCCAATGACCTCAGCACGGACAAAGCCCTGTTGAATGTCGGAGTGAATCTGCCCGGCGGCCTCCCATGCGCTGCCCCCACGGTGCAAGTGCCATGAGTGAGCTGGCTTGCCTTCACCGGCTGTGAAGAAAGCGATCAGGTCGAGCAGGTCAAACGCACCGCGCAAGACACGGGACAGCCCTGACTCACCGGCGCCAAGGTCAGCGCGCATCTCCTCAGCCTCCTCATCATCAAGGCCACCCAATTCGGCCTCAAGACGGACACAGACCGCAACTGCTCCGGCACCCTGCTCATCCGCGTGAGCTTGGATCTCCGGCGGAACGCCTTCCTCACCCTCGCCGATGTTGGCGACAATCAGCACTGGCTTAGCCGTTAGAGGGCCAAGGTCCCGCAGGGCATTTGGCGCATCAGCAGGGGCGGGCACAGTGCGGGCAGGCTTGCCAGAGTCGAGCGCTGCGATGACCTCTTCAATCCAAGCCTGTTCAGCGACGGCAGCCTTGTCGCCAGACCGAGCCTGGCGAATTACGCGATCAAGCCGACGCTCAGCCTGGTCAAGGTCAGCGAGCAGGAGCTCGGTCTCAATCGTGTTCAAATCCCTGACTGCGTCAACACCACCCTCAGGATGGATCACATTCGAGTCATCATGCGCGCGCACAACGTGCAACAGCGCATCGGTCTCGCGGATATTTGCGAGGAACTTGTTACCCAGGCCTTCGCCCTTGTGCGCCCCGGCTACAAGACCTGCGATGTCATGGACTTCCATCGTGTCGTTGACAACCTCACTCGCGCCAACAAGCGCCGAGACCTCATCCAGCCGCTCATCTGGAACTGGAACGATCGCGACGTTAGGTTCGATCGTCGTGAACGGATAGTTGGCTGCCTCAGCGGCAACCCGCGTCAGAGCCGTAAAGAGAGATGACTTGCCCGCGTTGGGCAGGCCGACTATTCCCACCTTCATCGGCATCTGTCAGCGACCTACTTACTCAGACGCCAAAACCAACGCGCGAGGAATCGCCGTCAGTCTGGATGTAGACAATGCGAGCGAGGTCAACACGGACTTCGCCATCGTCAGTCTTGAGCTCGTGCCAACCGGTCGACCCGAGCGCCTTGCGCAGGGCCTTTTCCGCGTCAGCGTCAATGCGAATGGACAACACCTGCCCGCCTTCAAATCCAATCGAAACCTTGCTCATGCTTGCTCAGTGTCCTTCCGCTGGGGTGACTAATTCTGTAAGGACGGAACCGCTGCCTGCTGGGTGCAGGAACGCCACAGAAGAGCCGCGGATACCAACACGCGGTGTCTCGTCAATGAGGCGAACGCCTTCGGTTTTGAGTCGGACAAGCTCTGCCGCGACATCGTCAACCCGGTAGGCCACGTGGTGCAGGCCGGGACCCTTCTTCTCCAAAAACTTTCCGACAGGGGTGTCAGGGCCAAGCGGGCTCAGCAGCTCAATGTGGCTCTCGCCGATGTCAAGCAGGACGGCCTCAACGCCTTGTTCCTCAACCACCTCACGGTGAACGAGCGGAAGGCCGTAAGTCTTTGTGTGCAGGTGTATGGCGGCTTCAAGATCCGCGACTGCGATTCCGATGTGGTCAATTGCCTCAAACACGACTTTGGACAATAGCCACGACCCGAGCTGAGAGTCAGCCGAGCAGTCTGCGGATGACCGACGTGTAACAACGAGCAGCCACACCAACGTCGGCAGCGGAGATGCGTTCGTCCGCCCCGTGAATCAACGGCGCCGTGGCAAAAAGGTCCATCTCAGTCTGTGGGAAGAACCCGTATGCACTGATTTCGGGGTACGCCTCGCGGAATGCCACCGAGTCCGTATAGCCGGCAAGCAGCACAGGGAAGACCTCGCCCTCACCATCTTCCTCGCCAATCGACGCGCCGATTGCGTCCCACAGTTCGCCCTCTGCTGCAGACCTATTGCCTGGGATCCGCTCGAGGAACTCCAGCTCGTAACCCTCGGTCCCAAGGACTTCTTCGGCCGCCGCAAGGGCCACTTCCTCACCCATACCTGGAGGGATCCGGCAGTCAACCTGAATCGTTGTCTTGGCCGGAATCACATTGATCTTGTCTGACGCAGTGATGCGCGTTGGCGCCAGCGTTACGCCAAGCAAGGGCCCGATGATCGCCGCCAAGCGGGGCTCCGTCGCCGTGATCTGCGCTAGGGCAGCCACCGGGTCAGCCGGGTCTGCGCCAAGGGCGCGCAACATGGCCTCAGCCTCCGGCACAAGTGTTGGCGAAGGCTGCTTGGCAGCAAATTTCTCCAAAAGGGGCGCGACCTTCAGAAGAGAGTTATCACCCAACTGGGGCATTGACGCGTGCCCCGCGGTCCCCGATGTCGTCACCGAGAAACGGAAGACACCCTTCTCACCACAGCAAACGCCGTACATCCGGCGGCCGCCATAGTGGATTACAGACCCGCCACCTTCGTTGATCAACCAATCACAGCGTGCAAGCTCAGTCTGTTCTCTGACCAGCCACCGGGCACCCAGCTGACCGCCAGTCTCCTCATCGGCAACAACAATCACCTTCAGCGCGCCACGCTCGGGCCGCCAACCACCAGCAGCAAGCTCAACGGCGGCCATCACCTCAGCCGCGGTCTGCGACTTCATGTCAATCGCCCCGCGCCCCCAAACTTGGCCGTCAATCACATCGCCACACCACGGGTCATGCGCCCAGTCATCTGGATGGGCAAGAACCGTGTCCACATGTGACAGCAGACCCAGCACAGGGCCGGAAGTCGGGTCGCCCAAGGTTGCGACCAGATTGGGCCGGTCAGGCTCTGCCCCGTGAAGCTCAACCTCGAAGCCCGCGGCCTCAAGCAAACCCTTCAGGTGCATCTGAATGTGAATCTCGTTGCCGGGCGGGTTGACCGTGTTGAAACGGATCAGGTCACTCAGCAGCTCAACGCTTTTCTGTTCAAGGCTCATCCCCGGGAGAGACTACGCCGTCACACGCTGCACGGCAACAACTTCGGTCAACTGTTGTGCGCCCGCCATTGCGGCGTGTGCCGAATGACCGACGGTGCTAGAGGCACGACTAGGCGGCGCAGGTACTCCTGCCCAGCGCGGACGGCAAGGCCCCTGAGTGGGTCCCAGCTGAAGCCGTAAAGGTCACGCACCGCGGCTGGAAGCAGGCCGATCGAGGTCTGGTTGATGGCCTCGCGCAGCGGAAACATCGAAGCGGGAATTGGTGGCTTGAGGATCACGTTCTTGGCCGTGTCGAGAGCGTCTGCGGTCACGTGAAGGTCGCCACTGGCCACCATCCCCGCGACATAATCGGGCAGTTCCTCGACCCGCTTGGGCATCGCCTTGAACGGAATGCCGAACTGCTTGCCAACGAAGCGTTGGTCCTCCCAGTACGCCTGCCGCTCAGCGTCACTCAGCGGTGCGACGTAGCGCTCATAGACGAGCAAGCACGAGTCCACCAAGCTGCCCCAAACCCAGAACAGCAGCTCAGGATCCGCGGCCGAATAGGGCGTGCCTTTGGGGAATCGGCCAGCTGCCCGCGGCAGCGTTCCCTTGGCCGACCTGTGCATTCGCCTCACAAAGGCGGTCGCCCGGTCCGCGTCAGACCTGTCGCCGTAGGAAATCTTCTCCAAGACAACCGCAGTTCGCTCCAACCGAGCGAGCGGGTCTCCCTTAGCCGCCGTCGCAGCGAAGAATCCCTCGAACACCACGGGGTGGGCTGCCATCAACAGCAGCGCCCTTCCCCCAGCCAAAACCATCACCTGCTCGCGGTGAACCCGCCTGAGCATGCTGGTGTCATCAAAGTGGCAGTTGGGTGCGGTGAGTTGGGTCATCTGTTTTGGGATGTGGGCGAATGATGCCCGGTGTCCGTATCCTTATACGAACCAATGCCAGCTCAGGCCTACAAAGGAAAAGAGTGCGTATGCGCTCTCCGCAAAGGAATTTGCGATCAGGAGTGTGTCCGCGACATGCTCAGCACCCCTTTCTACATTGCCTGCCTGAAGCTCACAGGCCGGTCATCCCTAGTTGTTGGCGGCGGTGATGTTGGCCTTGAGAAGATCGAAGGCCTGCTCGCCTGCAGCGCTGAGATCGTGCTAATTGCGCCAGACGCGTGTGATGCAGTCAAGGCACTTGCCGCTGAGGGATCTATCGAATGGATCCAGCGCGCGTACGAAACCTCAGACCTTGAGGGTCGCTTCATGGTGATTGCCGCAACCAACGACAGCGAAGTCAACATCGGTATTTACGAGGACGCTGAGAAGCGCGCAATGCTCGCCAACGTTGTTGACGTTCCACCACTTTGCAACTTCATTCTGCCGGCCATTGTCCGCACCGGACCATTGGCGATCGCAATCTCAACTGCTGGCGCTTCACCTGCGCTTGCCAAGCGGATGAAGCGCGAGATCTCTGAACTGTTTGGCGAGGACTACGCGCGTCTGGCGATCATGCTCAACGACGCACGTGGATGGGCCAAGGGCACGCTGCCGACCTACCAGGACCGGAAAGCGTTCTTCGAGGACATCGTCAACGGAGACCCAGACCCAGTAGCACTCATCCGCAACAACGATGAGCAAGGCGTACTCGACCTAATCGAGCGCGCCAAGGTAGTTCACACACCCGCTGCGGTCTGACGCCGCGCACCATTGGGTGCCGCATAGACTTCCATCACCATGAGCTCCACAGACCCAATCACTGAGGACCGCCGTGCAGAAGCACACGAGCACATGGTCCACCACGCGCTGCTTGAACGTGAGCGGATTGAGAAGTCCTCGCGAATACGTGAATTCGTGCTCGGCGCGCAGGATGGACTGCTCGTGCCACTTGGCGTTGTCACCGGAATGGCAGCCGCTCACCCGGCAAAGAGCGTGATCCTTGTTGCCGGTCTGGCCGAAGCAGTCGCTGGCTCGATCGCAATGGGTGGCGGGTCCTACCTAGCCAGTGAAGCTGAGGAGAGCCTTTACAAAGCTGAGATCGCCGACGAACGTGACGAGATCATCACCGACCCCGAGCGTGAAACAGCTGAGCTTGCCCTCGTCCTAGAGGAAGAAGGGCTGCCGCGCACGGAGGCCGAGACCGTCGCCCGTGGCCTTGCCGCCAACCCAAATGTCTTCCTGCGCACAAAGGTCCAGAAGGAACTTGGCCTCTCCCCCGACGCTGGTGGAGCAGCCCTTGGCGACGCACTAGTTGTTGGCATTACCTACCTAATCGCGGCAATCATTCCCCTCTGGCCCTACGCAGTACTGCCAATCAGCAAGGCGCTACCAATCAGCATCGTCTGCACCCTGATCGCCCTATTCGCGCTTGGCGTCGTGAAGGGAACTGTCGCCAGGCAGAAGCGCCGCTGGTCCGGAATCCAGGTTCTGCTGATCGGTGGCCTCTCAGCCGCCATCGGCTATGGAATCGGTCACTTGGTCACATCAATCGCCGGCTAACCCAATGTCTGAACTCAGCCACATCGACAGCCAGGGCGACGCACGGATGGTTGATGTAGGAGACAAGGACGTCACCGACCGGACGGCCGTAGCGCGCGCAACAGTCAGGATGCTGCCAGCAACCGCTGTGCTTGTTCGTGACGGAAGCGCTAAAGGTGAGGTGATCGCCACTGCACGCATCGCAGGGATCCAGGCTGCCAAGCGGACCGCTGAGCTGATCCCACTCTGCCACCCCCTTGGCCTCGACCACGTTGACATCACCGCCGATCTCGATGTTGACGCTGGCCTGCTCGTCCTTGAAGCAACCGCCCGAACACGCGGGCGAACCGGCGTGGAAATGGAAGCAATGACCGCTGCAAGCATTGCCGCCCTAACCGTCTACGACATGGTCAAGGCAGCTCAGCGCGATGTCACAGTTGACCGAGTCGAACTGGTCACCAAGACCGGCGGCAAGTCCGGCAGTTGGTCCAAGGATGCCTAACCGCGCGACCGTTGTAACCGTCTCAACGTCGGCTGCTGGCGGCACCGCCTCCGACGAATCAGGTCCGCTTCTGCAAGGACTCCTCGAAGGAATTGGGTTCACCGACATCAAGGTGGTCGTAATAGCCGATGACAAGGGTGCCATCGAGCGCGTTCTACGTGAGGAGATCAGCGCAGGAACAAGCCTTGTACTCACAACTGGCGGAACTGGCCTAAGCCGCGACGACGTCACACCTGAGGCAACAAGCGCTGTACTCGACCGTGCGGCCCCCGGCTTCAGTGAGGCAATCCGCGCAGAGTCGATCCGGCAGGTCCCGACGGGAGTCCTGACCCGCGGTGTCTCTGGCAGCGCTGGCTCAACGCTGATCATCAACCTTCCAGGCCGGCCGAAGGCTGTCGAGGAATCCTTCGCTGTGATCGCCAAGGCACTGCCGCACGCCGTTGAGCAGTTGAGAGGGCCCGGTGGGCGCGACCGGCACTAATGCGGTCGCCCTTGAGGCGGTCGGACGGACTTACGGCGAGCGTGATGCCCTGCTCGGTGTGACGCTGACATTGCCTCCCGGCGGCAGCCTTGCGGTTCTTGGCGCCAACGGTGCGGGCAAGACCACACTGCTTCGCTTGCTGGCCGGGTTGCTGCGCCCAACTTCTGGCACTGCCACTGTTTTGGGGTCATCCCTCCCCAAAGAGTCCTGGGCAATCCGCGGGCGGATCGGCCTGCTCGCGCACGACCCAATGCTCTACCGCGCACTGACTGTCAGGGAGAACCTCGCCCACCAAGCACGCCTGTTGAGCGCTCCCACTGAACGGGTTGACGAGTTGATTGACGCCGTCGGCCTAAGCAACCGCGCAGATGAGCCATTGCGGACCTTGTCCCGTGGGCTGATCCAAAGGGCTGCTGCCGCGCGCGCCCTGCTTGCCACCCCAGAGTTGATGCTTTTGGACGAGCCCTACGCAAACCTTGATCCAGGTGGGCAATCACTGCTGCAACCACTGCTTGAGAACAACCGCAGTGTTGTGATCACTGGCCATGACCCGGAGGCACTCCTGCGCGGGACTGACTTCGCGGTGGGCTTGAAAGCCGGAAGAGTCGCCTTCCACGCGCCCAGCAATCAGGTCAGCTCAGCTGACTGGAAAGCGCTCTACGAGGGCTGATGTTTCGCGACACAATCAACCTCCTGCGCAAAGACCTGCTGCTTGAAGCACGCGGCCGTGAAGTCGTGCCCGCGATGGCACTGCTTGCGCTCAGCACACTGGTTGTCCTTCACTTCGCTCTTGGACAGCAGTCCCTAGACGGCAAGCTCGCCGCCGGCGCGCTTTGGATCGCCATTCTGTTCAGCGCCACACTTGGCATCGGCCGACTGTTTGTTGCCGAGAGTGAGGACGGTGGAATGGACGCTGTTCTACTCACCCCCGTCGACCGCGCTGCAATCCTACTCGCGAAGGTAATCGCCCTCTTCACCTTCCTCGTGATGGTGCAAATCGTGATCGTCCCCGCGTTCGGCCTGCTCCTGCTTGGCCCACACTTGGCACCCGCGCTGCCAAAGCTTGTCGGCATCCTGCTGCTGACCGACGCCGCAATAGCAACAGTTGGCGCGCTGGTCGGCGCAATCGCAGTTCAGTCCCGCCTGAGGGACCTGCTGGCACCGCTACTTGCCCTCCCACTCTTGATCCCGCCACTGATCGCCGCTACCCACGCCACAGCAGGGATCCTTGCCACAGGTGGCCCAGAGGGCATCCCGGGCAGGTGGCCGTTGATCATTGCCTTGTACGCTCTGGTGTTCGGGCTGCTTGGTATTGCCCTCTACGACAACGTTCTTGATGACTGAAAAACGCAAAGCCCCAGGCCGCGGCCTCAAGCCACTCGCCATTCTCACCGCGCTTACGCTCGGTACCGCCTACGGAATGGTCTTCTTCTGGACCCCAAATGAGGCTGATCAGGGCTTTGTGCAGAAGATCTTCTACCTCCACGTACCGATGGCAATTGTCACTCTGGGCGGGTTCATCCTCGGGGGGATCTTTGGCTTTATTCAGCTGCGCACGGGCGACCGCAAATGGGACCTGCGCTCCTATGTGGCAATCCACCTCTCTTTGATGCTCGCCTTGGGAACACTGATCACCGGCTCAATCTGGGCGCGCGCCTCGTGGGGCCACTGGTGGGTTTGGGACGAGCCCGTACTTGTCTCATTCCTGATCGTGTTCCTTCTGTACTCGTGTTATCAGCCGCTGCGGTTCTCGATCGAAGACCCCGACAAGCAGGCGCGTTACGCATCCGTCTTTGCTGTTGTGGCCGGAGCATTCGTACCAATGAACTTCGCGGCAGTACGACTCGCCCAGGCTTACACCCACCCCCGTGTTCTGGGTGGAGCGCAGAACAGCATGCCCGGGTCAATGCAAATCACATTCCTGCTTGCCATAGTCGGCATGACACTGCTGTACGCCACGCTGTGGAAGTTCGAAATCACGAGCAAGACCACACGGATGCAGCTCGGTTCAATCAAACGACGCCTTGAGCGCGACAACCCTGGGAGCCCAGCCTGATGCCAGCACTGCCGCTTGACACTGCAGGACGCTACGTAGCCGCCGCCTATCTGGTCTTCATGGTCCTACTGATCGTGTACGTGGCAATCATGGCCGCACGCCTTTCGCGAATCCAGAAGGACATCGCTGCGATTGATGAACTGCTCCAGGCCCGTGACACGGACGCCCCCAAGGCTCAAGCTCCTCCCGTGAACAACGCTGAGGTTGCCAGTGAGTGAAGTCCTTGCCATTGGCGTATCGCACAAGACCGCGCAGGTTGAACTGCGCGAACGCCTTGCGCTGAGCCAATGGCAAGTCGAAGGCTTCCTCCAAGACCTGCTCGCCGAAGAGTCAATCGATGAAGCCGCAGCAATCTCTACCTGCAACCGAACAGAGATCTACCTAGTTACCCGGGACGCGGTCGCAGCTGAGGCCGCCGCACTGAGTCGTCTGGCAACCCGGGCTGGGATCCGACCAACTGAACTGACCCCAATCATTTACGCGCTGCGCAACTGTGACGGCGCCCGCCACCTTTTCCGCGTCAGCTCAGGCCTGGAATCGATGGTCATTGGCGAAGCTGAAGTTCTTGGCCAAGTGCGCAGCGCCTTCGACGTCGCGCTCGAAGCTGGGACCACAGGGCCGCTCCTGAACCGCCTCTTCCAATCTGCCCTGCGCACAGGCAAGCGCGTCAGAACTGAGACAGCAATCGGTGAACGGTCGATGAGCATCTCCACTGTTGCCGCATCGCTGGCACGAGAACTTCTTGGGGACCTTGACGGCTCACGCGTCGTCATCCTGGGCGCGGGTGAGACCGCTGAACTTGCCGCCAAAGCCCTCAGCGCATACGGCGCACAGACTGTCTTTCTTGCCAACCGCCGCCGCAATCGCGCCCTCGCACTAGCCCAGAAGTTTGACGGCAAAGCAATCTTCCTCGACGGCCTTCCAGACCAGCTCCACAAGGCAGATGTGGTGATCGGCGCAACATCATCGCCGCACCCGATTGTCACCGCCGACGAGCTTGACCAAGTTGTCCGCTTGCGCAATGGTCGCCCGCTCGTCCTGATCGACCTGGCAGTGCCACGCGACATCGAGGCCGCCTGCGGTGACCTAGCAGGCGTGACCGTGCGCGACATTGACGACCTCCAAGCTGTCGTTGACCGCAACAAGTCCGTCAGGGCCGCAGAGGCAGGACTGGCAGAGGACATCGTTGACGACGAAATCGGAATCTTTGCTCAGTGGCTTGGCACCCTCGACGCAGTGCCAACCATCCGCGACCTTCGGACGCGCGGTGAAGAGGTCGCCAACGCTGTCATCGCTGAGAACGCCGGCCGTTGGGAGTCACTCAGCGACACGGACCGTGAGCGCGTTGAACTTCTCGCCAAGACTGTTGCCCAGCGCCTCTTACATGAGCCAACAGTTCAGCTGCGCGGCCATGGAAACGAGGGTTCACACGGTCGGTTGGAAACAGTGCGTGAGATCTTTGGCCTCGACAAGGTCAAGCAGAGCCAAGAGCCTTCAGAGTCGCTTGAGGGCGGCGGCGAAGTGGTCGAGCTCCCACCGCGTCGCGGTGCGGACAGCGGCCGCAGCCAGTAGGAGCAGGGCAGTGCTCAAGGTAGGAAGCCGTGGATCCGCTCTCGCCACAGCCCAAGCACGGACTGTTGTAGCCGAGCTCCCCAATGCGGAACTGGTTGTAGTCGAGTCGAGCGGGTCGCCTTCAGAGGACAAGGCGCGCTGGACAAGGTCGTTGGACCAAGCCTTGTTGGACGGTGAGATTGACATTGCCATCCACTCAGCCAAGGATGTTCCCGGTGACAGACCCGATGGAATCGTTGCCCTTGGAGTTCCCAAGCGGGAGGACCCACGCGACGCGATCTGCGGTGCCATATCGCTCGAAGCGCTATCTGAGCAAGCCCGAGTCGGAACATCAAGCCCTCGGCGCGCAGCGTTGATAGCTGCCTTTGCACCCCAGGTTCAAACCGTTGACCTGCGTGGCAATGTTGACACGCGCCTGCGCAAGCTCGCTGAGGGCGAATGTGACGCGGCAATCCTTGCCCTAGCCGGACTCCGTCGCCTCGGCTTGGCCGACAAGGGGATCGCGTTGGACCCCACTGTCTTCACACCAGCGCCTGGGCAAGGCTCCCTCCTGCTTGAAGGCCGCGTCGGCGACGACAACGTGCGGGAACTTGGCGAGCTGGTCAGTCACCGTGAGTCCGAGTTGGCGCTCGCAGCCGAGCGATCACTCGTAATTGCACTTGGTGCTGACTGCCACACTGCTGTTGGAGCTCTGGCACAAGTGGAAGCAGACCTGATCACACTCGATGCAATCTGCCTCGCCCCAGATGGCGCGACATGGATCCGGGATCGGATTACCGGTCCAGTCCGCGACGCAGCCGCCTTGGGGCGCGAACTCGCTAAGAGTCTGCGTGCCGCTGGAGCCGACGAGCTGCTTGCCCTGTCCCGAGGCGAGGCGTCATGACGGCCCTGCCCGGAACCGTCTACTTGGTCGGTGGTGGCCCCGGCGACCCTGGCCTGATGACCGTCCGTGCCGTCGAGCTGCTGGCAACCGCAGATGTGATTGTCCACGACAGGCTCATTCCAGCCGGATGTCTTGACCTAGTCAGACCTGACGCCAAGGTCATCTCTGTTGGCAAGGAAGGTGGTGGTCCCTCGACTCCACAGGATGAGATCAACGACCTGCTTGTCGAGCACGGGAAGGCGGGAAGTTCCGTCGTGCGTCTCAAGGGAGGCGACCCATTTGTGTTCGGTCGCGGTGGAGAGGAAGCACTGGTTCTGCGCAGCGCTGGGATTAGCTTCGAAGTTGTCCCAGCGGTGACATCCGGAATCGCTGCCCCCGCCTCAGCCGGCATTCCCGTCACCCAGCGCGGCATGTCCAGCGCCGTCGCGCTCGTGACCGGCCATGAGGACCCAACCAAGCCGGAGACAGCCCTGGACTACGCCGGGCTCGCAGTATTCCCGGGCACCTTGGTGCTCTACATGGGCGTCAAACGCCTTGGTGCGATCACTGAGTCGCTGATTGCCGCTGGCCGCCGGGCCGATGAGCCAGCAGCGTTGATTGAGCGGGGCACAATGCCTGGGCAGAAGACTGTTGTCGCCACACTGGAAACACTTGCTGCTGCCGGCGAGGAAGCCGGTATCAAAGCCCCGGCAATCACCCTGATTGGCGATGTCGCCTCACTCCAGCCTGACCTCCACTGGGTTGAACGCAAACCCCTTCATGGCAGGCGAATCGCAGTGACCCGGGCGCGCGCTCAAGCAGGGAGCCTCTCCGCCCGCCTGACAGCTTTGGGTGCTGAAACGGTCGAGGTTCCTACCATCAAGACCGAGCCAGTCGATGTGGGAACCCCACTTGACCCGACGGGAACAGACCTTCTCTGCATCACCAGCACCAACTCGGTCGACCTCCTCTTTGACCGCATGGCCGCCGCCGGGCTTGACGCTCGCGCTTTGGCTGGCGTGACAGTGGCCGCAATTGGGCCAGGAACCGCCCGGGCACTCGAAGCGAAGGGAATCCGCGCCGACATTGTCCCCCAGCGCTCCATCGCTGAAGCGCTCGTGGAGGCGATCGCTGGCAGCGGACGCTCCTACCCAAAGGCGATGATCGTCCGCGCCGAGGAAGCGCGGACCGTGCTCGACGAGGCACTAGTGGCCCAAGGCTCTGAGGTCTCGGTTGTCGTTCTGTACAGGACCGTGCGAGAGGACCTCTCCGAGTCTGAGAGAACGGCACTCGCGACGGCAGACACCATTACCTTCACCTCGGCTTCAACCGTCCGCCACCTGCTGGACGCGATTGGCGGCCCGGACGGCCTCGGCGACGAAAAGCCGCGTCTTGCCTCAATTGGGCCAATCACAACGGCAGAACTTGAAGCCCACGGGCTCAACGCTGACCTTGAGGCAGTTGAGCACGACATTGACGGGCTGATTGCTGCTCTGACCTCAGACGCTGCCAGATGAAGCCCCTCGGGCTTCCTCGCGTCCATCACAGGGAGATCAACTCCACCAACGACGCAGCCCGAGCACTCGCGGCAGCTGGGGCACCGCACGGCACACTCGTAACCGCCCAAGCCCAGTCCGAGGGCCGTGGGCGCCAAGGACGAGTCTGGTCTGCCGTCACAGGGTCAAGCCTGATCTGCACCGTCATCCTGCGCGACCCGCCCGCCCTGTTGCCCCTCGCCGCCGGAGTTGCCGTCGCAGAGACACTTGCCGAGTTTGGACATGACGCACAGCTGAAGTGGCCCAATGACGTTCTTATCGAAGAGCGCAAGGTGGCAGGCATTCTTGCCGAGGGCCGTCCGAGCGAAGGCTGGGCAATCGTCGGGATCGGCCTCAATGTCGCAGTCGCACTGACAGACCTCCCTGAGGAGCTGCAACTGACCGCAGCCACAATGGGCCTTGGCGCCGATGATGTTGAACCGGTACTTGACACGCTGCTGCGCAAACTCAGTCTGGGACTCCAGCAGAGCGACACTGAGCTCCTCGCCGCCTTCAACGAGCGCGACGTCCTGCTCGGCCGTCAGGTCAAGTGGTCAGGCGGAGTCGGTATCGGTGCTGGAATCGACGGGACCGGACGGCTTATCGTCACGGGCGACGACGGAATCCGACACCTTCTCGACGCTGGTGAGGTTCACCTCGGCAGCATCATTCCCTGAGCCGTTAGCGCGCTCCGGATCAGCACCATGAGAACCGTTCTCAGCCTTCTTAGCCTGTGCGCGTGCGCGACCTGCGGCCTGAGCCTTCCGGCGCTCCGGGTCCTGCTGGCGTGAGCCACGGCGGCGGCCGCGACCTTTACCGCCACGCTTGGGGAAGTTCTTCAGCAAGTCGCGGGCGACAGCACTTGGCTGCCGGGCTTGGTAGATCCACGCCTCGCGCAGAGTCCTCTCGGCATCAGGAGAGTGGGCTGTGGAAGCTGCGAGGACCGACACGGCAAGTCGCCGGTCTTGGTCGCGTGTGATGTTGGAGATCTTCTTCGCATTCTTAGCGTGAGCTTGGCCGGAGCTGTTGACCAGAAGGCCGAGTAGACGCTTGGTTTCAGGCCAGCGCTGCACGGCGTACTCCTCATGCAGATCCCGGGTCGCTTCCGCAAGGCGGCGGGTCCAGGCAGCGACCTGCTCACGTGACCCGACCTTTTGCTCTGCCATAGCCATCAGCAGCAGGCGAGCTGCCTCACGCCGCTCATCCTTGCCCCAAGTGATCGCGTGGTCAACTGCGTCATCGAATGCCTCATCGTCACCGGAGTTAGCGATGTCCTGAACGGCGCGCAGCCTGACCTGCCCAGATGTATTACGCGTCAGAGCACTGAGTTGGAACTCGCGCTTGAGCTCACCGCCCTTGTCGAAGTCAAGCATCGACCTGACCTTGCGCCAGTTGGCAGGCTGGACCTTCGCCCCTGCCAGCTGTGACCAAGCCCGCTGCTCGCCAAAGTCAAGGTGCTCCACTGCGATGCGCCAAACATCACGCTTGAATACCTCAACGCGCCGCGTCTCATCAGTGGTAACGGGAAGAACACGCTTCTCGACCTTCATCCGCTTACCGCGGCTGCGGCGCACAGGGCCGATCACAATCGCTCCCCCTCGGTACACGTCTCTGTCGAGGAGACTGTGAAGGGTGACGATCGGATCGTCGTGCTTGGTCGCAGGGTGGACGAAGTCGACAACGATCCCGGCTTCCTTACCTGGATGGCGACGGGTTACACGGCCCACCCGCTGCTGGTAAACCCGCTTGGAAGCCGTCGGCGCAAGGTGGAAGCAGACCGTGGCGCGAGGGGAGTTCCAACCCTCGGCGAGCAGCTGCGCGTTGACGAGCACATCGATCTCACCCCGCTCGTAATCGGCGAGCATGCGTGCAAGGTCACCCTTGGGTGTCTCACCGCTGACGGCTTGGGCCTTGATGCCAATGTCGCGGAATGCGCTGGCAACGTTGTGAGCGTGCCGGACGCCGGCCGTGTAGACAACACCTGGCGTGTCGCCAAAACGGGTTCTGTATAGATCCGCGATAGCGAGGTTGAAGGGCAGCTGGTCGAGTACCTCGGCGAGCATTTCCTGATCAAACTCAGTGTCTACCTCGCCGCGACGGAGTGGGACCTTGGCAATGGTGCGAACACCTGGGCCCGGCGGGATCCTGATGCAACGCAGTGGCGAAATAACGCCACGGCGAGCGGCCTGGGCCAGATCAAACCGTGAAGTCTGAGTTGGGAAGAGGTCGGTGACATGGCGCGCAATCAACGCGCCGGTGGCGGTCATCCCAATGAAGATTGGGCCCTGCCATGCCCTGATGGCCGCGCTTGTCTTTTCGCCAAGGGCAGTGTGGGCCTCGTCGCAGATGACAATGGCGTAAGCCGAGGAGATCCGGCCAGCGTTACGAACAAACCACTGGTAGGTCTCAACGGTCACAGGCCCGTCAGCGCGGTCCTCGTCGTCAAGCATTGGTGGCGCGATGCGATCGGCGTAGCCACGTTCGCGCAGCTCACCTTCGAACTGATCAACAAGGTTGCGGCGGTGAGTAAGAATCAGGGTTCCGCCAGTGCTCGATCCCTCGACAAAGCCAAGGGCGGCAACGCTCTTGCCTGCGCCGGTGGCATGTTCAAACCAGAAGCGGCGCGCCTGATTGGGGTCGTCCAGCACCTCTGATGAGGCAAGCTCCTCGTCAGAGGAATGATCTTCCACCACAGGCTCTGGCTCGGGTTCAGGCTCTGGCTCGGGTTCGTCAAAGTCATCGAGCTCATCAATCAAGCCCTCTTCATCTTCCTCCGACTCATCTACCTCGTCCTCAGGTTCGCCCTCAAGGAGCTCCGGCGCAAGCGGGCCAATGACAACATCCTGCGACTCAGCGAGAAGGGCGGTAAGAGTGCCGGAGAGGGCATCGATTTGGTGAACGCCCAGCACCGTTCCGTCAACAAGGTGGGGCTCCTCGTCGTCAAGCACGCGCTCAAGCCCAAGCATCAAGGACCAAGTCCGACGCCACTCCCGAGAGGGAACCTTGGCGCCGGCCTCAATCTCAAGCATTGCTGCATCAAGTGCAGATCGGCGCGGAGTCCTCGGTGCGAGAACAACGGCGGGGTCCTCGCCTTCCCTCAGGAACGGTTCGCGCGCAAAGTCAGACGCCCGCTTCAGTGCGGCGTTGTCATAGGGGAGGACGGCCTGTTGGACCGTTGGTTTCGTATTGCCCATCTGAAGGCTCGAGGATCGAGTGTTTTGAAAAGCCAAAACCCGTGAAACGGGCGTCAGCCCGGGAGGGCCGATAACCGGCCGGCAGATCGAGGCAATTGGCGCCACGACTTACCTGCTCCCTTCCGTGATTGTAGCGTTTTTTGCAGGTTATGCGGCCCAACGGCGCACATCTGCGAATCTGGGGGCGTGCGCAGCAATCACACACCCCTGAAAGCGTTCCTCGGCATCGCAGCAGTTGCGCTGGTTGCCAGCGGCTGCGGAGCGAGCGCCAGCACCGAGGCTGGCCCGACCAAGGAAGCGTTGAAGGCCGGGCTGGCTGGCTCGCCGCCCGCCCTCGCTGCGCAACAAGCCCAGATGGGTCAGATTCTTGACTCGGGTGCCAGCGGCTTCACCAAGGCCCTCTCAAGCCTCCACGGATACCCAGTAGTGGTCAATGTTTGGGCGTCATGGTGTGGCCCCTGCCGCTACGAATTCCCCGTCCTTGGCAATGCTTCCCTCAAGCTG
>WLNJ01000021.1 GCA_009699865.1 Actinomycetota bacterium
AAGCGGTCTGCGGCGCTAACGACTGAGACGTGAGGGTCAAGACCAACTTCCATTCCGGCCTGACCGAGCAGGCGCATTGCCAACCCAACAGTTCCGTGGACGGCGAGCTCCTCCCATGGCAGTGCCAGCTTCTCCTCCAGCCTTGGGCGCAGCAGGTCCGCCTGTTCATCAGTGCGGGTGATGATCAACACGCGTTCGGGTGCGGTACCGGAGGTCACTAGTGAGGCGAAGCGCTCGATCAGAACTGTCGTACGGCCTGTTCCCGCGGCGCCTGTGACGATCAGACGGGGACCGCGGTAGTCAATCGCGCTGGTTTGGAGTTCGTCTGGTTCTGCCGCAGTTTGCTCCACCTCTGGCAGGATAGGGATTGAATGAGTTCAAGTCACTTTGATCCAGCCCCGTGGCTCGACGCGTGTCGGCGGATGGTTAGCGGGATTGACGAGGTACTCGCAGACCATGCGACCACCGTGGACCGTGCGGTTGTTGTTGGACTTGGCGAGGGAGGCGACAGGACCCTTGTGATTGACGAGCTTGCAGAGGACGCTGTTTTCGCTGAGCTGACGAAGTTGAGTGAGGACGGCCTTGCCTTTACGGCCGTCGGCGAGGAGCGTGGCGAGGTGGACTTCGGCTCGCGCGATATCGCGGTGTTGGTTGACCCAATTGATGGCTCTCTGAACGCCAAGCGCGTAGGTGGCCCTTGTGCTCTCTCGATTGCCGTGGCAACCGGTTGGACTGTTGAGGATGTTGTGTTCGGTTTTGTTCATGACTTCCACGCTGGCGAGGAATGGGTTGCTGTCAGTGGGGAAGGAGCCACGCTGAACGGCCTCCCGCTTGACCCGTCCCTGCCCGCGCGGATCCGTGAGGACGGCAAGGTGGAGATTCTCGGCATTGAGTCCGCTGACCCCCGCTGGGTTGTCGGCGCAGGTGACGAACTGCTTAACGCCGCCTACCGGTTGAGGGCTTTGGGTGCCATTGCGGTGACCCTCTGCCAGGTGGCAGCCGCGCGGTATGACGCGATGGTTTCGTTGCGCGACTGCCGAGCGGTGGATGCCGCCGCTGCCCAGCTTGTAGTTAGAGAGGCCGGTGGACTGGTCTGCTTCCCTGGGCTTGACTCACCTTTGGCGGCTCCGCTGGATCTGGTCGGCCATGCACCCGTTGCGGCAGGGCGTGACCAGCAGTCGTTGGACATCGCGATTTCGGTGGCCGCGAGGGCTGCCAAGGAATGATCGACTGGCGGGCCGCCCGCTACATCGCTGGAAGGGTCGGAGGCGACCCGGTTGACCCAGGCCCTAATGGGCTGTTGGTGAGGGAGATGTGCTGGGAGTCGGAGGATTTAGTCCGGACCTACACCCAGCTGACCGAAGGCCCGAAGGTTCCGGATGGCGAGGTTGTGAGTAGAGCTGAGTGGATTGAGGCCAACTCGCTGTCGATGGGGCCGCTCCTAGATGCCGCAATGGATGGCATTGGGGCTAAGGCGGCTGTCAAGCAGTCGCGCAATGGTGCCGGTGTGATTACTGCTGCGGCCGTGACTTTTGAGGCCGGCGCTGTCCTCGGGTTGATGTCGCGTCGTGTTTTGGGTCAGTACGACTTGGCGCTGATTCCACGGTTGGCTGATCCGCCTCCACGACTTCTGTTCGTCGGCCCCAATATCGCAACGGCTACGAAGTCCTTTGGAGGCGCGGGCCCAGACTTCCTGCGCTGGGTTGCGATTCATGAGATGACCCATGCGGTTCAGTTCAGTTCGATCCCGTGGCTGCGGTCGTACATCGGAGGCCTCGCCTATGAGCTGCTGCTCTCATTTGAGGAGAAGGTCCCGGGAGCACGTCGCAGTGTCACAGCAACGAGCCGCTCGGTTGCGGGCCGGGCTGCCCGCACAGTTGCGGGCCGGGATCCACTCGCGTTGGTGCTTAACGAGCAGCAGCATCGGCTGGTGGAGAGGATGCAAGCGGTGATGTCTGTTGTTGAAGGTCATGCCGAGCATGTGATGGATGCTGCGGGCGCCCAGGTGATCCCAAACCTCGAACGGCTGCGGAGTTCCATGTCCGCGCGGCGACAGCAGCAGAAGCCGCTCTGGAAGCTGCTTGGCCGCCTAATGGGTATGGAGATGAAGATGCGGCAGTATGAGCAGGGCCGGCAGTTCTGTGATGCGGTTGTGCGCGAGGCTGGTGTGGCTGGGTTGAATCGAGTCTGGTCAGAACCGGACGCTCTTCCTTCGCTCGCCGAGGTGGGCGAACCCAGCAAGTGGCTCGCTCGCCAGACCCACTCTGTGTGAATCTAGTCACACAGCCGTGTTCTGCTCGTACGAACGAGCGTTCGGTGCTATCTTGAGGAACAACCTTAGAACTAACAAGATCAGTTCTACAAACAAGGAGCAGCGTGATGGCCACAACAACCCCCACAAAGAAGCGCGCAACCGCAGCCAAGACCACGGCAGCAAAGCGAAAGACTTCATCCCGAGCCAAGGCAAAGCCGAAGGCCGCAACCCCAACCCCCCTGACCCGCGTAGAGCGCGTCCGTGAAGCCGCAGAGCGCGCAGTAGTCGTGCCAGTCGGCGCAGCCCTCGAGGCTCGCGACGCGGTCGCCGGAACAGTTGAGGACCTCCAGGCCCGTTATGGAACAGCAGAAGCCGCTGAAAAGCAGCTCAAGCGTTTCGAGCGCCGTGGTGAAAAGGTCCGCAAGCAGGCAGAGCGCCGTGTTAAGAAAGCACGCACCCGCGTTGAGCGTGAGCTGAAGGCTCGCCGTCGCACCGCTGAAAAGCGTGTACGCACGGAACGCACTCGCGTCGAGCGTGAAGCCAAGCACGCAGCAGCCCGCATGGAATCAGTCCGCGACTCAATCACTCAGATTGACCTTGCGAACTCCACAGGGTTCCTGCAGACTCAGGTAGAGCAGGCAGTCCAGACTGGCGTTAATGCTGGAACGGAAGCCGTACGTCGCGCAAGCGAGAGGCTCTCTGCCTAACGGCAACCAATTGCACAGTCGGACGGTGCCGGAGAGCACCGACCCCGACTCAAGTATTCGCCAGCCTCATATCTCCGCTGGCGGGTAGCAGTATCTCTCCTCCCCTGAATCGGCGGTCTGGCTTTCGAGCCGGCCGTCGATTCTCTTTCTGCCACACTGCACACAGGACACCATGAGCGAAAACACATCACTTCCCACAGATGAGCAGGTAACCGAAGCCCTCTCCAAGGTCATTGACCCGGAGCTGCGCAAGGACATTGTTGAACTGGGCATGGTCCGGTCAGCGATCGTCCATCCCAATGGCGTCGTTGATGTGACCGTCTCCCTCACGACTTCCGGCTGCCCAATCCGCGGTCACTTTGAGAACACCGTCCGCGAACACGTCGGCGGCCTGCCAGGGATAACAGCGGTCAACATCTCCTTTGACGTTCTCTCCGACCAGGAGAAAGCCGGCCTGCAGAAGAAGCTTGGCCGCGCAGGCCTCCCAGAGGGTGCCCTGGCCCAAGTTGGGCGCGTCATTTGCATTGCCTCGGGTAAGGGTGGAGTTGGCAAGAGCACGCTAACCGCCAACCTCGCGGCAGCCCTCGCTTCAGAAGGCCGCCGTGTTGGCGTCCTTGACGCTGACGTCTGGGGCTACTCACAGCCGCGCATGTTCGGACTTGGCTCTGCCCGTCCGGATGTCAACGGGCAGCGCAAGATCCTTCCGCACGAGGCTCACGATGTGAAGGTCATGTCGATTGGGTTCTTCCTTGAGGAGGACGCCGCAGTCGTCTGGCGCGGGCCGATGCTCCACAAGGCGCTCACCCAGTTCCTTGAAGATGTAGCTTGGGGCGAGCTTGACGATCTCCTCGTTGACCTCCCACCAGGCACGGGTGATGTGTCAATGACCTTAGGTCAGTTGCTCCCGGACTCTCAGTTTGTTCTGGTCACAACGCCGCAGTCTGTTGCCCAGAAGGTTGCCCGTCGCTCAGCTGACATGGCAGAGAAGTTCAACCTTGAGATCGTAGGCGTGATCGAGAACATGTCCGGCTTCGTTACCCCCGATGGGGAGCGGTACGAGATCTTCGGCGAGGGAGGCGGACGCCTGCTCTCCGATGAGCTTGATGTCCCACTGCTTGGCCGCGTGCCACTGACAATGCCGCTGCGTGAGAACTCCGATGCCGGCACCCCACTCGTGCTTGCCAACCCGGACGATCCTGCCAGTCAGGCGATCAGGCAGATCGCACGTGGACTGATCGCGATCGCACCAGTCGCACCACTGCCAATGCTTGACGATGTACCCGCCGCGCCACCGGAGCCACCAAAGGCCTCCGGTATGTCGCTGCCAATGGCTTAGTTAGCCGCGGCTGGCGAAGTAGTCAGCGTTGGTCTGCGTGAATGCGGACCACTCGGCTGGCAACTGATCTTCGGCAAAGCAGGCGTCCACGGGGCAAGCCTCGACACATGCGTCGCAGTCAATGCACTCTTCTGGGTCGATGTAAAGCTGCTTGACGGTGTCGTAGTCCGGCTCGTCAGGAGTCGGGTGGATGCAGTCGACGGGGCAGACCTCCACACAGGAGTTGTCTTTGGTGTCAAGGCACGGTTCGGCGATTACATAAGCCATTTTGCGTTCTCAGTTCCTTGTGTTTCGAGGGCGGTTTGTTGTTTCTTCGCCAACTGTGGCGTGAAGTCCTTGCCAATCCTACTCAAAGCGTTCAGCTGTTCGGCGCCCTGCGTGCTGCCCATGGGCTCGCCTCTTCAAGCTGGGCTGCCACTTGGAGCAGAAGGTCCTCGCGCTCAGGGCCGGCCATCAGCTGAACTGCGAGCGGCAGTCCGTCCTCACGCTGCTCGATTGGGACACTGATCGCTGGCTGACCGGTGACATTGGCTGCAGCTGTAAATGGCGTGAACTGCCCTCCTCGCACGAACATTGCTTCAGGGTCGTCGCTACGAGGATCGATCTCGCCAATCTTCACCGGGCGCTCCGCAAGACCGGGTGTGAGGAGTAGGTCGTACTCATCAAAGAAGCCCATGAATCCACGGCAGAAAGCGTTCAACTGGGTCATCGCCGCAAGGTACATCGGCGCTGAGAGGCCCTGGGCCTGTTGCCAGACCATCCATGACATTGGCTCCATGTCGTCTGCAGTGGCTTCCCTCTGGGCGATCATTTGAGCGAAGATCACCTGGGTTGCCACGGCAGGTCCAAACGCGGCGCTGAACAGCGGAACGAGCATGTCGTTCTTCCATGCGGGCTCGGCGATCTCAACCCGGTGGCCCATGTCCTCAAGCAGCTTGGCAGTGCGTTCAACTGCGGCGGCTGCCTCAGCATCAACGGGAGCGTCAATCGGCGGCTCGGTGGTCCAGCCGATCCGCAGCGTGCCTGGCTCGCGCGCGGCGGCCTTCGCATAAGGCTCGGTTGGTGGGGTAGCCCAGGTTGCGTCACCGGTGACGTAGCCCTCGAGGATGTCGAGCACCGCAGCTGACTCGGCTGTTGTGCGGGTGAGGACTCCGTCCGCAATCAGGAAGGAGTCACCCAGCTCTGGGGCGACTGAAACACGGCCGCGCTGCGCCTTGAGGCCAACTAGGCCGCAACAGGCTGCCGGGATCCGGGTTGAGCCGCCACCGTCGTTTGCGTGCGCAATTGGCACCATGCCCGAGGCAACGGCTGCTGCCGACCCACCCGATGACCCACCTGGCGTGCGGGTCAGGTCCCACGGGTTGCGGGCGGGGCCGCCACGGCTTGGGTCTGTGACGGGCATCAGCCCGAACTCTGGAAGCTTGGTCTTGCCAACGATGATGAATCCCGCATCGCGGAACTTGGTTACAAGGGCTGAGTCTGAGGGGGCCACAAAGTCGCCCATCAGATTGGCGCTGAAGTTCAACGGCATGCCAGCAACAGCCTTGTTGTCCTTGATCGCAATCGGCACACCGGCAAAGGGCCGGTCGTCCTCAGAGTTGATCTTGTCGGCTGCGGCTAGTGCCCCTTCAGCGTCCACATGGGAGAAAGCCCCGACTTCACCGTTGAGAGATTCAATCTGTGAGAGCGAAGTTTCCACCAGTTCACGGGCTGTCAACTCGCCCTTTTTGACCATTTGCGCAAGCTCATGGATGGGGCGGAACATCAGGTCGGCGGCGTTGTTCACAGTCTCTCCTTAGGTAGTGACCTATCGAAGCCTACGACTCCGGCCGTTTCGTGTCATCCTCAAGGTGTGAGTGAAATCCAGTCAGGCCTTGAAGGCGTAGTCGCATTTGCTACTGAGATCGCGGAACCAGACCGCGAAGGTGGCGCGCTTCGCTATCGCGGTGTTGACATCGAAGACCTTGTTGGGCATGTTCCGTTCGAGAAAGTCTGGGGGCTTTTGGTTGACGGCAGCTTCGAACCTGGCCTGCTGCCAGCGGAGCCACACCCCCTTCTTGTCCGCTCAGGCGACCCGCGCGTCGACGTACAGTCAGCTCTCGCAATGCTCGCACCTGAGTGGGGCATGGGCCAAATCCTTGACATCACTGACGAGGAGGCAAGGGACGACCTTGCCCGCGCATCGGTCATGGCACTTTCGTTTGTCGCCCAGTCCGCTCGCGGTCTAGGCCAAGCATGGGTGCCCCAGGCTGAGATTGACGCTGGCAAGACCATTGCCGAGCGTTTCCTGCTCCGTTGGCGCGGCGAAGTGAACGCAGACCACGCCAAGGCAATTGACGCCTACTGGGTCAGCGCAGCAGAGCACGGCATGAACGCCTCAACCTTTACGGCCCGCATCATCGCCTCCACGGGCGCTGACTGTGCCGCAGCCTTGTCCGGCGCTGTTGGCGCGCTCTCCGGCCCACTGCACGGCGGCGCGCCGTCACGGGTCCTCACCATGCTTGACGGTGTTGTGGAGATGGGTGACGCTGACAAGTGGGTCAAGCAGGCTCTCGACAGTGGCGAGCGCCTGATGGGCTTTGGTCACCGCGTCTATCGCGCCGAGGATCCTCGCGCCCGAGTTCTTCGCCGCACCGCCAAGGAACTCAACGCTCCAAGGTTTGAAGTTGCTGAGGCACTTGAGACAGCTGCTCTTGCCGAGCTGAAGGCCCGCAAGCCCGACCGCGTCCTTGCCACAAATGTGGAGTTCTGGTCAGCGGTTGTTCTTGACTTTGCACAGATTCCCGCTGACATGTTCACCAGCATGTTCACCTGCGCCCGTGTGGCCGGCTGGTCCGCCCACATTCTTGAGCAGAAGCGCGAAGCTCGCCTGATCAGGCCGAGCGCGAAGTACGTAGGCCCAGGCCCTCGGTCTGTGGCCGATGTTGGCTGATTGCGACTGACCAACCTCTAGTCTTATAGCCTCGGCCGATGAAGATCGGTCGGATTACAGCCCTTGTTGCAGCCCTCATGGCGATTGCTGCCCAGCCCGCGAGTGCCGCCTCCCCGAGTTTGACCACTACCACCGGGCTGAGCCCCGTCTTCGCGTCCGATGTCAAGAACTTCATCACCACATGCCCAGGTGGTGCGGTCAACCTTGGGATCAGCAGTGATGCTCAGACGTCCTCCAGCGTTGACGGTGCTCCTGGTCAGACCGGCACCAGGTCAGTCACGGTCAGCTTGGTCCCAGGTGCGCGGACAGTTGTGACGTTTACGTCAGCGGCGGGCAGGTCAAGCCATTCGATTCGCTGTGTACCCGAGGATTTTCCCAAGTTCACGGTCACGGGAATGCTCCCAGCATCCGTCGGGATGATGGCCTTCGACAACATCCGCTCACGTGTGCTGGGGCTGCCGGCGCGCTGTTCGTTTGCGATTATCACCGACCGCCGTGGTGTTCCGATCTGGTGGCGCGAGGAGGCATTGAGTCTGGTCAATGTGTTCGTGACATCACGCGGGAAGATCGCTCTTGGGCATTCAGGGGGGCCACTCGTGCTCCGCAACCCGAACGGCGCCCAATCTGGCAGCAGCCGTGCGACAGCAGGCACGCAGGACGCGCACGAAGCAATCCTCACGACCCGCGGGACCACACTGCTCGCCACCAAGACAGAGCGGTCTGGCATTGACCTGAGGTTCCTCGGACTTGACCAATCCTCAACGGTGATTGACTCAAACATTCAAGAGGTCTCAAGCGCTGGGCGTCTGCTCTGGTCGTGGGCTTCGGCTACCCATCTGGGTCTGACGGAGACGATCCTGCCGCAGGTGTTGAAGACCACGGAAGATGGCTCCCTTGCGCTGGTGCGCAAGGTTGACATTGCCCATGTCAACTCAATCGCCGAGGACGGGACCACTGGCATCGTCGCCTCTTTCCGGAATGTCTCCGGGATCTTCCACATCCGCAAGAGCGACGGGCAGATTGACTGGAAGCTGGGCGGGACTACAACCGCAAAGAGTTTGACCGTGACGGGCGACGCAGGGGTGGATCCACTCCGGCATCTACTCGGCCAGCACGATGCCCGGCTGAACAAGGACGGCACGCTGAGCGTGCTCGACAACGGTTCCACGATCACACGGGACGGGGTTTCGGCCTCCCACCCTGAACGGGTATTGCGTTTTCTGATCAATCGCTCACGCAAGACGGCGGCGGTGGCGGAGAAGCTTCAGGACCCAGCGATCGGGAGCGGCAGCTGCTGTGGCAGTGCGCGCCGCATGTCTGATGGCGCTTGGCTAGTCGCTTGGGGCGGGTTGCCCTACATCCGCGCCTACAGCAAGTCCCACGCCGTGGTGTTTGCCCTTGAGTTCAGTCCGATTGACTTCACCTATCGGGCGACCCCAGTGTCATCTTCCCAAGTCAGCGAGGCCACACTGATTGCTGGCATGGACCAGATGCCCAGGTCCTAATTCGAACTCGACTCAGCCGCCGGTGACGTCCCGCCGCAGGAACACGACGAGCGCGATCAACAGTGCTGGTATTGCATAAGCGGAGGAGACCCAGGCAGCGCGGATGATCGGGTCCCAGTCAATGGGGGTCCGCAGCAGGCCTTGCCATGCGTTGAATTGAGTGCTCAGGAGGTAGGGCTTCAAACCGCCAAGGCCGGGAATGATTACCACCAGTTGGAGGATCAAGCTGAACATCAGCGTTCCGACAACTGCAGCAGCGCTGTTTCGTGTCACGGTCGAGAGCATTAGAGCGATCGACGCAATCGCGAGGATGGGGATCATGTAGACGGCCACACTCGCTCCCACAAGGGAGAGGCCTTCGTTTGCTGACACAACCTGCCCGGAAAGGCTTGTGAGCGGGTTGTAGCCCGATACAAAGAGGCCTGCCACCAAGGCAAAGCCCGCGCTGATTACCACTGCGATGAAGGCGTAGGTGAATGCTGCAAGGACCTTGCCGAAGAAGACCTGCGTGCGCTCCACTGACCGGGTCAGGATTGTTTTCATAGTCCCGTTCTGGTCCTCGTTGGCGACGATGTCTCCGGCGACCAGGGCTGTGATCAGCGGGAAGAACCAGATTGACCCAAACAGCAGCATGACCAGTGGGATGGCAAGGCCGGTTTGGTGGATGTAGCGGCCAAATGGAACATCGCGTGGCTCGCCTGGACGGAGGGCAACCGCAATCGTGAATGCCATCGGCACGAGGATTGCGGCTCCGATGCCGAGGTAGGTGCGCTTCTGAGCACGAAGCTTGCGTAGCTCCCATCGGTAGACGGTGAAAGTTGAGGGACTCTTCATGACTCTCCCTCGGTCAGTTCGAAGAAGAGTTCCTCGAGCGTCGCCGACCTAGGTGCGAGCTCAATGATCATCGCCCCAGCAGCAGTCAGCTGGCCAGAGAGTTGCGCGACCGCGCTCTCATCGGCTGGGTGGAACCGGAGTGTCCCGTCGTCGCTGGCGGCAACGTCTGTGACGGCGGTGAAGGAGTCGAGTACTTTGCGGGCCGCAGTGTCATCCGTTGTTCTGAGGGAGTAGGAGAGGCCGGCTTCCTTGCGCAGCTGGGACAGCTGGCCTTGGTAAGCGATCTTGCCTTTGCGGATGATTGCGACGCGGTCGCAGACGTCCTCGACTTCGGCCAGCAGGTGGCTTGACAGCAGCACGGTGATGCCCTCACTGGCAAGTCGCTTGATTAGTAGTCGCATGTCGCGCATGCCAGCTGGGTCTAGGCCTGTGGCTGGCTCGTCGAGCATCAGCAGCTTGGGCTTGCGCAGCAGCGACGCAGCTATCCCGAGCCGCTGGCGCATGCCATGGGAGTAGCCACCGACCTTGTCTTTGGCGCGATCGGTCAGCTCGACAATGTCGAGCACTTCGGGGATGCGCCCATTGGCGCCATCTCCGTCGAGGGCGGCCAGGAGTTCAAGGTTTGTTTTGGCGTCTAGGTATGGGTAGAACCGTGGGGCTTCAACGAATCCTGCGACGCCTGTGAGTGCACTGATCGATTCCTGTGGATCCTTGCCAAAGAGTTTGACCTCGCCAGCGGTGGGGCGGATCAGCCCGAGCATCATTCGCATTGAGGTTGTCTTCCCGGCTCCATTGGGGCCGAGGTAGCCAAACACGTCGCCAGCCTCAACCGTCAGGTCAACTCCGTCTACAGCGGTGATGTCGCCGTACTGCTTTGTGAGGCCGCGAACCTCTACCGGTGGGCCTGAGGTCATCCTGGGGGTCAGAGTCCGCTGACAGCAGACTCAAGCGTCGCTGTGGTCACCGAGCCGACGAGGGTGTAACTGACCCCGTCGCGGGTGAACATTGCGATTGACCCAAGGGCGGTGCCAAATTCCGTGATGGTGACTCCGCCGACAGTCTTTGTTGGCAGCTCAAGGCCACCAGTGTTTGCCTTCTTTGCAGGCTTGGCGGCCGACTCGACCACTGCGATTGCCCCGAGGCCGGTTCCGTATGTGATGACGGCTGACTTGTCCTTGCCGAGCAGCATCACCTCAGTGCGGTCCATTCCCGCAAGGGATGCGGGAGCGTTGACGGTGAATGGCAGGGCTGCTTGAACTGCTGCCAGGCCCGTTACTGGCTTGGCCCGCTTGGTGGTCTTGGCCTTGGCAGCATCGGCCTTACCCTTGGCGAGGAGGTCCGTAACTGGGATGTTTTCAATCTTGGCGTCAGCCGGTGGGGTGATGGCAAAGATCGACGCGTCAACAGGCCCGAACTGGACATCGGTTGCGTGGAGGTCAAGCACTGGGTCGGCCTGTCCCTTAGCGAGCAGTGCGACAGCGAGCGGCGCTCCGTTGCTTGCATCCCATGAGACCCGTGCTCCTGCGAGCAGACCGGACTTGTCCTTGGGTTCCATTGTCACCGTGTATGCGGGCCGTCCGCCAATGTTGTCGGGCGTTGGGTCGGAGATCGTCACATCACCGGCAATTGCCTTCAAGGCGTTCTCGACTGTTGTCACGGTGATTGGTGTGTGAGTGTCAGCTTTGCGCTTCTTGTCGGCTCTGGCTGGCATTGCGGCGCGGTAGACGGTTGAGGTTGTGCCGTAGCTGACCCATACCTGCTTGTCATTGGCGACGATTTGGACGTCACCACCACCACCGTCTGACTGAAGCTCAATACGGAGGTTGCCGTTGTTGTCTGCCCAGAGCCGGCCACTTCCGCCGCCAAGCAGTGGATCACTGCCTTGACCAAGAACGGATGAGTCAACAAGGCTGTTCTTGAAGGTGACTCGTGCTGCTACTCCGCTGAATGTTCCCCGAGTCGCTTGGGAGTCCACGACTGCTTGGGCGAGTGACTTCGGGGCTGGCTTAGCGTCACTGCTGAGGGCGCCGGTTGCGACCATCGCGCCACCCAGCAGGAGGCCTGTGAGGCCGATAGCTGCTGCGCTGAGAGCGCGGGATGAGGCTGTTCGGATGAAGCGGATCATGCTCGACCTCAAGAGTAGCGAGCCGAACGCGCCGGCCCGCTAACTCTTTGAGATCCTTACATCTCCCTTACCTAGCCTTCGATCGGTACTACAACCTGCTCGCGGCGGACCTTGCCACCGACCAGGTAACCGATTACTGCAATTACGAATACGACGCCAAGGGTGCCGAGTGTCAGCCACTCATATGTTGCGCGGCCAGTTCCCCACGTGTCTTGGAAGTCGTATGACACGTTCAGCAGGGACTCCAGCGTGCCTGGGAAGAGGCCAACCCATGTGCCAAGCGCCACCCAGAACGTGGTGATTGCTGCGACGAGGGCCATTCCGCCCTTGCCTCCGGGAACTGAGTACGGGCGGTGGACATGCCCGTGCGTCTTGCGCAGGCGCCATGCGGCGGGGAAGATCCACAGGTAGGACATCAGCGTTGTTGAGATCGCGATTGTCAGCACGATGTAGAACTTCGAATCAGCTCCGCTGTCGAACGCTGCCACTGCAACGATCATGAATACGGAGGCCACTAGTCCCGAAAGGACATTGGCCCTTACCGGTGTTCCCAACCTGGCGTTGAAGCGGCCAAAGAATGGGAAGAACGCACCGTCGTAGGAGGCCACAGCGAGGATTCTGTCCCCGCCGATCATCCATACGGCACCTGAGGTCAGCAGCGTGAGAATGAAGCCAATGGCTGTGATCTGAGTCAGGATGTGCGCTGCGCCGCCGTAGACGCTGAAGGTTGCGGCAACCGCATCGAGGAAGCCCGCGATGCCGGTGACCTTGTCAAGCGGGAGGACGAGCAGGATGCACAGAATCGGCACGGCGTACATGGTCACGCCGAGCGCACCACTCTGAATCACTGACTTGGGCACGTCCTTGGTTGGGTCCTGCATTTCCTCAGCGGCACCGTTCTGGAGTTCAAAGCCCACGTAGTTGAAGAGCAGCAGTGGAACAAGGGCCAAGAAGACCGAGAGGGTCGGTGACATGTCGGAGAAGCCGAAGCCGTGGAAACCGTGCTTGGCGCCGTAGATGATTGCTGTGATTGAGAAGAACCCGAGCACGATCACCCTGATGATCGCGCCAGCATTGGGAATCCACTTGCCGCGCTTGAGGGCTGCGATGGCAACGCCGATCGAGACCCAGATGAAGATCAGCTTGAACGCGTAATCCCCAGCAGTGCCAGCACCTATGGCATGAATGTTGCTGCTCCAAGCCTCTGTTGCGATGAATGCGAGTGAGCCGCCTACCCAGAATGGGTTGGTCACCCAGTAGAGCACTGCTGCCAGCCCGCCTTGGAAGCGTCCGAAAGCAAGCTTCACCCACTCGTAGGGCCCGCCTTCCTCAGTGAACGTGCTGCCCACTTCTGCCATCAGGAGCGCGTAGGGGAGAACAAACACCACTGCCAGCAAGATCAGCCAAACGAATCCCTGGGGACCGTTTGAGGCAACGAGGCCAAGCGTGTCGAGACCTACAAACGCGCAGAGCGTGAAGAGGAGCATGTCAATCCGCCGCAGCGACTTGACGAGCTTGCCCTTTTCCTCAAGCGCAAGTGCCGTTGTTGCTTCAACGAGCTCTGGATCCACGGGTGGTAGTGCTGAACCGGCTGGTGTCGTGCTCAAGTCGTCCTCCAAGGTAGAAATGACCGATATTGCAGGCCTTTCGACCCACTGCTTTGTTCGGCGTCAAGGTACCTTTTCCTGCCTGCCGGCCCATCAGTCGGCAGTGATACCCGTTAGTGCCCGCAACACCTAGGAGAAGCACAAGGCTCTCAGCTCAAAACCCGCCTTGCTTATGTGGTCCCGGGTCGTCACTCTGAAACTATGAAGACAGCGATTCTCACGGGCGGGGGTGACTGCCCAGGTCTGAACGCTGTGATTAGGGCCGTTGTCCGACGGGTGCTCGCTGAGGGGCATGAGGCAATTGGCTATCGCCGTGGCTGGGCTGGTGTTCTGGAAGGCGACTCGGTTGAGCTTGGCCGCAAAGACATTGCGGGGCTGCTGCCGCGGGGAGGGACGATCCTCCTCTCGTCACGGACAAACCCTTATGCCGACGGGGCCGACGGTACCCAAGTGGTCAGGAAGCAATTGGAGGCCGACGGTGTTGATGCTCTTGTCGTGATCGGCGGCGAGGACACCCTCGGCGTAGCTGCTCGGCTTGCCGCCGATGGGCTTGGGGTCGTCGGCGTTCCCAAGACGATTGACAACGACCTGCCAGGAACCGACCGGACATTTGGCTTCGACACGGCAGTTCAAATCGCTACGGATGCCATCGACCGCTTACACACAACCGCTGAATCTCACGACCGAATCATCATCGTGGAGGTCATGGGCCGGCACGCGGGATGGATTGCCTGCGCTGCCGGTCTAGCCGGCGGAGCGGATCTGATCCTGGTTCCGGAGCGACCTTTCGAAATTGACACTGTCTGCGCCCACCTTCGCTCGCGTCACGAAACGGGCCGCTCATTCTCGATCGTTGTCACCTCGGAAGGAGCCACGCCTGCGGGGGGAGGCCTGGTTACCCAGACCGGTGCAACCGATGCATTTGGACACGCGCGCCTTGGCGGCATCGGCTTCTGGCTGGAGGGGGAGATCGCTCAGCGGACGGGTTACGATGCCCGCGCAGTCATCCTGGGGCATGTTCAGCGAGGGGGCACGCCTACAGCGACCGATCGGATTCTCGCAACCCGGCTCGGACTTCAGGCCGCCGACGCGGTCCTATCGGGCCACTTCGGTGTCATGGCCGCACTGCACGGGACTGAGGTAACAACGGTTCCACTAGCGCGCGCTCTTGAGACACCCCGACTTCTAGACCCTGACCTCTACGCCGACGCCGAAGTCTTCTTCGGCTGATCCAGCCCTAGGACTCGGTACTCAGCGGGGGTTAGCTGAGTCCATGCCGGCGATCAGCGTGGCGCTTGTTACCTGCGATGTTGGGATCGGCGTAGCGCGGTACGTCAAGCCGTGATCAAAGAAGTGGAGATTGAAGACCATGTGCTGGGCTGAGTTGTAAGCACGGATGTAGGAGAGTGATCCCCACGCAACAAGCCAGCTTCCGTCGGACCCCTTACGGGCGCTGCCGCAGCAGACGGAGCGGCCGATGGTTGGGTCAATCAGCTCCTCTACAAGAGTGGCGGTCTTGGCCGCGGCGTTGATTCGCCAACGGGTAACACGTGCTCGGCGAGTAGTGCCCGAACCATTGTCCGCGATGCTAAGAGTTCCGTCAGGGAGCAGGCGAGCATCGTGTTGCCCGCCAAGGTGGACAAGGTTGGCGTCATCGCCCAGAACGGTCAGGCTCTTTGAGGTGGTCGTGCCACCGAACTTCCAGTCAATCGCGTGTGTCGCCTTGTTGATCCGGTAGACCGCGCTCGTGTTACGGAAAGAGGCGATCAGGCCGCCGTGACCGTCGTCTTCCACAGAGTTGAGGTGGGCGATGTCCATAACCGGTGTCGAGCCCTGAGTCACATCGGTTAGTGGAATAAAGACCTGTGGAAGAATCGTCTCTGACAATGCGAAGTGTTCGGCTGACTTCCATGACCAGAGCGACTTGCCTGTAGCTGAGACCTCCTCGATGACTGAATCGAGAGGACTACCGTCAGCTGTGCCTCCTTGGATGGCCCTCAGGTCAACGTGGTAGCGCTGCTGTGTTGCCCCAAGGTAGTAAGTCCCGCGCGAAGTAGGAATGGCCTCGTGTGCGTCTGGCTGCCCGATTGTTGGCCGAACTCGCCGTTCAACCGTGCCGTTGGGCCGGTAGACGGTCATCGGACCATCCGCAAGGCCTGTGGCGATGCGGCTGCCCTTCATCCCCATCACATTGAAGAGGTTGTCGGGAGCCTTCTTCCACCAGACTGGAACACCATTGCGGTCAGCGACGATTGCGTACGCATTAATTGGCGTTTGGTGAAAGACCATCGGCCGGATATTTGCCAGGCCGAAAAGTGGGAATGAGGCTGGCAGGGATCCCGTTACCTCAAAGCCAGGGAAGTCTGCGGGTAGACAACGGATCGAGTGCGTTGTTGTCTTACTGCCCTTCTTAACGGTGATCATGAACCGCTGCCCTGCGGTCAGCGTGACGGTCTTGACCTGCGTGCCGCCAACGCGGGTCTGATGGTCAACCGACACGCCGGTGCCCGTGGGCGAGACAGCTGTAATGACAACGCTGCCAGCGGGGCAGGTTGTTGTGTAGTTGAGGACGCTGCTCGAAAAGGCTGGCGTCAAGGTCGTGCTGCTGGTGACCGCGAGGGTGGCAGCCTGAGCCAAGGCAGGGGCCATAAGAGCTGCGCCTAGTAGGCCCAGCGCGAGGATTCCTCCCTTAATCCGAGTGCGCATAGCTGGACGCTACTACTTCACAACCGTTTCGTCTATATCGAACTGCCTGTGAGCAGCAGGGCCATCAGGGCCATTACCCCGATTGCGGCTAGGGCGCCAATTAGAACCTGCCCTTTGTCCTTGTCCTCGGTCAACGCTTCCGGGAGAAGATCCGCTGCGACAAGGGCGAGCATGGCGCCGGCCGCAAACCCTAGGGACCATGGGAGCAGCGCGTTGATCTGCTCGACAAGCACGAACGCGGCGACTGCGCCAACTGGCTGCGGGAGGCTTGTGCCGACGGCGGCCCAGAACTGCTTTGTCTTGGAGTACCCGGCTTGCACCATTGGGATTGCAGTCGCAGTTCCTTCGGGAATGTTCTGGATGGCAATCGCGATGAAGACGAACAGTCCGAGGTTCTCGACCTTCGCCCCCCAGGCCGAGCCGAGGGCGAAGCCTTCCGGGAGGCTGTGGACGAAGAGCACGGCAAAGACAAGGAGGGAGCGCTGGCGGTGCTTCCCGAGCGGCTTGCCGGTTTCCTCGCGGTGCAGTAGCCCGCGCTGGGCCCCGAGGAGGAACAGTGCGCCAATGACGAAGCCAACGCATAGGGGTATGTACTTAGCGTTCTTGAGTGGCTCGAGGAGCAGCCCGACGGATGCCGCTGTCATGACCCCCGCTGTTATGCCAAGCAGAAGGGGTTGGAACCGGCGAACCCGGTCAATCCCGATCCAGCCAACAGGAAGCGCCCCTAGTCCTGTTGCCAACGCGGTGACCACGGCGGCGAGAAATACGTTGAGCAGTTCCACAGGTCGCTAGTGCCAGCTGTGTGAGATGTCAACAAGCATGTTTGGCATCCAACCGTGGCTGTCTTGGACAGGAGGGTGGAGAGTCAAGGGAAGCAGGCAAGAAATGGTCCCGAGCTGGTGCATGGCCCGAGCCTAACGGGGGCAGTGCCGGAAAACCTGAAGCTTGCTGCGGCCCGAGATCTCTCACGGGTAAGTGGTGCCGAGCCTGTGGAAAACCCCTATCGACATCTCAAGACGCGGCGCCTAGGTTCGAAGTACCGGTCGAAATCCGGCCTGTTGAACTAAAGAAAGAGAGATCGAGCATGTCAAATGCACTAACACGGTGGGAACCATTTGTAGATCTGACAGAGATGCGCGGGCGGCTTGACCAGCTGTTCATGGACATCAACCCACGGGGCGGGCATACCTACGCGCCAGCAATGGATGTGATGCGAACCAACGGCAACCTCGTTCTCAAGTGTGATCTCCCAGGCGTGAAAGCCGAAGAGGTTGACATTGAAGTGGAGGACGACCTCCTCACAGTGCATGGGGAGCATGAGGAGAAGCACGAGGAGAAGGGAACGGACTTCGTTCGGCGCGAGCGACGGTATGGCTCGTTCACGCGGTCACTTCCACTCCCGAGCGGTGTTGACCCTGAGCAGATCAAGGCTCGCACTCATGATGGGGTTCTTGAGGTAACTGTTCCGTTACCGGACACGAGTACCCGCAAGGCGGCGATGATCAAGCCAACGGCGGAGTAGATCGCACGCGGATGGTGCGGCGGTCGGGGCTGGAAACGGCAACCCGGCCGTGGTGCCTCAGCGGGCTAGTTGCTGACGGTCAGGCGGAAGGAGCGGCGAGCGAGATGTTGTTGCAGCGCTCGCATACTTCTTCGGGGATGAGGCCAGCTTTCATCAGCAGGGAGAAGGCTTTGCAACCGAGGCAGATTCCGAGGTATGCCTCGAGTGATGCTGCGAAGATCAGGCCTCCGAGAACCCAGTAAGCCGCAGTGGTCTGATCAAAGCCAAGCGCGAGGATTGCTGCCGTGAGGGAGAAGGCGACGCCGATGCCTTGCGCAAATCGCTTTGGGGGACCTGCGCAGTACTGGGGTTCAAAGGGAAGACGAGGAGTGATAACTCTGGTTGCCAGTTGACCTAGTGGGCTGAGCGTTGGGCCAGTGAGCACACGGGCGATGAAGCCGTAGGCGATCACTGCGGTCATCCAGGGTTGGTCGAGGATGATGGTCAAGAGTGCCATGACCACAACGCCACTGGCAACGATCCTGGCCGAGATCTCATTGACCGGGTTTGGGAATGCGAACAGTTTCTTGAGCATGGTTTTCGCCTGACGGGTGAGGGGCAGGAGTCCCAATCTAGCCATCTGGTGGCGAGGACAGAGAGTGGGGTGCCAATATGCGGACTGTGAGCGCCCCTCTTAATTCCGGATACGCCCGTACCTGCTGGCCTGCGGAAGACGGTGGACCGACCCGGGAACAGGCTCCGGCGGGGATCACATACCTCCTCGGTTCCGACAGTGACCGGTTCAAGCTGCTTGCCGGTCGTGCGGCGCCCGGTGCGCACATGGCCGTGATCGGCCCGGATGGCGCGATGTTCTTACTGCGTTCTCTGTTTGGGCATCGGATCCTCAAGGATCCAGCCCAAGCTGTGGTCGAGCGCATCGACCCACTCACACTGGAGACCACTCTTTCTTCCCCGGTTTTGCCCGCTGGCCCTTGGTGGGCAGGCGGCCTAGCGGTGCTAGCAAGCGGCGACATAGTTGCCGTTTCGGGCCGTTGGATCCACAGACTTGACCCCCAGACTCTGGAGGTGATCGCCGCCAGGGAGCTCCCAACCGGTAGACCGCACAACTCCTTCGTGGTGCTGGATGACGGAACAATCGTCCTCAAGGACATTGACCGGTCACTGGCTCTGCCCGCTGTGCTTCACGCAATCGACCCGCAGAGTCTCGAAGACCGGTGTGAGCCACTGGACCTTGGCGAGACAGTGATCGCTCGCCTAAGCGCAGACGGCAACACCATCTATGCGGTTGGCGTTGACCACGCAATGCGGATCCACTGGGATGGCAGCACGCTCAGCCCGGATTCGGAATGGCGCCACAAGTACAGGACCCATCCAAACCAGGGTTACGGCTGGGACCCCGTGGTGAGCGCAGGCCGGCTGTGGTTCCTAGATCAAGGCCGCCACCGTTTCAGAATCAGCATGCGTGGCTCAGGACTTGACTCGGGGCCCGTCCGCCTCCATGCGGTTCCGTTAGAGAACGCTGCGGCGGCCACGGAAGTGGTGATTTGCGGTGCCCCACACGGTGGGATTACTAACCCGCCGCTGATTGACCCTGACCGGATGATCGCGGTTGGCTATGACACTGCCAACGGGTGGATTACAGCCTTTGACATTCCACTCGACCCAGCCTCCACGCCAACAGAGCGCTGGCGCAAGCGCCTCCACACTGGCCCTCATCTGATGCGCTACTCGGGCAGTGGCGAGTTGATTGCTTGCGACCACAACGCGCCCTGGCCGCTGGGTACTCGGCTCGGGTCGTGGCTCTTGGAGAAGGGCCTCAGCGACGCAATGCGCAGGTCAGGTGAGGATCGTCCGGGGCTTGAACCAAAGCTGGCGAAGTTGATAGCCGGTGAGGATGTCGTTGTCTTGGATATCGAGACGGGCCTCGAGCGGGCCAGAGCTTCGATGCCGGTTGTCGCGCAGTCGGTGATGTTCCCAACAGCAGGCGAGAATCGTGATGTGGTCATGGCAACCGTCACCGGCATCTTCCGGGTTGGGATTGACCCAACTCCCGGCAGGTAGCCTTATGGGCGTGACCGCGCAGCCCGTCTCCAGATGGAGGACACGTAACTGGCGAGTGTCGGTTACGGCAGTGACACTCGCGGGCGCCATCGCTCGCCTTGTTGGAGATCGCGACAGCATCGCTTGGGATGAGGTGTATCTCTACTCGTGGGTTCACGGGAAGGGATTTGGCCAGATGATGCATCTGGTTGCCGTCAAGGAGAAGACTCCCCCGCTTGGATTTGTCCTTGCGTGGATCTCTGACCAGCTCGGTTCCAGTCCGAGCCTGATCCGCATCCCGTCGCTGATCGCAGGGGTGGCACTGATTCCGCTTGTCGCGGCGCTCGGCCGCAGGCTCGGTGGGCAGCGGACCGGCCTCGTAGCGGCACTGCTGGTCGCAGTCAGCCCGTTCTTGGTCTTCTATTCAGTGGAGGCAAGGTCGTACTCATTGACGGTTGCTCTTTGCACCGCGTCGACCCTGCTGTTGGTTCGAGCGCTCAAGGACGGCCGCCGTGCCGATTGGGCCGCGTACTCGCTGCTTGCCGCACTTGCCCTGATGAGCCACTACACAGCCTTCGCTGTTCTGGCAGGTCAGGCGTTGTGGGCGCTGGCCGCGTTTCCGCGCAACAGGAAGTCCATCTTGCTTAGCCAAGCGGGCCCAGTGCTGGCGGCCGTCATCTGGCTTCCATGGCTGAAGCAGCAGGTTGATAACTCAAGCGACGAGCTTCACCGGATTGCCGCGATCTCACCACTGGATTTCGGCAACGTCAGCGCGATCATCGGGCATTCCCTCGTCGGTCACCCACTCACCTCGATCGCGCGGCTTCCGGGCCAATGGGGTCTTGGCCTCGTCTTGGTGGGCGTTGCGATTGCAGCTGTTGCTCTGGTCGTGGATCGAGTCCGCGGCCGTGCTCCTCGGGAGCCAATGGGTAGGCCCAACATCTGGCTGCTGGTAGTTCTCGCGCTCGCTCCGCTCGCGCTCGCACTGGGTGTAAGTCTCCAGCCAGGCCAGAGCATGCTGCTCGCACGGAACTTGATCACAGCGGTTCCTGCTGCGGCCCTGCTCGTCGCGACCCTGCTGGCCTCACGCGGAAAGGCCGTCCTCCTTATTTCAGCGGGTCTTGTCACCACAGGACTCGCTCTGGGGACAGTGATTGAGCTGCGTGATGTGCAGCGGCCAGCGACTGGGGCTGCTGCCGATGCGATCGCCTCGCGCTGGAAGCCTGGTGACAGGGTGATCGATCTCTGCTGCCTGAGCGGTGGCGACGGCCCCTTGGGGACTGCCCTCGCTCTGCAGCTGACCAAGGGCCCGCGCGCCTCACTGACCGTCCTTAGCCGGGGTGGCGACAGCGCCTACGCAGCCTCGCTCAAGACAAACGGCCGCGTGTTCATCGTTGGGTACCAACTCCCTAGGGCCTCAGCACCAATCTTCTACGCCCCGCCAAAAGCATGGGCTACAAGATTCCACCGAACTTGGGCAAGAGAGTGGCCCGGGTTAGTAAAGACTGTGGCCTGGGAGTTCAGCCAGCGCTGACGGTGATCTTCGCTGCTGCCGCCCGCGCAATGTCACGGGCTGTATCGGCATCGCCTGCGGTGGCGAGGACAACGCCCATTCGGCGGCCAGGCCGAGCGTCGGGCTTGTTGAAGATGCGAACGTCAAGGCCATCAGCAGAGCTCAGCGCCTCGTCCACTCCGAGTATCACCGGGTTGGAGATGTCTGCGTCAGCGAGGACCACGCAGCTCGCTCCGGGTGAGCCGAGGGCGATGTCGCCGGCTGGCACTGGGAGGCCGAGGATCGCCCTTGCGTGGATCGCGAATTCGGAGAGTGCCTGAGTGGCCATGGTGACCATGCCAGTGTCATGTGGACGCGGGGAAACTTCGCTGAAGAGGACTTCGTCACCGCGCACGAACAGTTCAACGCCAAACAGGCCATAACCGCCGAGTTCGTCGGTGACGGTCTGGGCCACCTTCTTGGCTTGGGCGAGTGCGGCGTCAGTCATCTGCTGCGGCTGCCAGCTCTCCCGGTAGTCGCCGTCAACTTGGATGTGACCGATCGGAGCGCAGAAGGATGTTCCACCAGCGTGCCGGACAGTCAGCAGGGTGATCTCGTAATCAAAGTCCACAAAGCCCTCGCAGATGACCCTTCCAGCGCCCGTGCGCCCCTGCTCTTGGGAGTAGGTCCACGCAGCCTGGGCGCCGCTGAGTTCACGGACGACTGATTGTCCTTTGCCAGATGAGGACATGACGGGCTTAACGACACAGGGAACACCGACCTCTTCTACTGCTGCGGCAAGCTCCTGCTCGGAGTCACAGAATCGGTAGGGGGATGTCGGCAGGCTGAGCTGCTCTGCTGCGAGTCGCCGGATTCCCTCACGGTCCATGGTCAGCACGGTTGCTCGAGCGGTTGGGACTACGTGTACGCCCTCGGCTTCCAGCAAGGCGAGTTCAGAGGTGACAATCGCCTCAATTTCAGGGACGACGAGGAGTTTGGCGCAAGGCCTCCGTAGTTCGGCTTCGATCAGGTCCCGAAGTTGGACTGGGTCCGTCATGTCGATCACTGCCTGGCGGTCGGCCACTTGGTGCGCGGGAGCGCCTTCGTAGCGATCCACGGCGAGTACCTCACAGCCCAAGCGCTGCGCCTCAATCGCGACCTCGCGCCCGAGCTCACCAGAGCCCAGCAGGATCACTCGCGTTCCTTGCGCGCCGCCCGGCTTACCGATGCTGGATCTGACTGTCATCTGGACGGAGAATACGGATGGCAGGCAACGCGTTGGGCCGCGCCCACTTCCCGCGGTGGGTTGCTGACGGTGGTCTGACTGCGTAGGCTCTCCGCCATGAACCTCACTCGACGCATCACACTCACAGCCCTGTCCGCCGTCGCACTATCAGCCGTTGCCGTTAGCCCAGCCGTTGCGGCCGAGCCAGCCTTGGTTACACCGCAGGCGACGCTGGATGCCGCTTACCACTGCCACGGTGTTGCGATTACCGCAACCTCCCTGACGCCGATCATGCTCGTTACCGGAACCGGTGCCACAGGTGAGGCCGCGTACGGCATTGGCGAAGGTGCCTTCAATACCTACGGTCACCCTGTGTGTGATGTTGATTTCCCGGACAACACGACTGCTGACGTTCAGGTCTCAGTTGAGTACCTCGTCAATGGCATCAAGCGCATGTACGCAGCTGGGCACCGCAAGATTGCCGTCTACGGAATTAGCCAAGGCGGCCTGCTTCCCCGCTGGGCTTTGACCTACTGGCCA
>WLNJ01000022.1 GCA_009699865.1 Actinomycetota bacterium
CTCTTGCGCAAGAATCTCTGGATGCCTGAAGGCGACGAATCTCCGTACCGAAGTAGCGCCGCGCACTTGACTGCGCTGATTCTCTGCGAGGCACGATGACAGGCACGCAGACTCTTCTGGCCCTGATCTTCACGGCTGCTCTGCTCCTCTGCAACGCGTTCTTCGTCGTTGCCGAGTACGCGCTTGTCCGGTCACGACGCGGTCGGCTGGAGGAGATGAAGGCCGAAGGTTTGCGCGGCGCCGAGGCTGCCTTGCGGACAATGGATGACATCGCTGAGACCATCTCCGCCTGTCAGGTAGGGATCACGATGACCTCCATCGGCATTGGTGCTGTTGGTGAACAGACACTCGCCCACCTACTGGAAGGTCCATTGGGCAACGTCGCCGGTACGGCTGCTGCGGTGGTCATCTCAGTCGCCGTCAGTTACCTGCTGATCACCAGTGCCCACATCACGGTCGGTGAGCTGGTTCCCAAGCTCTACGCCATCGGGCATGCGGAAAAGGTTCTGAGGACGGTCGCAAAGCCAATGCGCGGGTTTGAGGTTGCGGTTCGGCCACTCTCATTTGTACTCACCAAGGCATCCCACGGAATTCTCCGGCTGCTCGGGCAGGACCCGGCAGAGCTGACGGGCAGCGTCCAGACCTCAGGGGAGATCAAGATGCTGATTGCCGAGTCGTCAGAAGGCGGCCAGCTTGAGCGCAGCGAAGCCGGGATGTTGGCTGGCGTGTTCCACCTGCATGAGCAGGAGGCCCGCCAGGTGATGACCCCGATTCCCTCTGTCACAACAGTAGATGTCGCTAACACGGTGGGAGAAGCACTGAAGCTCTGCGTTTCCTCCGGCCACACCCGCTTGCTTGTGATTGATGGCGAGGACGTTGACCAGGTCCGGGGCGTGGTTCACTCGAGCATGCTCACGCAACGCCTCCTGAGTGATGGGGCCGATGCTCCGTTGACAGGCCTTGAGAAACAGGCCCCACTTGTTCCCGAGAACAAGCCATTGGATGATCTGCTCGCAGATCTTCAGCACCAACGTGTGACGCTTGCTGTGGTCGCAGATGAGTACGGCAGGACCACTGGCATTGTCACTGTTGAGGACATTGTGGAGGAGATCGTCGGCGAGATCGACGATGAGACTGACCCGATGGGTGGGCCGATCCGATCTCTGGCCAACGGAGATTTTCTTGTCAAGGGTGAGTTCCCCATGTCGGATCTGTTGGAGCACGGGATTGAGCTTCCTGAGGAGGCCGACGACTACACGTCGATCGGTGGACTTGTGTTCTCAGAGTTGGGCCGGAGGCCTCACAGAGGCGACACGGTGACCGTCAACGGGCACGTGCTGCGCGTCGAGGCAATGAAGGACAACCGGATTGAATCTGTGCGTGTTAGGCCGCCGAGCGTGAATGCGTCGGCAAACGGCTCTGAATCTTCAGACGACTGAAATCCCCGAATCGTCAATAAGGGCGGTCGTGTGACGGTCGTCACCTAACTTTGCCTTCGTAACTTTTGGCGCAAAGACGCTTTTCGGTGTATTCTTGCCCTCTCGCACGCCGCCGACCACGTCGGCGGTATGGGGGAGGGAGACGATGGGCCGGGGCGGGTCCATCGCCAAGCCAGAGAAGCCGACCTTAGGGTCGGCTTCTCGTTTTCTAGGACAGCGCCGACCTTAGGGTCGGCTTCTCGTTTGGCTGGGCTGCTTAGCGGCTCCAGTCGAGGAGGCCCTTGCCTGTCTTGCGACCGAGGTCTCCGGCTGCGATCAGGTCACGGACCTTCTGGGGCACGGTCGCGCCGATCTCATCACCGATTGCTGCGGATACATCAAGGCCTACGAAGTCGAGGAGTGCCATTGGTCCCATTGGGTGGCCGGCTCCGAGCTTCATGGCAGTGTCAATGTCTGCTGGTGGGATGCCGGTGTTCTCTGAGTGTTCAACAGCGTGGAACAGGTACGGGAAGAGGAGTGCGTTGACAACAAACCCTGGGACGTCGGGGACCTCCACCGCAGTCTTACCGAGCTCTTCGCAGAGGGCGCGGGTGCGGGTCTTTGTGTCCTCGTTTGCCTCGTCAGGGAAGCAGAGTTCGATCAGCTTCATCTGTGGGACCGGGTTGAACACATGGAGCGCTGCGAACCGGTCGGACTGGCCGCTGGCAGCGGAGAGCTCGGCGACTGGAAGCGAGGATGTCGTGGAGGCAATAACTGTTGAGTCGCCAACGATTGCTGCGATCTCGGCAAGCATGGCCTTCTTGGGCTCAAGCTCCTCGACGATTGCCTCGACAACATAGGTGGACCCTGCGAGATCAGCGAGGTCGGTGGTGACTGTTACGCGAGCGGCGCGGTCTGCGTCGTCGAGCTTGCCTGAGAGCTTCGCGATCACTCCACGTGCTCGGTCAGCCGAGGCGTCTGAGCGCGCCCAGAGGACAACCTCACCGTTTGCCGCTGCGGTTACGGCTAGTCCTGTTGCGATGGCTCCTGAGCCTGCGATGCCGAGCTTCTCTCCCATGTCAATGTCTCCTTGTTGTCAATCTTTGTGTGTCCCCGCCCCCGGTGGGGGCGGCAGACGGCGAAGAGTACGCATTTGGACCGCAAGCCGGTGGCCTTCCTCCAGCTCAAGTGGGTGGGCCGGGTGGCAGGGCGTTTCAATCACGGCACTAGCTCCACGGCAGGACGCATGCCAGCGTGCCCCGACGCTCCGGTCTATGCGAATCACCACACCCGCATTGGAGAGCCAGATCAGGTCAATTGGGAAAGCCATTCCCCACGTGTGGACGGCGGCCGTGTGGGTGAGGAGGAGCCCAACACCTGGTGCGGGCTGGACGCTGCGTCCGGCCAGCCCTCGGAGGCGGGCAAAGTGCGTATTGGCGACGTGCACTCGCAGCTTGACCTGGGGCTCGAGGGCAGCAGGGGGGAGGACTGGGCGCCGCCTGAGTCGCACGAGCATCTCCATTGGAGGGAATCGGAGGCCGGAATCCGCCCCCGGGAATGGTTCAGGCTAGGCGGAGGCCCGTCGCCGCCGGCGAAAGCCGCAGTGGGCTGCTCAACAGTGGTCCGACTGGTGCCGCGGCATTCCAGCCGGTTGGCGCGAGGTCGTTTGGTCCGTTGGCGTGGAATACCGAGGCAAGCAGCTGTGCCTGGTCACGGCCGATTCCAAGCTCAAACTGACCCCCGCCGTACATTCTGATCCCAGCCTCGTTGCAGTAGTCATATGTCTCCATCAGGGACCGCAGTCCCCCAACGCGGGAAGGTTTGACGTTGACCATGCTCGGCTTGAAAGGCAGTGCTTCAATGTCTGCGATGGAGTGGATGTTGGCGTCCCAGGTGATTCTGTCCCTGTGGGGTGTGAGGAACTCATCAACACCCTGTACCTCCAAGCCCGGATCTTCGATCCAAGCGTTAGGTAGCGCGCCAACCACACGCTGGTAAAGCTCAACGCCCCCAACCTGATCCACGGTTGTCCCTGAGTAAAGGGCCTTGAAGTCAACCGACTCAACCGCTCCGGTTGCTGCCAGCTGGGCAATGAGTTCAGGATCCCATTCATTTGTTGGGTCCAGCTTGAACTGAATGGTCGGGTCGATCGCGAGCCGTTCCATGAGCGGCTCAAGCGTAGGTGGCTCTCCGAGTCGCAGAGATACGACAAAGGCGAGGCTCTCGGAGCGGCGGCCGACGGCGTCCTCTAGGCCCATGCCTGCCTGACGCAGAGCGAGGTCGAGGGCGGCAGAGTCAAATGACCACCTGCGGTAGAGGCGGGACACATCGCGTTCCGGAGTTTTCGTTGGGAAGAGATCGAGGCCAGCGATCAGCTGGGTGAACTCACCAAGGGTCCGCGCGGAGGTCAGTTCGTGGACGGCACCGGCTGCCTGAAAAGCATCGTGGTCAACTCCGTCGTAGACGACATCCTCGCCGAGTCCCTCATGTCCGCCCCCTTGGAGGCGCACGATCGTTGTCTGTCGGAGAAACCCAGAGGAGACATTTTCGGCCAACGGAAGAAGGTCGTAGCCCTCAACGTCGATCGGCAGTTGCGCGAGTTGTTCCCAAGTGCTCATGAAGTCAACCTACTGGCCCCATGGTGGGATCAGGTGAGAAGACTTGGCGGATCTGACTCGGGCGGAGCTTCGCGCTGGGCAATCACCCGGTTAGCGACGGCTAGCCGGCTGGGTGTCATCCAGCGAGAAAACAGGCTCCTGTTGCCTGCCACTAGCCCGTAGCCCGCGGTCAGTAACCACGGAACGGCCGGGGAGATTCGAGCTGCGAAGCCAAGCCCATCGGTCCGGCTTGCGATCCATTCAACCGCCTGTCCACCGGAGCGGATCTCGCCATTGCTCGCGACGCAATGAGCACTATCAAGCCGTCGTTCTTGAGGGATGGAGCTGAGGAGGGTCTGGCCTTGTGCTGACTGAATTGAGACCGGGAGCAGGAGGCCCTGACGGTCTCTTTCAAGCAGCTTGGAAACCGACCAGCGGCAGAAGTCACAGTCAGCGTCGTAGAGGACTGAAACGGGCGGCTGGTCAGGCACGTGCTGCTGCGAGGGCTCGGACGGTCCTGTCCTTTGTCTCCGCGTCACCGCACGGAATGGCGACAATCTCGTTGACTCCGATCGGCTCATAGGCCGCGATACGACCGTCGAGTAGGTCAGGTGTTGTTGAGATTGTGCAGATGTCGATCAGTTCGTCAGACAGCTTGGCCGCTGCTCCCAGCCTGTCCCCGGCAAGGAAGGCCTCTTGGCAGGCGCGGGCAGATTCGCCGTGGCCGTAGAGGTCAGCGAGGTCTACATAGAAGTTTTTGGCTTTTGCGCCCATGGCTCCTAGGTAGAAGACGATCCACGGCTTTGTGGCCTCGCGTGCTGCCTCAACAGTGTCTGCCACGGCGACTGGGATCACAGCGGCAATGTCGATGTCGTCAATTGTGCGACCTGCCTTCTCGGCGCCGCGCAGGAGTGGCTCTCCCAAAATGTCTGGGTTCTCTGGGCTGTACATGAACGGAAGCCAGCCATCGGCAATCTCTCCTACCTGTTCGACTGCCCTCGGGCCAATGGCGCCGAGGTAGATCGGGATGCGCTCCTGAACGGGGCGGGCCAGCATTCGCAGAGGACGACCGAGCCCCATCCCTTGATCCTCTGGAAGTGGGATCGTCCAGAAGTCACCGTTGAACTCGAGCTTGTCACCCGCCATGGCTTTGCGGACGATCTCAACGTATTCGCGAGTCCGCGTGACGGGCTTGTCGAATGCAACCCCGTACCAGCCCTCGGAGACCTGGGGCCCGGAGAGCCCAAGGCCAAGGTTGAAGCGGCCTTTGGAGAGCACATCGAGCGTGACAGCCGCCATCGCCGTGGCCGTTGGCTGGCGGGCTGGGATCTGCATCAGTCCCGAGCCAATGCGAACCCGTTCGGTTTGAGCCGAAAGGCTCCCGAGGACCGATACGGCGTCCTGTCCCCAAGCTTCGCTTATCCAGACTGAGTCAAGCCCAAGCCGGTCGGCGAGGATTGCCAGCTCAGACTGCTCCTCAGGGGTGAACCAGGGCCAGTATGCGAGGAACAGGCCGATACGCATGCGCTGGGTCAGGCTTCCGGATCTACCGAAGCGAGCGGGGCAAGCGTTGGCTCGTTTGGTGTGCCGCGGGTTTCTCCGCGACGGCCGACCTCAAGCAGCCGGTCGACTTCCCCTTGCCCGAATGCCCTGACTGCGCTGTCGGCGGGGAGCTGGGCAATCAGGCGCTTGACCCTTTCCCTGACTTGGAGTGCAAAGTGGGGCGTGGCAGCGCCGGTGAGGGCCCGGATTTCATCAATGCTGACCACATGGCTGGCATTTGTGAGGATTGGGGATTCGGCGTCGCTCAAGGGTTCATCCGTTCGTTGGCTGGGACCATTTCCAGCAGGCGGTCAAGGTTGGCCTGTGTTTCCTGGCTGATTGAATCTGTGTTGCCCATCAGCCAACCGTGATTGTAAACCGACCGGGTCGGGTCGTCTCTGAAGCCCGGCTGAACATCCCGCAGATACTGGTCTAGGGAAGTGGGCAGTGGCCCATCCGATGGCAGGGGAATGGTGGCGGCCCAAGTCCCGGCAGCCGACAGCGGGGAGGAGATGATTCCATCCATGGGGTTGTCCTGGTTGTAGAAAATGAACCCGTGACCGGGATCCGTCAGTCCCCAACCGCGGTCTCCGTCCCGGAATCGGGCGAAGGCAATCGCCGCCTCAGTGGGGTTCTTGCCCGTGATGCGGACCACATCACCATTGGCTTGCAGCTGCTTCTCAACTGCCACGGAGACGCCTGAGATGGGCGCCAGGAGCAGGATCAGTGGCCGCCCATGGCGGCGTATGGCGGCGACGGTTGGTTGCGGCAGTGCGTCCTTCTCGGCGAACAGGACGGGGTCCCCGCTTCGCGCGGCCCACGCTCCTGCGGGGACCGCCCACTCTGGGCCTGTCGTGCCAACGACAACAACGGAGTTCGTCATGTGGGCGCCGGCCGCATCGCGGGATTGGTCGACCGCGTCGGCGAGAGCAGCGGGGTAGTCAGCGGTGATTTGGCTGCTGTCGCCCGGATCATCTGCACCGCCGACTCGGATTCGCTTCACGCCTTGGGATGACTTAACTCCCGTGGGGTCCAGCGCGTCCAAGGCTGACTGTGTGGAGTCAGGTATGCCGTCGTTGGCCATCAGAAAGGCGGCCTTGAAGGGTGGGGCGGCAAGTGGAGTCGCAGCAAGCGCGGACTGCCAGTCTCCCGGGAGGAGTGCAACCGATGATGGACGCTGTCCTGCCCCAGGCCAGACAGCCAGAGAGACCGCTGCTGCCCGGTCTGCGGTCGTCCCGCCCCCAACCCTAGTTGTGTTCTTGGTGGCAACTTCGGGATACCCGGTGCTGGACGCCCCGCTGCCGCCAAGGAGGGTTGAACCGCCGCATGCTGTGAGAGACAGCGCACACAACAGGGCTGTTACGAGACCCCACAGGGCGGGCCGCTGATGTCTGAGAATCCCCGTCATCTGGGGTGATCTTATCCGCCAGAGCCGCTTGGCGCAGGTCCGGCGGTCTGGTCGGGGGTGGAGCTTCCGTCCGGACCTGTGGTAGTTTTACACCTGCCTAATGACCTGACGTGAAGTCAGGTGACCGGGGGACCCAAGATCCCACGGGGCTAATTCCGCGCATCAGTCGCGGGAGGCGCAAGTTCAGCGCCAGCCCGACAGCTAACTCCGGCGGCAACCGAACAGATGCAAATTTTCCGTACAACATCCACAGCAGCGATTCTGGCCATGCTCGTCATGGTTCCGTCGGCTCTCGCCGATGACACCACTGGCGGCGCCTCTCCTGGCGATCCTGCTCCACCGGTTATCTCCACGCCGACAACGCCAACAGTTGCTGGCAGCCGCGTTGTTATCAAGGGTGGCCTTGCTTATGCGCCAGCAGCAGCTCCACTTTCGATCAAGAAGGTCATCTGGGCCGGCAACAAGATCCGCTCGCTCCCGTACATCTGGGGCGGCGGACATGCCGCATGGTTGGCCAGGGGGTATGACTGCTCGGGTTCAGTGTCTTTTGCCCTTCATGGCGGCGGGCTGATCCGGCAGACAATGGTGTCCGGCGAGCTCGCAAGCTTTGGCGACCGCGGCAAGGGCCAGTGGATAACGGTTTTCGCCAATGGCGGCCATGTATTCATGGTTGTAGCCGGAGCACGGTTTGATACCTCGGGCGCAAGCTCTGCCAGGTCTCGTTGGCAGAAGAACATGCGCTCCGGGTCTGGTTACGCCGTGCGCCATCCGCGCGGCCTTTAGCTCCTTCTCCCTGCAAATCCCTATTCATCAGCCCCCGTTTGGCTGTGGACCAGTGACTATCAACCCTTCAGGAACAGATGAGGAAAACCCGAATGACCCCCGTAGCTAACCGCGCCCCCTTGGCATCCCTTGCCGTAATCGCCTTCTGTGCAATCTGTGCAGTCGCGGTTCCGATGGCTGGTGCCCAGACGGTTGGCAGCATGCGAAACCAGATCAATCAGGCGCAGTCCAAGATTGACCACAAGCAGGGTCAGGCACGAGTCCTCTCGTCAACGATCGCGGGCTTCACAAACAAGATCAACGGTATTCAGGGCGGAATCACCACACTTCGGAGCCGTCAAGCCGGAGTCCAGTCGAAATTGGACACTGCCGTCGCACGACTCCGTGTGATTCAGGGCCAGCACAGAAAATCCGAGGTTGAGCTCGCCAAGCTGAGGGCCCAGCTTGGGAAGGCCCGCAAGATTCTCTCCCGCCGGCTGGTCGAGCTCTACCAGTCCGACAGACCAGACTTGATCACTGTCGTACTCCACAGCGACGGCTTTGCACGTCTGATTGAGAACAAGGAGTTCCTCTCAAGGATCGGGCAACAGGACCGCGAGATCATCACGGCCGTTCGCATTTCACGCGCGCAGACGGCCACCATCGCCTCACGCCTTGCCGGCATTGAAGCTGAGAAGCAGACTGTCGCCAACAGCATCCTCCAACGCCGCAATGAGATTGACGCAGTTCGCAGCAAGCTTGAGTCCAAGCAACAGGCTTGGGCTTCGGCGCGTTCACAGCGACAAGGCGCACTTGATCAGGTCCGAGCGGACAGCAAGAAACTGCATGAGAAGATCGATGTCCTCCAGAGCGACATCAACTCCGTGACCGGCCAACTCCAAGGTTCAGGGAATCTCTCTGCTGGGCCAATCCGGTCGGGATCAGGAACCTTCATTTGGCCCGTCAATGGCCCTGTTACCTCACCATTCTGCGAGCGTCGCGCTTGGGAGTCATGCCATCCAGGCGTTGACATTGGTGTCCCTTCTGGGACTCCAATTAGAGCCGCTGGGTCTGGCACGGTTCAGATTGCGGGCTGGGTAGGCGGCTATGGCAACTACACCTGCATCGGCCATGGCGGCGGCGTGTCAACTTGTTATGGGCATCAGTCCCGCTTTGCGACATCCGTCGGATCCCATGTTTCGCAGGGTCAAGTCATCGGGTACATCGGATGTACGGGTCTTTGCTTCGGCGCACACCTTCACTTTGAGGTGCGCGTCAACGGTTCGGTCACGAACCCCCTGAACTGGCTCTGACCCGAGGGCGGCTAGCCCGCTAGCCTCGGCCCTAGTGCTTGTTCACTTTGACATCTTCGGGATACAGCTTCAGACCTTTGGGATCTTCTTCGCCCTGAACTTCATTGCGTGGGGGCTGCTGGCCCAACGTCGATATCTGGAGCTTGGCTGGAAGGGCGAGTGGGCCTGGGAGACAGTCATCTTCGCCCTGCTTGGTGGCTTGGTCGGCGCTCGGGCCTATTGGCTGCTCAACAACACGGGCGCTGTTTCGAATGACCCTGTTGGCGCAATCTTCGGAGGCTCGGGTCTGACCTGGTTTGGTGGTCTTGCTGGAGGAGTGCTGGCTGTGTTCCTCTGGTCCAAGTGGAGAAGGGTGCCCTTGATAGAGCTCTTTGATGTTGCTGGACCGTGCCTCGCCCTTGGCTATGCGATCGGGCGGATCGGCTGCCAGATCTCCGGTGATGGTGATTATGGCCGGGACTCGGCCTTGCCATGGGCGATGGGCTACCCCGACGGGACGGTTCCCACTGCTGCCGGTGTGACCGTTCATCCGACTCCCATCTACGAAACATTAGTAATGGGCTATGTGGCTCTCTGTCTATGGCATTTGCGAGGCAAGCTCAAGCCTGGCTCACTGTTCGCGCTCTGGATGGTCGCATCAAGCGTTGAGAGGTTCCTCGTGGAGTTCATCCGCCGGAACTCTGATGCTGCAATTGGACTTACCCAGCCTCAGGTATGGGCTCTGGTTATCGGCTTCGCGGGAGCGGCTTGGCTTGTTGTGAATGGTAAGGGCGGCGGCCTGCGGGTCGACCCGCCAAAAGTCCACGGCTGAGTTCCTAAGTAGGGATGTGTTTGGCGAGGAACTTGACACTCAGGGAGACGAAGTCCGGATCGTGCTGAAGGGAGCGGTGGTGGCCACCGGGCACCTCGATGTAACGCGAGGCTGAGTTGGTCAGGAGCGGAGCTAGCTCGCGGGAGCGGCTGACCGGAACGATTTCGTCCCCGTCAGCGTGGAGTAGAAGCACTGGGACATCCGGCGGCTCCGGCTCGCCGCGGTCAAGAACGCTGGCGATCGCCACTGGGTCTGCCTCGAAGCCCATTCTTCCTGCCCTTACCCCTTCACCAAATTGTGCGGCTGTTGTTGGGCAGATCGCAACCACTGCAGTTGCGTTTGCTGCTCGAGCAGCACCCAATGCGACAAACCCACCCATGCTTGAGCCCCTCAAGCCGATGGGAAGCTGACCGAAGAGCCCTGCGACGGACACCACATCGTCCAACAACCGCTCGTCCATCGGACCATCGCTGGCCCCGTGACCACGCTGGTCAAAACAGATCGCGGATAGGCCAGCACCGGTCATTTGGCGTGCAACGTCGTAGTGGTTTTCCTTGCGCGAACCTGCACCGTGGAGGATCAGGACGCCTCCCAAGGGTGAGTCGGGCGGGTTAAAGCGCGCCCATTCGAGACCTTGCTCACGGCCTGTCTCAGCGGGTGGGGCTGGCGCCGGCCTCTTGTTTCCCATGACCGGAGAATGGCAGCATCCGCGCAGGACGGCGGCCGCAGTCCCCGCCGAGAGGGGTGCCCGTGCGATCATCGGAGCATGGAAATGCGCACGCTGCCATCAGTTCTCCCCGCCCAGAGCGGAATCGGCCCGGACGGGCACCTGATGCTGGGCGGATGTGACGCGGTTGAACTTGCCAATCAGTTCGGAACTCCGCTCTATGTGATGGTCGAGAGTGAGCTCCGCGACCGCGCCGGTCGCTTCGTTGCTGCGCTCGCCGAAAGTGGACTGGACGGCAAGATCATGTTCGCGTCAAAGGCTTGTCCTATTGGTGCGGTCGGGCGTGTGTTCTCTCCCATGGGCATTGGATGCGATGTGACCTCCGGCGGAGAGCTTCGTCTGGCGCTGCTCGGGGGCTTCGCGCCGGAAGACATTCTCTTTCACGGCAATGCCAAGAGCGATGCCGAGCTAGACGATGTCTTGGCCCACAAGGTCGGGCTGATCGTGATTGACAACATTGACGAGGTCTCGCTGATCGCCGATCGCGCGGCTAAGGCTGGCTTGGTCCAGCGGGTGCTGCTGCGGGTAACCCCAGGAGTAACGGGAGACACCATTGCCGCGATCTCCACGGGGCAGGAGGACTCCAAGTTTGGTGTCAACTTGGTTGATGCCGCGGCGGTTATTGCTGCCATACAGGCCCAGGACGCCCTTGATCTCCAAGGTCTACATATTCATGTCGGCAGCCAGCTTGGCGACACGAGCTCACTCGCCCGTGCGGCAGAGGCCATCGCCGGACTAGGAGACTTCCCCGTCGTCAACCTAGGAGGGGGCCTTGGCGTCGCCTATCTAGATGGCGAGAAGGACGGCGACATCGAGGCGTTCGTTGCCGGAGCAGCAGCTGCCGCTACAGCAAACTTTGGGCCGGATGTGAAGCTGATGCTTGAACCCGGCAGGGCACTTGTTGCTACCGCTGGTGTGACGCTCTACAGCGTGGAATCCGTCAAGTCCAACGTGTCCACTTGGGTGGCCGTCGACGGCGGAATCAGCGACAACCTGCGCCCGCTTGCGTATGGGTCGGAGTACGAGGCGCTCAGCGCCAGCCGGCTCAACGAGACCGCGGATGTCAGCTGCCGCCTAGTCGGGAAGCACTGCGAGTCCGGTGATGAGATCGTCAGCAATGCCAAGCTGCCAAACCCCAAAAGGGGCGACCTCGTGGCGGTCCCGGTGACGGGGGCGTACGGTCATTCCATGGCCAACAACTACAACGGGGCTCTCAGGCCGGCAATTGTCGTCGTCGACGAGGGAAACGCGAGCGTTGCAGTGCGGCGCGAAAGCTTTGATGATCTACTCGCCCGTGAGGTTGGGGACGCCTGATGTCTGAGCCAATCCGAATCGGACTCCTGGGCCATGGAACTGTTGGCGGCGCTTTCGAAACGCTAGTTACACAGCGTGCCGATGCAGTTGAGGCAACCACGGGCCGGAGGCCAGAGGTTGTTGGCGTCCTGACCCGTTCACAAGGTGACTTCGACTCGATCCTCGCGGACTCAGATGTGATCGTCGAGGTAATGGGTGGGCTTGACCCTGCCAAGGAGATGCTCGCCAGCGCACTGCGCAGCGGTAAACACGTGATTACCGCCAATAAGCAGCTCCTCAGCCGCCACGGTGACGAGCTTTGGGCGATTGCCCGAGAGAACGGCGTTCAGCTCCGGTTCGAAGCGGCTGTGGCAGGCGTTGTCCCTGTCATCCGCGTCCTGACCGGGTCACTCGCTGGCTCCCGAATCGACCGGATTCACGGGATTGTCAACGGCACCACCAACTTCATCTTGAGCGAAATGGCCCGCACTGGCGCCGACTATGCCGACGTTCTCGCGGAAGCGCAGGAGCTTGGCTATGCCGAGGCAGATCCAACCGAGGATGTAGCTGGCCTCGATGCGGCTGCCAAGATTTCGATCCTCGCACGGCTTGCGTTCGGTACGTCAGTTGACCCGGACAGCGTCCCCTGCGAGGGGATCGAGGGGATCCAGCCGGATGACATCGCGTATGCCAGTGAGCTTGGCCTCGGGCTGAAGTTGATTGCCACGGCAGAGCGAGTCGGCGAGGGGATTTCAGTCCGCGTCCATCCAGCCTTCCTCTACCCAGGTCATCCGCTGGCATCGGTTGGCGGAGCGTTCAACGCCGTCACAATCGAGTCGGAGGACATCACCGAGATCACCCTTTCCGGACCGGGAGCTGGCGGGCCGCAGACGGCCTCTGCGGTTCTTGGCGACCTGGTAGCAATTGCCTCTGGCGCCGTAGCTGAGGTTCCGCCTGCCACCAACGAGCTTCCTGTGGTTTCAGATTCAGAGTCTGCGTTCTACCTCCATCTTGAGGTAGAGGATCGACCTGGCGTGCTGTCCCAGGTGGCAACCGTCCTAGGCGACCATGGTGTGTCTGTGCGGTCCGTGGTCCAGCGAGGAAACGCTGGAAACGCAAGGCTTGTGATGGTCAGCCATCCCGTCGCGGATTCCAACTTCAGGGCAGCACTCTCGGTGCTCGCCGGGCTCGAGTCCTTGCGGGCTCAGCCGAGGGCCATCCGTGTCATCGAAGAGGATTTCGGCGGTTGACATGCCAGGTTTGATCGAACGCCATATGGACAGGCTCCCCTTCGAGAAGGGTGATCCGATCATCAGCCTCGGCGAAGGGAATACGCCGATGATCTACGCCTGCGAGATCAGCGAACGCGTTGGCGCACGAGTTTGGCTCAAGCTTGAGGGCCTTAACCCGACGGGATCGTTTAAGGACAGGGGAATGACCTGCGCTGTCTCGGCGGCTGTACGGGACGGTTCAAACGCTGTCATCTGCGCATCGACGGGTAATACGGCTGCAAGCGCGGCAGCCTATGCAGCGCGTGCTGGGATCACCTGCGCGGTGGTTGTGCCCGGCGGCAAAATCGCCCAGGGCAAGCTCGCCCAGTCCCTTATTCATGGGGCTCGCGTCATTGGCCTAGACGGCAACTTCGACGAAGCTCTCAAACTTGTGCGGGAACTTGTCGAGACAGAGCCGGTTGCGCTGGTCAACTCTGTCAATCCGTTCCGCATAGAGGGACAGAAGACAGGTGCGTTTGAGATTCACGACCTACTGCCCGACCTTGCGGCATTGGCGATTCCAGTTGGCAATGCGGGCAACGTCACAGCTTGGTGGAAGGGCTTTCAGGAGATGGGCGCCTCACCACGCATGTTTGGCTTCCAGGCTGCTGGTGCTGCCCCGCTTGTGCTCGGCCATCCGGTCGAAAACCCTGAGACGATCGCAACTGCGATCAGGATCGGCAACCCAGCTCGCTGGACGGAGGCCGAGACCGCTTTTGCTGAGTCGAATGGGTCTGTCAGAACGGTCACAGACGAGCAGATTCTTGAGGCCTACCGACTGCTCGCAAACACAGAGGGAGTGTTCTGCGAACCAGCGTCAGCTGCGTCAGTAGCCGGGTTGCTCGTCCACGGAGTTGATGGAGTGGAAGACGTAGTTTGTGTGCTGACCGGCAATGGGCTCAAAGACCCGGACACTGCTCTTGCCCAAGGTGGAGGTGTTACACCGTGTGAGGTGGACATCGAGGCACTGCGCGCAGTGGTACTGGGATGACCGTCCGCGTCAGCGTTCCGGCGACGTCGGCCAATCTCGGGCCTGGGTTTGACTCAATTGCTGCTGCCCTTTCGCCCCGGCTGGTGTTGACGGCTGAACGAGCGGACGAGTTCTCAATCACAACAAACATTGATGTCCCCTCGGACCGGTCCAACCTTCTTGTTCAAGCATTCGAGCGGGTGATGTCCGTTGACGGGGTGCGGTTAACAGTGGAATCCGAAATTCCGCTCTGTGGTGGGCTCGGCTCCAGCGCTTGCGCAGTTCTTGCGGGGATCCTTGCTGCCAGGGCACTTGGCGGGGAATGCAATGACCCGCTGGCCCTAGCGATTGAGGTTGATGGGGTTGCCGACAACTCCACGGCTGCCTATCACGGGGGAGTAGCTGTCCATGTAGGTGGACAGGTCACCAAGTTGACTGTCCCAGCCTCAATTAGCGGCCTTGTCGTTGTGCCTCAACACAGCGTTCACACCGAGGCCGCCCGGGATGTTCTCCCCGCCGAGGTTCCAATTGACGATGCTGTTGCCAATGCGGGCTACGCCGTACTGCTTGGGGCAGGGCTAGCGAAAGGAGACACTGGGCTGCTAGCTAGGGGACTCCACGATCAGATTCACCAGCGCCGGCGCTCGACCCTTTACCCCAACTCTTGGGAGCTACTGGGCAAGGTCACGGAGCTCGGGGCCATCGGAGCGACCATCTCCGGCTCGGGATCAGCAGTCCTGGTCTGGGTTGAGGATGTGGCCGCGGATGCCGTTAGAGAGCGCCTGAGCGACCATGTGGGCGACTGGGCGAGTGTCATGGCCGTGGACTTTGAGCCGGTGGGGGCGACAGTGGACGGAGTAGCTGTCGCATGAACACTGGAGCGGAGTTCAGAGAAGCCGTCGAGGCGATGGATGTTGAGGGGATGAAGGCATGCCTCGCTGAGGATGTTGTCTTCTACAGTCCGGTGGCCTTCAAGGGCTACCACTCCAAGCTCGTGGTTTCAACGCTGCTCGAGCATGTCTCTCAGGTCTTTGAGGACTTCAAGTACGTTGATGAGATTGAGCAGGGTCCCAGCCACATGCTCCGTTTCCGGGCCAGGGTGGGCGAGCTTGAGATCGAAGGGGTTGACCTTCTCGATCTTGGTGACGATGGCCTAATCAAGACCTTCACCGTCATGGTGCGGCCGCTGAAGGCAGCCATTGCTTTGGCACAGGCTATGGGTGCTCGAATTGAGGCTGGGGGCGGAGTTCCGCAGGAGCCTGGCACCGACTCCGACTCCTAGGCGGAGTCGGGCTCGATCATTGCCTCAAGCTTTGCGGCAGCTTCCGGCTGCTGAACCCGACGGGCGATCTCAGCCCCGATCTTGAGGTAGTCGCTGGCCAGATCCGGCCGGTGGTCAAGGATTGAGAGGCCGCGTTCCGCTGACTCCGCGTAGGCGATGGACGCGCGAATTGGGGGATCGATCAGACGGTCTCCAACATGCTCTAGGAGTGCCTGCCGCGCCTCACGGGAGTGGACGGTCCGAAGGTCGGCGATGTTCAGGATCACGCCGAGCCAGTCGAGCTGGGGGTTGAGTCCGTCACGTGCGAGTTCGATTACCTCGAGCGCCTGTTCAACCCCTTGCATTGCGAAATACTGAGCTTCGGATGAGATCAGGGCGTGGTCAGCGGCGACAAGCGCATTGACGGTAAGGAGGCCAAGGGCCGGTGGGCAATCGATTATCACCAGGTCATAGGTGTCCCCTACATCGCCGAGTGCCTTGCGGAGGGTCAGTTCTCTACCCATCTTCCCGCCCAACACCAGCTCAGCCTCGGCCAGGCCCAAGTTCGCGGGGATCACGTCGTTGTGGATTGCCTCGGCTGCTGTGGCCCGGTCCAGGAGTACCTCGGCGACCGTCGGCGTTGCGTCGGGGTCGAGATCGAAGTAGTCGGAGAGGTTGCCCTGAGGATCCAAGTCGATGGCCAGCACACGGAGACCCGCCCGCCTGAAAGCGTCGGTGAGGGTTCTCACCGTTGTTGTCTTGCCGGTTCCGCCCTTTTGTGAGAGCACAGCGATCGTCCGAGCCATCGCTGGCAGTGTAAGCCCACATGGTGCCTCTGCGCGCGCGGCACGTCACTCACTTCGGCTTGCGGCCCCATTAGACTGACCTTCCAGATGAACCCGGTCACCGTAAATACAACAATTGCTCGCCCGCGAGAGGAAGTCTTCGACTACCTCGTTGACATTGCCAACATGTCTGAATACACGGACCATTTCCTTAGCGGATGGCATCTGACCCGCGAGAACTCTCGGGGCAAGGGCGCCGGAGCGCGATTCAGAATCGGCGCTCCGATGAACCGTTTCGACTGGTCGGACCTGATCTACGTTGACACCGAGCAACCCCACCGGATTGTGGCTAGGGGCGCTGGCGGGAAGATGAACAGAGTCAAGGCCATGAGTGTCCTGACACTCACACAGGCTGCAGGTGGATCAACGCGCGTGGAGTGGACTTGGCAGACAGTGCCATCGAAGATGTCGGATCGGCTCTTGGAGATCGTCGGCGGCAAAGGCTGGTGGAAGCGGAAAATGAACCGTTCTGTCAGGCGTATGAAGACAATCCTCGAACAGGACCGGGGTCGCGGCGAGCGAGTCACGGTCGCTGGTGGGTAGACTCCCGCGCCGTGATTAACGCCCCACGCAGAATCCTTCCCGTTGTAGCCGCACTGTGCCTCGCAGCAGGCACTTCTGCATGCGGCTCCACTGAGAATGTGAAGGTTGGCACTGGCGAGGGTGCGTACGTTGACATCAACGATGTCGCCTACCAGGTTCAGATCTCACGGACGCTCAATCCGAAGCTTGCCGAGGACGCCAGCTACCTAGTCGGGCTTCCGGCAGGCACTGTTCCCCCTGGTCCCGGTGAGGAGTGGTTCGCACTGTTCCTTAGGGCTCAGAATTTTGGAAGCAGCGCTGCCAAGCTCCCGGTCAAGTTCCGGCTGGTTGACACAACAGACAAGCGCTACACGCCGATCGCACTTGATACAGCGACGAACATCTTCTCGTGGAACCCAACGGAGCTGCTCGAGCCCGACTGGATCTACCCACCAGCCTCGTCAATCGCAGGCTCGGGTCCCGTTCGCGAGGGCGCACTCCTTCTCTTCAAGCTGAGCGACGACGTGTATCAGAACCGCCCGCTCGTTCTTGAGATCTACGACTCGGCGTCGCTCAAGCCCGCCGCAGTCATCAGCCTCGACCTTTAGCGGCGGTTCTTAAGGGCCGCGACGAGGATGTCGCGTGCAGCTGGTGCCGCAGTGTCGCCACCATGTCCGGCCCCATCGAGGAGCACGCACACGGCAAGACGTGGCTGCCATGCGGGTGCGAACGCAACGAACCACGCGTCAGTGTTAGCCGGGTCATTGGGGATTACCGCCGGCGCGTTGGGGTCTTCCGGATTATTGGGGTCAGCTGGGTTATTCGGGTCGACCGGAACCGTGTCGCGTATCTCAGCAGTACCGGTCTTTCCAGCAATAGCGACCCCCGGAATAGCAGCAGACATTCCCGTCCCATACCTGACCACGGCAAGCATGAGAGTCCTCATGGCACTTGTAACCTCGGGGCTCATTGCCCGCTTGGAAGCGGTGGGCCTAGTGACTGGGGTCAGGGTTGGCTCCGCTCTAACCCCGCCGTTTGCGACTGTCGCGGCAACGCTGGCCATCTCTAGGGCTGATGCAACTACTTGACCCTGTCCGATTGAACTAGTCCCTGTGGCATCAGCCCCCTGAAGCTCGGAAGCCTGGGGAATCCGGCTTATTGATGCGCCCGGGATGTTCGTCAAAGACCGGTTGAATCCAAGGTTCTCCGCCATCTCAACTAGGCGCGCTGCGCCGACCTTGACTCCCAGAGGAGCAAAGACTGAGTTGCAGGAGTACGCAAAGCTTTGGACGAGGGTTCCGCCGCATGACTCGCCGTTGGCGTTCTGAACCGAGTGACCGTCTAGGACGGCCTCGGTCTGGGCTGGGTAGAAGGTCTTCAGGGTCGCAACCTTGGAATCAAGTGCGGCCGCGGCAGTGATGATCTTGAATGTCGAGCCCGGTGGAGCCGCTTCCGAAAACGCACTGCGTGCGAGTGCCAGGATCTCACCCGTCTTTGGTCTGATCACGGCTGCTCCGCCTTGGCGCCCTGCCATGGCGGTAATGGCAGCCCGTTCAACAGAGGGAACGATCGTTGTGCGGACTGACTTCCCTTCCTTCGGCGTGGTGCTTGCCAGGAGTCGGCCTCCAGCGGAGAGTGTCCCCCCGGGAGTCCCAGCAAGTTGGGCCTGGAAGATGCGCTCCAAACCGGTGATGCCCACACTGGCATCTGACGGATAGCCGAGTGCCTTGAGGGTCAGGCCGACGCCTCCGATCGGCGCTGCCACAGTTCCCACTACTTCCGATGCGACCTCTGGAATCGTCGAAACCCTGAAAGGGCCTTCAGCGAGCGCTACACCGTCGGATGCCAAGAGTGCGGCACGCGGGGGAAGGGATGTGCTTCGACTGAGGGACTCACCTCGGTGCAAGCCTGGGAGTAGAAGGCTTGAGCTCCAGACCACATGGGCATCCGAGTTGTCTGCGGTCAGCGGAATGCGAGCGACAAGACTGAGAGTTCCAAACGCGCGGGTCTCAACTGTGAAGGGAACCTGGGCGACCCCATTCGAAACCTTCCCTGCTTCGCGGGCGGTGAGGCGGCGCACCGTCGCAGTCGCCAGAGCTTCGGCCTGCAGAGTGGAGAAGCTCGCGAAACTCAGTTTGTCCTTGGATTCCTTAGACAATTGGCTGTACATTGCCCGGAAGTCTTGGCGGGCCCAAGCGGCTGCGTAGCTCTGCGCAACGCCTCTCCCGCCATCATCGCCACAGATCAAGCCAGCTGCCACAATCGCCGCGAGAGCGAGTGCTGTGAGACCGATGGCAGCCTTGCGGCGCAGGGCGGTCGGGTCACTTGGGGGAAGTGGCTTGCTCATCAGGAGAGAGCGTAGATACCGAGGTGGCGTTTGGGGTGGTCAGGTGCTGGCCCTATGGTTCGACGTGTGTTGGGGCGATGACCACTTTCGACTGGATTCTCATTGCCGCGATCGTTCTGATGGGCTGGCAGGGTCGCCGCGCGGGCTTTATTGGCGGGGCACTGTCGTTGGCCGGATTCTTTGGCGGCGCACTCCTCGCGGCTCGAGTGGCCCCGCTGCTGCTGGCGCAAGGTAACCGTTCTCCGTATGCGCCGATGATCGCCCTGATTGGGGCAGCGGTGGGTGGCGCCGGAATGGCGATCATCTTGGAGCGGGTTGGCCTCAAGCTCCGTAAGGCTCTGCCACTTCCCTTCATGGGAATGTTTGATCGTCTGCTGGGCGGGGTCCTAGGTGTGGCTGTGGGCGTAGCTGCAGTGTGGCTTGGAGCAGTGGTCTTGGTGCAGCTCCCAGGGTTGGACTCGGTTCGGCGCGAGATCCGGGCATCACGGGTTGTCGCGGTTATCGGCGGGGTTGCGCCGCCCGCGGATCAGCTGTTGGGCTGGATCAGTGCCTTTGATCCCCTCCCAGCGGTTACTGGTCTGTCACCGGTTCTGGTGGGCAAGCCAGATCCCGCGGTGCTGAAGTCGCCTGCCGTTAGGGCGGATCGCGCTGGGGTCGTGCGGATCAGAGCCAAGGCATGTGGGTTCTTAGTTGAGGGCACGGGCTGGGTTGCTGGGCCAGGGCTTGTGGTTACTAATGCCCATGTCGTTGCCGGGGATAGCTCCCCATCGGTTGAGGTGGGGGGAAACGGCTTCGGCCTGAGCTCGGGGGTGCTGACCTTTAACCGACATGATGATGTCGCTGTAATTGGAGTTCCCGGTCTCTCTGTACCCGCACTTCGGGTCGGCCCGCAGCCGAGGTCCGGGAGCGCCGCGGTGATCCTGGGTTATCCGTTGGATGGCCCCTTTACGACGTCGGCAGCGCGAGTTGGGCAAACACTGCTCGCAATCACACAAGACGCTTATGGACGCAAGAAGGTGCGACGGACGATCACAATCTTGCGGGGCAATGTTAGGCCCGGAAATTCGGGTGGCCCGGTCATCGACCAGCGCGGTCTTGTGGTCGGCACCGTCTTCGCAAGAACCAATGGTGGCGGGCCGCAAGGGGGCTTTTCTATTCCCCCATCAGTGTTTAAGAAGGAGCTTCTACGTGCCAGATCTGGCAAGCGGGACCCTACGGGTCCGTGTGGGCGCTGAGTAGGTCAGACCTTGCTTCAGGTCCAATCGCCGCTACTGTGCCGCGCCGATGGCAAAGACAGTCGTACTCGCTGAGAAACCTTCCGTAGGCACCGACCTAGCTCGAGTGCTGCCCGGCCCATTCAAGAAACAGAAGGGCTTCCTTGAAGGGCCCGATCACGTCATCACCTGGGCTGTTGGCCACCTTGTCCAACTTGCCGAGCCCGAGGACTACGACAAGAAGTGGAAGAGCTGGAAGATGGAGGAGCTGCCCATCGTTCCCGAAGGCTTCAAGTTCAAGCATGTCGTTGACGACCGCTCCAAGGCACAGTTCAACATCGTCAAGCGTCAGCTCAAGCGAGACGACGTCGACGCTGTCATCAACGCTTGCGACGCAGGGCGAGAGGGCGAGCTGATCTTTGCTCTCTGTTACCACCAAGCCAAGTGCGATCTTCCCGTTCAACGCCTCTGGCTCGCCTCGATGACTAAGGCAGCGATCGAGGATGCGTTTGGTCATCTCCGGCCAGGCGTTGAGCTTGAGCCACTTGAATCAGCCGCAAGAGCGCGACAGGAGGCTGACTGGATCGTCGGCATGAACGCAACCCGTGCCGCCACAATTCGCCTCCGCACCTCGTTCGACGGCGCCGTCTCTCTGGGCCGGGTCCAAACCCCGACGCTTGCAATCCTCGCTCGCCGTGAGGAGGAGATCTCCGCTCACATCCCAGTTCCTTACTGGCAGGTCACCTCCAGCTTCAGCACTGATGCTGGTGAGGTCTACAGCGGTGTTCTGATGGCCGAGGTTGGCGATCGCCTAGCTGAGGAGAAGCTCGCAGACGAGGCCGTAGAGGCCACACGCGATGGTCAGGGGACCGTCGTCAGGCTTGAGACGCGTGAACGCCGCGACAAGGCACCGCTCCTGTTCGATCTGACCTCCTTGCAGAGGGAAGCAAGCAGTCGCTATGGATTCACTGCCCGGAGGACGCTCAGCGCCGCTCAGAAGCTCTATGAGCAGCACAAGGCACTCTCCTACCCAAGGACCAATTCCCGTTATCTGACAACAGACATGGTTCCGGAGATCAAGGAGATCGCTGGAGTCGTCGGTCGCACCTCAAGTGAATACGCCCAAGCTGCAACCTTTGTGATCGCGTTGGACTCACTGCCGCTTGGCAAGGTCGTCAACAATGAAAAGGTCGGCGACCATCACGCCATCATCCCGACCAACACCGATTCACATCCGATCGCGAAGTTCAGCGAAGACGAGCGCAAGATCTACGACCTTGTGGCCCGCAGGTTCCTGGCCGTGTTCCATCCGGATTCGATTGCCGAGAACACCACGCTGGAGACTGAGGTAGCCGGTTACAAGTTCCGTACTCGAGGTCGGGTCCTTGCTGTTGCAGGTTGGCGCAGCATTGACGGCGACCCCCGCTCTGACGAGTTGCTCCCCAAGCTCACAGAGGGCGAGCAGGTCAAGGTGCTCAACGTTGAGGGAGAGCGCAAGGAAACAAAGCCGCCACAGCGCTACTCAGACGGCAAGCTGCTTGAGGCAATGGAGACTGCTGGTAAGGAGGTCGACGACGAGGAGGCCCGTGAGGCCATGAAGGAGTCGGGAATCGGCACGCCTGCCACGCGAGCGGGAATCATTGAGACGCTCATTGCCCGTGGCTACATCGAACGTGACGGACGGGCGATTGTCTGCACTGAGAAGGGCGTCAACGTAATCCGCCTACTCGGGGACCACCCGCTGACCTCACCCGCACTGACTGGTGAGTGGGAAGCACGCCTAGAGAAGATCGCCAAGGGTGAGGAGAAGAAGGACGCTTTCATCGGCGACATTGCAGCCTTCGCCAAGGAGACAGTCTCGATGCTGGACGAGAAGCTTGAGGGAGTCCGCATGCCACGAGCCAACCTTGGCCATTGCCCAATCTGTGGCGCCGACATCATGGAGAACCGCAAGGGCTACTCCTGCTGGGCCAAGGACGATCCGGGTTGTGGGTTTGTTATTTGGAAGGCCAAGGCTGGCAAGACGATGAACTCAACAATCGTCAAGGAACTGATTAGGACTGGCAAGACCGAGCGTCAGGTCACTGGTTTCCGAAGCCGCGCTGGGAAGTCCTTCCGAGCCAAGCTCGCGCTGTTCCAGAACGAGGAAGGACGTTGGCGCGTGGAGTTCGACGAGGCCTGGGCCAAGGACGGCTACAAGCCACCTGCAGTGCTTGAAGAAGAAGCCGCTGAGAAGGCCGCCCCAGGGGCAGCCAAGAAGCCGGCCGCCAAGAAGAAGCCTGCTGCCAAGAAGAAGCCTGCTGCCAAGAAGAAGCCGGCCGCGAAGAAGAAGCCGGCCGC
>WLNJ01000023.1 GCA_009699865.1 Actinomycetota bacterium
GATGGCGCGAGGGGTGTTTGGATTAGCGGGGTAGCTACTGACGTCACATCAGCGGGTGCCTTGCGGATTGCTGGGTTGGGGAACGGGATGCCCGAACCATCAGCCAGAACGAGAAGTCCTAGGACAACCACGCCAGCAGTGGCAAAAGATGAGCCCTTGCGTTGACGGATTAGCTCGCCGACGCGAGCTGCTCCAGCGGCCGCCAGGAGAGCCAGCGCAAGGGTGGTCAGTGTGTGAAGCCGTCCCGGCGTGCGTATTCCATCCCAGCCGGGGAGGTACTCAAAGACAAAGCGGTACGGGAGGTAATGGCCAACCCCGGTTTGGTGCACACCAAGTGACAGAACGGCAAATAGCACGGTGGTCAGCCCTAGGCCGACGCGCAGAGCTCTTGGGATGCCTTTCCACCAGAGGCCAGTGATTGCAAGTAGGGCCGCGATTAGCCCTGGGTAGAGCACCTTTTCCGCATAGCCCCTGCCAACGGCTGAGGTGAGTTGCTGTGGAGTCCTAGAGAAGAGCATCCCGTACTCCGGTGGGCTCAGGAACGACCTCAGGCGCGGGGAGAAGGCGTAGAGCGATTGGAGCGAGTAGCTGGTCCGGTTGTCGACGTTTAGGACTCGCAGGTAAGGACGGGTCAGTAGCCATGTGCTCAGAAGGAAGAATCCGACGCCGACAGCCGTTGCCTTGATGCTGGCTGCCGGTGGGCGCGGCCGGCCGGCCTTCACCCAGGCGATCAGGCCGATCAGCCCGAGGACAAGAAGGAGGTAGTCAAGCTGCAGTCCGAGTGTGAAGCCGATGGACTGCTGCCAGGCCGCTGCCACCCAGCCACCCGCAATTAGACGCCAGTCATTTCGGCGATAGCCCCGCAGGAGGAGAAAGAGGGCGAGGGCAATCCCTCCGCTGGAGATCACATGCAGGTGGCCCGCTTGCTCAAGACGCCACGGTGAGTAGGCGAAGGCGGCCCCGCCGACCATTGCAGCCCAGTTGGGTGCCCCAAGTTCGCACGCAAGCAGCCAGACCGCGAAGAAGGCAAGTGCAAAGGCGAACAGGAAGAGTAGGTTGTAGCGGGCAAGCGCGGCGTCAACACCGCTGCCGAACAGGCCAAAAGGTGCATAGCCCACTAGCGCGTCGCTGAACGCAAGGCTGTCTTTGGCTGGCCAGAACTGGTTGGCCTGCCAGAAGGCCAGGGGGTGGTGGAGTAGTGCGTGACCGCCCCAGGCAACCTGCCAGCTTTGGGAGACGGGGTCACCATCGTCAGCTGCGATGCGCGAACCCAGTCCGGTGAGCAGCGTGTAGAACTGCGCGAGCGAGAGCCCAGCGCCAATCAGCGCTGCCTTCAGGACTTGGGCGCGCTCAATAGCGGGAGAGTTGGACCACCAGTCGCGCATCGAGCGGGAGTTTATCGGCGGCCTAACGGGCGCTGAATGGCAGCGCGTTTGGCTTACATGGGGTTGCCGTTGTGGCCTGCGTCCCCGCCCAGTCGGTAGCATCGCCAGAGCATCCCGGCGAGATAGCTCAGCTGGTAGAGCACACGACTGAAAATCGTGGTGTCCCGAGTTCGAGTCTCGGTCTCGCCATCAAACGGAAGCCCCGCAAGCGCGGGGCTTCTTTTCGTCTGCGGCGTCTGTCCCGCAGGCAGGATTTCCACCTGATTTGGCGGAAGAATGTAGATGATGGACTTGAGTCAGCTCACCCGTGGGGTCTTGGCGGTTTCTGCGACCGTCATGACGCTTACCCCAGCGACTAGCGCGGCAAGCCAGTTCCCATTGGCGAGGTCGGCCTGGCTGGATGGCTTCACGCTAACTGAGTACTGGCCAGCCCCTGAGCGCTGGTTTCGTGGGGCCAAGGTAGTTGCGCCTGGGCTGACAAAGGCTTATCCGGTTGACTTCCTTTACTCGGCGATGGGTGTCGCTATGGAGGGGGACGGGGTTGGTGTTGATGGCAGCCGCGTGCACCTTGCCTCCGGACTCACGGGCTATGTCAACGCTAAGGGCGTCAAGGGCGGGACTCCCTATTGGGCTAATGAGATGTTCTGGCTCAACAGCAGTGGCCTACTCACCTTTCCGCTCCAGGCTGGCGGCTGGTCTAACGGGGCGTGGGCAAGCAGCAAACCGACCAACAAAGTGAATGCCAAACTGGCGCGGTTTGAACCTGGACCATCCTTGGGGGCATCCGGCGCCCCTTTGCGCTCGCTCGCGTCGGTAGCGGTCGACCCCAAGGTAATCGCTTATCGGAGCGCCGTCTACCTTTCAGCCTATGACCGCTGGTTCTGCGCTGCTGACACGGGTGGAGCAATAGTTGGTCGGCACCTTGATGTCTTCCGGGACGCGCCCACGGTGAGGGCCGGGGGCACTACAAGGCTCTCCCAGAGGATCAGGGTGTTGATCCCTGCTGACGCGCGGAAGCTACTCCCCCTACTCTGCCGATAGACAAGCTTTCTTGACGGGGGGTCACTAAAAGGCACCAAGATTTGGGTTGACAAGCCCTGACAGCCAGATACGTTGTTCTAAGTCATCGGCATGCTGCTGGTGATGCTGACTGAGCGGGCCGCTTGGGGGAGTGGAATGCACCAACAAGAGGATTCACACGACCGACCGGTCTCAGCATCTGAGCCTGTGCAAGTCCCGCGGGCGGCGATGGTGATCGCTGAGTACGAGATCTTCTGCGAGGCAGTTGCCGCCTTGGTGGAGCGTGTTCCTGGTTTTGAGGTCGTCGCATTGGCTCAGACTCCGGAGGATGCGATCCGACGGGCTGGGGCGCTCCATCCTGACATAGCGATTGTCGGGCCACCCCTCACGGCTCGAGAGGGGTTCACTGATGGGGGCAGGACCAAGCTCATCCGTGCGATCAAGGATGCCTCGCCTTCCACCCGGATTGTGCTTCTCACATATCAGGAGCGCCTGGAGGAGGTCCAAGGGGCAATCGACGCGGGCGCCGAGGGCATCGTTGAAGCGGGCGGGCCGCTGGAGCAGTTCTCCGAGTAGTTGGAGCGCGTGGGCTCTGGAATTCCGGCCATCCCGCCGACCGTCGCGCTCAGGCTGCTGCGTAAGGACAGGTCGGACCCGACGAGTCTCAGTGCCCGTGAGGGCGAGGTCTTGTCAGGAGTGGCGAGTGGGTTCACCAACGAGGAGTTGTCAGGTCAGCTACATCTCTCGGTCAGAACAGTTGAGTCCCATCGGGCAAACATCATGGGCAAGCTGGGGCTCCATTCGCGGGCGGACTTAGTGCGGTACGCGCTGGATCACGGGTTGCTCCGATGACGGCTGGAGGTGTTGCACCTGACACGGCCTCACCTAATTAGCGACGCCTTTTAGTTGCAATCACCCGACTCGCTTAGTAGCATGGGGGCAACTTATGAGTTCCTCTCTCGCCAAACCTGAGTCTGTCTACCCTGCGACTGGAGCGCTGAGTGGCGTGGAAGTTTCCCAGCCCAAGCGAACAGTTCTAATCGTTGAGGAACGAGAGCTGGTCAGAGAGGCACTCCGAACTCTCTTAGAGCGCCACGACAGAGGCGAGGTTGTGGCCATGGCGTCCGACACGAGGGAGGCCGCGCGTTATGCAGGGGCGCACAAGCCCAGCGTGACATTGGTCTACCCGGACAGCCCATTCGGAATGGGTGTTGATACCGCTACCCACGAGACCCTCATGGGAATGATTCGCAGTATTCAGGAGGCTGCCCCGGAGACCAAGGTGGTGCTGATCTCCGAACACGGCAACCTCGACGAGATTTGTGAAGCGATCCAAGCGGGCGCCTACGCGGTTATTGACTCGCGCGAGCCGCTGGAGGATGTGCTCCGTGCTCTCGAAGCGATTTTTGGAGGATCCCCGCACATGCCCTCTGGGATCGCATATGCCCTAGTTCGTGGAGAGCGCGAGAAGATCGATGAGTTGACTCCTCGCGAACTGGAGGTACTTACCAAGGTTGCCTACGGACACACCAACGCTGTGATCGCAAGTGAGCTTCACATTTCAGTTCGCACAGTTGAGTCCCATCGGGCTTCAATCCAGGCAAGGTTGGGACTTGACACTAGGGCCGAGCTTGTCCGCTATGCCCTGGACGCGGGTCTTATCCGCTGACCTCCGTTTGACCCCGGGTATTCCCGCTTGCCACTTCAGGAATTAGTACGGATGCGTGAAAGCCGTTGCCTCATTAGCGTGATTTCACAGTCGCCCTGCACATTGCCGGCGGCGTGAAAACCAACGAGGTGGGGCGTGTTTGGGAGGCGGGTTGCTTACGTTGTCGGGGCGTTCGCGTCGCTATTTGCGCTGCTGGGACTGGTCTCAGCTACAACAGCCGCTATCAAGGGGGGCAATCACGGCTTGGGAATCGTGCGGGTTTCCGAAGCACCGCAGCCCCCGGACCCTGTCTACTGGGGAACTGGGTCCACCAAGCCTGATTCTGAGGCACGGGCTCGGCGGGTTAGCCAAGGGGCGGGCGCCCGGCTGAGCATCGTGACGAAGGTTGCGGGGATTGATACCGGTGACCGCTTCAACCTCGTCCTCGATGGTTCCGTTATCTCCCGGGGAGTCGGTGGCTCCCCTTCCCGATGGTCAGACCAGGTTCCGGCGGGTGCTCACCGGCTGGGGGAGTCGACTAACGGGGCCGCATCGCTTGGCGACTACTTGACCGGCGCACGGTGCCGTCAAGGACGCACCGAAATCCCGATTGATCAAAGCAGTGGCGAGCTAAACCTCGAAGCCGGTCAAGACGTGCACTGTACGGTTACAAATCATCGCAAGACAGCAACCATCAGTTTGCGTAGCCGAGTAGTTCCGCCATCTCGTGGTGTCAGGTTTGACCTCACCCTCGACACCGCCGTGGTGGCTCCGGATGTTCGCACCGGGGCAACTACCAAGCCGGTTCAGGTCGTGACTGGGCGACATGCGGTGAGCTCTATCGCTTCCAACGGTGCGCAAGCTGCGCGCTACGAGCCGAGCACCTCATGCAAAGCGGGGAACGGGAATGTCCCCCTTGACGCTGCAACGGGCGAGCTGGTCCTCACCAAAGCCGGGCAGAGCATCGTCTGCACGGTCACCAATCGGAGGCGGGAAGGGTTCTTGACAGTGACACATCGAATGCATCCTGCTGGCGACACAAGCAGGGCGGATGTCTTCGTCAACGGTCGCCTCCGCTCACGTGGACTGCCCAGCGGTGGTTCCGTGGAGAGAATCAAGGTGGAACCCGGAACTAACCGACTGCAACTCGCGGCCTCGGGCTTCGGGACTGCCGCGTTCTACACAACAACGCGCTGCAGAAACGGCCGCACGCCGGTCCAGATTGATGGCAACGGCTACCTATATGTTCGTGCCAACCAAGAGGTTCTGTGCACCGTGACCAGAAGGAAGCAACCGGCCGAACTCACCATTGCGAATCGAGTTCACGGCCCCGGGGTGGGAGCGGCAAAGGTGGCCTTTCGGTTGGACGGAAAGCCGGTGGGGAAAGAGGCTCTCGGTAATGGCGGGACGGTAGGCCCGCTGAGGCTGGCAAGTGGCCGCCACTTGATCGCGGAAGTCGGCGTAAGCCCAACCCACGACCTTTCGCTGTTCAGGCAATCGACCTCCTGCTCTAGCCAAAGCGGGGCCGTAGCCGTTACGGGAGGGGGCGTTGACCTCCCCGCCGGAGAGAAGGTGACATGCACTGTCATCAACATTCGTCGCGCGGGAACACTTCGGGTGCTTCCTGTTGTCGCGGGTCCGTTTGAGCATGGCACTCACTTCGTCCCGGTCATAGACGGCAGGGCCGCATCGGTCAGCGGTGCTCCTGAGGTCAGGCACAGGGTGGGTACTGGGCTTCACTCGGTTGCCGTGGCACCCGGAAGTCGGGCTAGCGACCCGCTCAGGTTTCGGCGCACCGTGGAGTGCTATGACGCCTCCGGTGGAAAGCCGACGGCCGGCGATGGGCGCGTGTATGTCGGAGAGGGGCAAGACGTGGTCTGTCGTATCACCAGCACCAGATTTGCCGGAACGCTGGCCATCACGACCCGGTCCGATTGGCGGGGCACAGCGCCAGCCACCAGTGGCTCTTTCCGCACGACCCTCGATGGACTGATCCCGGCGAGGAGACAAGGGAATCCTGCTCAGGGCCATGGGGCGCTTGTCGTCTCTTCAGGCTGGCATCGCCTAGGTCGGGTCGCTGCTGCTGAGATTGATCCAAACGGCTTCAAGCTCTCGATCGCATGTTATGACGGCCGGGGGCAACCGGTCCGCGTCCTGGCACGAAGGGTCTGGGTGGGTGTCAACCAAAGTGTCCGCTGCACCCTTCGTAACACCCGCAAGACCGGGACCCTCACAGTCGTCTCACTACTCAAGTTCCCAAGCCCAGTCCCGGCCGCCCCAGCTCTCTTCGGGCTACTGGTTGGAAGCCAGGGCGGGCGGTTGGGATCTCAGCGTGGTGAGTCCAGCGGCCCCATGGTGGTCCCTGCTGGTCTTGTCACAGTTGACCCTCATTCGGAAGGCGCCGTGGCAGCCGACGGCTTCCGAAGAAACACCACCTGTGTGGATGGGGATAGCAGGCGCCTAGAGCTGATTGGCGCCCAGGTGATGGTCGGTTTTGGGCAGCATGTGACCTGCCGGGTCACTTCCGCGCGTTGACGATCTCAGCGCGCCCTTGGGCACCAGTGCCACCTAGTAGCAATCCTCAGAGTTCCGCATAAAAGCCGCAGGTAGTTGGCGCGGATCAACCGCGACAACTCTCGTAGGTACTACCCGCAATGGGCGGGCTATTTGACCTTAGTTTCGTTTTGCGGTCGCTCAAGAGCGGGCGACGGCAGCGATTCCAACTAATCCCCACGAGCGAGGCAAGAGCGTGCCAAACAATCCCAAGCTTAGGTTTCACAGTTCGGCGAAAGCAGTTCTCGCCGTTGCCGTGGCCGCCATCTTCTTGGGAGTAATAGGACAGGAAGCTGCCCAGTCCTCGGTTCCGTCGACCGGCACTCTGCGCGCACTTGCAGGTGGATACCGGACCATCACTCCTACGAGCTCTAACGGAGCTGAGACCTACTCGGTCCCACTCAAGGACGCGCTCTTGCAGCGTTCCACCTCCTCCGTGTTCTCGTCTCCCTTTGACTTCCCTCTGACCGATTCGCTGGGTGAGACCTCCGCGGCGAGTGTCGCTCGTGGAACTTGGAATGTTCGAGAGAAGCCACTCCCAGCAGTTCAGCCGACAGGGTGGCGTGCGCTGAACTCACTGTCGTGGGGCACTACCTCTGCTAAGGACTATGTGGGGACGGCAAGTGTCGAGGGAGGCACGGCTACGGCCGCCGTTGACAGTTCAAAGAGCACGCGATTTGTCTATGCGCGAAACAATCCAGCGCTTCCGACTGGCTGCAATAGCGGGCTGAAGGTCCTCCTCCTGCTCGACACCTCGGCCTCAACGAGCGGACACAACCTCGCCTACCGTGACGCGGCCCAGGGATTTGTGAATGCCATGGGGGGCACCAACTCCAAGGTCAAGATTGCGTCGTTTGCGACCAACTCAACTCCCGCCGGTTCGTTCTATGACATGCAGGTTCCGGGAGCAGGAGGAGTAAGTGGTGCGAACGCCGCTATTCAGACGATCTACCCAAACAACACCAGCGGAAGCGGGTACACCAACTGGGACCAAGCGTTGATTGACGCTTCCTCAACGCAGGTGAACCTGGTCGTCCTGATTACCGATGGCAACCCGACGACGCGCAGGAGCGGTTCCACCAGCAGCTCCACCAAGATCGATGACATTACGTTTGCTGTGGCGTCGGCGAACTCGGTCAAGGACCCCGACGGTGACGTCGGCACGGCTGCTGATGCACAGACAATGCTGGCGGTCGGCGTCGGGTCCGTGAGTGAGGTTTCAACAACGAATCTGGCGGCCGTCTCAGGCCCAACGCAGGGCGTTGACTACATCAACCCAGCGAACCCAGAGGACCTGCAAGCCGTCCTCGAGAAGCTTGCGGGCAGGCTTTGTGGTGGCAGTGTGAAGGTGCACAAGGTGGTGGCCGGTCCCGCTGAGGCGGACGCTGGGTTCACTGTCTCGCTGGACACGACTCCAGTTCTAACCAATGTGCAGAACGCAAGCACCGAGGACATCCCCGTAGGTGTGGGTGACCACACTGTCTCGGAGGTGGCGGGCAACGGAGAGACCGACCTCTCCAACTACACAGCGGCCTACGACTGCCACGACGTGACCGAGCCGGGAAGTCCTGGGTTGCCTACGACAAATGGCAAGTTCACCGTTGTGGCCAACCATAAGTACGACTGCACCATTACCAATACTCGGAAGTCGAGCACCCTGAAGATCATCAAGAAGATCGCTGGTCCGGCGGAGGCAACTGCGCGGTTCAACCTTCTTGTTGATGGCACGGTCAAGGCCGCGAACGTGGCCAATGATGGTACGACGGGGGCCTTGACAGTTGGGACTGGCTCACACACCTTCGGTGAGACCGGGGGTACCACTGGCCCACCAGACAATGTGACCACGAGCTTGACCGACTACACCCAAGGGGTTTCGTGTCAAGTGGATGGTGGGACGCCGTTCACGCCGACCCCATCCGGCGGCACCACGTGGAGCGTCTCGGTGGATAAGGACAAGGCAGTTGTCTGCACGATCACCAACACTCGCAAGACAGGGTCGTTGACAGTCACTAAGGCTCTTTCTCCTAACACGGATCCAGGGTTGTTTGACCTCCTTGTGAATGGGTCAACCAAGAAGACTGATGCCACTGATGGCGGCACGACGGGTGCTGTAACTGTCAACACTGGCACGAGCACTGTTAGTGAGCTGGCTGGCAGTGTGGGAAGTCTTGCTAATTACACGACTTCCATTCTGTGTAAGGACGGTGACACCACTGTCGCTAGTGGTAACGCAACCAGTCTTGATGTCTCCGTTACGCAAGACCAAAAGGTTGTTTGCACGATTACCAACACTCGCAAGAGCGCGACCATCACTGTCGCCAAGACTGTTGTTTGGCCTGAACCAGTTCCCGCTAACACCGGGCTGTTCAATCTTCAGATCGACGGGACGACCCAGAAGGCTGATGCCAAGAGTGGCGAGAACACTGGTCCAGTGGCCGTTACCGCTGGGCCGCACTCCGTTGGTGAGACCGCTGGCACCGGAACGTCATTGAGTGATTTCACATCAGCCACCGTCTGCCTGAACGGCGATCAGGAGATCACTCCGGTGCAAGGTCAGTACGACATCCCTGAGGGCAGCTCCGTTGTCTGCACGATCACTAACACTCGGCAGACTGGTTCGTTGACGATCGTCAAGACAGTTCCGTTGGGTACCCCACAGCCGTTCAGCTTCACGGGCCCTCACGACGACGTATTCGAGCTTGTGCCCAATGGTGGCGATGGAGGCGACACGGCATCAAAGACTTACACGCTCGCCACTGGCACTTGGACTGCAAGTGAGGGCACTGTCCCAACGGGATTCGTGTTCACCTCACTCGCATGCAGCACAAGCGAGGGAGGAGCGACCATTGATGGCAAGAACCTGACGCTCAACCTCCTTGCCGGGGAGAACATCACTTGCACTTGGGTGAACACGCCAAGCGCCACGCCAAACCCAGGTCGTGCGGGTACAGCGGTCCTGGCCGGAACGACTGGCTGCGCGATCCGGACATATGCGGCCTATCGGGTGAGGGGAACCTTCATCTCCAGCATCAACTGGTACCTCGACGGGCGCCGCGTGGGCACCGCAACCAAGAAGAGCACGCCGGCCTACTGGAAGAAGTGGTTCAAGGTTTCAACCCTCTCCTACAGGGTCCACAAGGTTCAAGCGGTCGTGCACTTCACGGTAGGAACCACTCCAAGAACCAAGACATTGACTACGAGGTTCGCGCGTTGCACCACGCACCTCACAGGCTGAGCTGAGTCCCCGGATACCCGGCCCCTTCGGTGGCCCAGCCAGACACCCCGACGCGGTCAGCCCTCCAGCTGACCGCGTCGGCTCGTCTTTCACTTGCGTGAGCAGACGCGTCTGATCTTGCCGTGGATCCGGCGCTTAACCCGGTGGCACGCTGGCTTCGCGTAGGCGGTCCTCATCCCAAACTCGGCCGCATAGGTGGAGCCCATCGAACCAACGGGGGTGCCGTTCGTTATTCCGATGCCAATGTCACGCCATTGCGGGTCGAGCAGGTTGGCTCGGTGACCGGGGCTGTTCAGCCAGAGGGAGAGGATCTCCTTGGGTGAGCCGCGGTACCCGGTTGCCCAAGCGAGGTTCTCACCGAGTGCCCAGATTGGGCGGCCTGATGTGTAGCCGCTGGCCTTGCCTCGGGTGGCAACCGTTCCATGGGTGAAAGGGTCAATGTGGGCGAAGAACTGCTTGGCGACAATCCTTTTCGACCAGGCGGAGGCCGTGGACTGCAGTTGGGCGTTGAGCCGCAATGCGCTCAGGTGGTGAGAGGCGCGCGTCTCGTTGATCAGGCAGAGAGTGGAGCTGAGGGCGGCAGCATCTTGGTTGCTGGAGGGAACTGTGGCAGTGGCTCTGCAACTACTGGCTGATGCCCCAGTCGGGGATATACCGAGGACAAGAGCGATAACTACGGTGCCAAAGACGGTGGATTTGGTTGGTTTGGTCATGTATTTTCTCCTCACCATCCAGTGTAGAAGTACCACGCTTTCGTGCCAGTAAACCCCTAGAACAATGTGGACTTTCCGCAACTGCTGGCTCTAATTGGTGAACGGTTGGCCGAGGTGAAATCCATCCCTTAGGCAAGGTGAGACGGGAGAGACTTGGGTTGTGCCCGAGAACGCCACGACTGAGGCTCAGGTGAACCCGACTGAGCCGATCGAGCTGCTGCTTCGCGACCTCAAATCGCAGGCAGGAGGGCTCAGCACGCTGGAGGCAGCACGCCGCCTAACTCAGTTCGGACCCAACCAGCTCAAGCGCCAAGAGCGACGCCGTTGGCCGCAAGATCTCGCACGTCAGTTCACTCACCCGCTAGCCCTGCTGCTCTGGGCCGCTGCTGGTTTGGCATGGCTAGTAGGGATCCAAGCGATTGGCGCCGCGATCGTCCTCGTGATCCTCATCAACGCAGCCTTCGCATTCATCCAGGAGCGACAGGCGGAGCGGGCGGTCGAGGCGCTAGCGGCATACCTGCCACCTCAGGCAACCGCTGTGAGGGATGGGCGACCGAGCACCATTGACGCCAGCGGACTAGTCCCCGGCGATGTTGTCGTGGTTGCCGAGGGAGACCGAATATGTGCTGATCTCCGTCTTCTTTCTGGGTCGGTGGAAGTTGACATGTCGACGCTTACGGGGGAGTCACTTCCGGTTTCCCGCATGGCCGCTGCCGCAGACTCAGGCGTTGCGATGATTGAAGCCCGCGAGCTGGTCTTCTCGGGCACCACTTGCGTCGGGGGAGAGGCACGGGGGGTTGTCTTCTCGACAGGCATGTCAACGGAACTTGGGCGTATCGCCTCCCTCTCAGAGCGAGTTGAGTCCACGCCCAGCCCCCTTGAAGATCAGGTCAGGAAGGTCGCCTGGCTGATTGCCGCTGTCGCAGTGGGACTTGGGTTGGCGTTCATTCCCATCGGCATGATCGGAGCTGGGCTATCGCTCGCGGATTCAGCGGTCTTTGCAATTGGACTGCTTGTCGGGAATGTGCCCGAGGGGCTCCTTCCGGTTATCACTCTGGCGTTGGCGGTCGGCGTTCGTGAGCTTGCGCGCAGGGGTGCCGTAGTCAAGCGGCTGAGCGCCGTTGAGACATTGGGATCAACGACCGTGATCTGCACGGACAAGACTGGCACCCTGACCCGCAACCGCATGGTTGTCCAGGCGCTGTGGGCATTGGATGGCCGGCCAAGCACGCGGCTTGGCGAGGCAATGGCAGCCTGCTCGACCGCACGAGTTGATGACGGGGAGGAAACGGGCGACGCAACGGAAACGGCGATTCTGAGAGCAGCCCGTGATCTGGGCGTTGACATCGACGCTGACCGCCGGGACCAGAAGCAGCTGAACCGCTTTGCCTTCGACCCGATCCTCAAACGCATGACAACTCTCAGCGGGACGGAAGACAGCGGTCCGGTGTTGAGTTGCAAGGGGGCCCCGGAGTCAGTGCTGCCGCTCTGCCAAACGATTCTTGGGCCTGGAGGGCGGGTGGACGACCTTGACGAGGACATTCGGATGGAGGTCGAGATTGCGGTGGCTGACCATGCGCGCCGTGGCCTCCGGGTTCTGGCGCTTGCCGACAGGCCAATTGGGCCAGAGGAGCAGTTGCCTATTGATCGCACGGAGGCGGAACAGGCACTCACGCTGTTAGGACTTGTGGCGTTGGAAGATCCGCCTCGCCCTGAAGTCAAAGGAGCAGTCGCTGACTGTCAGGCCGCGGGAATCCGAATCATTGTGGTCACAGGCGACCATGGGCTGACAGCTACCGCAATTGCGCGCGAAGTTGGAATTGTTGGCGCCACCGACCCGGTGGTGATCGCTGGGACTGAGGTGGACCGGATGACGGATAGCGACCTGTCGGCTCAGCTCAGCCTTGCGCGCCCGGTGATCTTCTCCCGCAGTTCACCCCAAGCCAAGTTGCGCATTGCTGATGCACTGATCGAGCGGGGAGAGGTCGTTGCGATGACCGGGGATGGCGCCAACGACGCTCCGGCCCTGCGCCGCGCTGACATCGGGGTAGCCATGGGCGTCAGCGGCACTGATGTGGCCAGAGAGGTGTCAACCATGGTCCTCACGGACGACAATTTCGCCACCATCGTTGAGGCGGTCAGGGCAGGACGGAGGGTGTTCGACAATGTCCGCAAGTTCATCTTCTACATTTTTGCCCACGCTACGCCCGAGGTAGTGCCGTTCCTCGTGTTCGGACTAGCGGGCGGCGCAATTCCGCTTCCGCTGACCATTCCCCAACTCCTCGCGATAGATGTGGGAACGGAAACCCTTCCCGCGCTTGCACTGGGCCGCGAGCCGGCCGAGCCGGGCCTGATGTCGAGACAGCCGCGACGCCGGGAGGACGGTGTTGTCAGCCGGGGTTTGGTGATTCGCGCCTGGCTATTTCTCGGACTGATCTCCGCTGGCCTCGAGTTAGCGGGGTTCTTCTGGGTCCTTACCGATGCGGGGTGGAACCCGGGGGACGCGACTGGCGCCGGAACACCGCTGCACCACGCCTACCTTCAGGCTACGACCATGACCTTTGTGGGCATGGTCCTCTGTCAGGTGGGGACCGCCTTTGCTGCCCGGACTGAGAAGGCCTCACTACGGTCAGTGGGGGTACTCAGCAATCCGCTGCTGCTCTGGGGGATCCTGTTTGAGCTTGTGTTGACGGCGATGATTGTCTACCTGCCGCCCCTTCAGGAGTTGATTGGAACGGCCGCCCTGAGCCCTAGTCAACTCCTGTTCATGGCACCTTTCCCGCTCGTCGTCTGGGGCGCCGATGAGGTCAGGCGGTGGCTGCTTCGGCGGACCCATCACGCCGTTTGATCATCAGCCCTGCGAGCGGGTAGAAGAGGGTTGAAAGCAGGGCGGCCGAGACTAGGGCGGCGGCGGTAGTTGACCGCATATGGCCGGCCTGATGGGCGACTGTGGTGATGGCCAGAACCAGTGGAAGCTGGGTCGCTGAGAAGAAGGCAAGCGCTACCCGATCACTGTGAGGAAGTTCCTTCTTGTAGAGAAGAAGGGCCGGGGTTCCCCTGACAACCAGAAAGAGCAGGAAGAACAGCGGCACCTTCAACATGGCGCTGGCCGAGACAAAGAGTGATGCAACATCAAGCTCCTGGCCACTGACGACAAAGAAGAACGGGACAAAAACACCGAACGCAACCGCGGTCAGCTTCGACTCAAATACTGCCGACTCGGCCTTTCCCAACATCTGCCGAGCGATCATGCCTGCGGCGAATCCTCCGATCAGAAGGTCGAGATGAAGCTTGGCGGCGAGCAGAACGAGCGCGAGTACTAGAACGAAGAACCATCGCACGGCTATTTGTGAACTCAACTCAGCTGACCGCTGGAGGAGCGGCACTGACTGTTGGCTTGACCTGACTGCGAGCATCGCAACGGCGACTGCCACGGCAATAAAGAGCGCCATCAGCATTGCCTCGCTGAGTGGACTGGCCGTGGTCAGGAGGAGGGTTAGAAGCAGGATCGGTCCAAACTCGCCCACCGCGCCGGCCGCGAGCAGGTTGGTCCCGAGTCGGGTTTTCAGCTCTCCCGAGTCAGAGAGGATCGGGATCAGCGTCCCAATGGCAGTTGTTGCCAGCGCGGATCCCGTGTATAGGGGGGAGATAACCACGCCCGCGATTGCGAGAAGTGCGGCTGCGCTGTAGGCGATCGCGAGCGAGATCACCCAGCCCCCACCGGCCCGGTTGAGCGGTCCGCCACGGATCCGTTTGAAGTCAATTTCGTAACCAGCGAAGAAGAAAAGGAGGCCAAGGCCAACGGTCTTGAAGAACTCGGTCAGGGTTGTGACCTCCAAGCCTAGGACCTGGGGTCCAACGATTACGCCCAGGATCAGCTCGATGGCCACCGCGGGTATTAGTAGCCCGCGATTTGCTGCGAGAACGGCGAGTGTGCCGGCTGCGGCGCCAAGTGCAGCGACTGCGACAACGGGGACAAGTTCGTGAACGCCGACGCTCTGGACGGTGGTTGCGATCAGCGTGGACATGGCCGATTCAAAGAGAGGGGCTTCACAGTATTCAAGCTAGTTGAGAGGGCGGCAGCTGTGCGGGGCTCTCCCAAGTTTTAGTGGCCGGTGCCGTTGGGGTCAGGTTACATTGGCCGTAATGACCTGCCGCAACGGTGGTGCACAACGAAAGGAATCAACGTAAATGACGCTTGCAACATACGGACTCACTGAGGCACTTGGGACAGCTCTCGCAGTCTTTTTCCTCGTGATCTGGCTCTGGATCCTGATCTCAATTATCAGCGACCTGTTCCGGGATCACAAACTGTCCGGTTGGGCAAAGGCCATTTGGATCATCTTCCTAGTCACCATCACGCCCTTGGCCGCGCTGATCTACCTCATCGCCCGTGGTGGTGGAATGCGCGAGCGCGCAATCGCCCAGCAGGCAGAGGTACAGGACCAGATGAACTCATACATCCGTGAGCAGGCAGCAACCGGCTCCCCTGCGAGCGAGCTTGAGAAGCTCAGCAGCCTCCACGAGAAGGGGAAGCTCAGCGATGACGAGTACGCCAAGATGAAGGCCAAGATCACCGGCTGAAACACGCCAAACCGTTTGACTTGAATCCTGGGGCGGAGTTTGGCTCCGCCCCGGGGGTCATACTTCGCTTCCGTGGAAGCCGCCTCAACCAGCCAGGTCTCCCCCTCGCCTGCCGGCGGCGACCTTGTAGGTCAGCGCTCGAAGCGCGACTTCCGGATTGGTCTCGCAGCGATCCTCTGCATCGCGCTTGGCGCGTCGATGTTGATGCAGAACGTCGGATGGGCTCAGATGTCGTTCTTTGGGCTTACTCGCGCGATGTCAACTGGTACGGCGCAGATTGACCCTTACCACTGGGAGTCCAAGGACAAGTCCTACATTGACGGGCACTTCTACTCGGTCAAGGCTCCTGGACTTTCAGCTTTTGTACTCCCCGCCTATGTGGGGCTGCGGGCAATTCACTTTGAGTCCCGGCACGGGGGCAGGCCCGTGACTGGAATGGTTGGCCCACAAGCCGGCTCGCACGGCAAGCCGGTCGCAGTGAAGGCTGACTGGCACCTGAACTGGATGATCATTTGGGCGCTGACGCTGTTTGGTTGCATGTTGCCCTTCGCGCTGTTGTTGCTGCTGGTCAGGTCGATGGCCGAGCGCTACGGACCTGGGACAGGGACGGCAACAGCCGTTGCGGTCGGGCTCGGGACCATGCTGCTGCCTTTCTCAACGCAGCTGATGAGCCACGCACTGTCCACGTTTGCCCTCTTCGCGGCCTTCTGGATTCTCCACAGGGAGCGGCAAGGGGTTGGGAATCTGAAGCTGGTTGCGCTCGGCGGGCTTGTTTCTGGTCTGGCCGTAACGGTTGAGTACCCGCTGGCATTCGGCGGCTTCGTGCTTGGCCTCTACACGGCGTTCCGTTCGGCTGATGGACGCTGGGATCTTCTGTCAGTTATCAAACGGGGTACGGCTTTTGCTGGGGGCGTGTTGTTTGGCGTTCTCCCAATTGCTTTCTACAACCTTTGGGCATTTGGCTCCCCAACCAAGATGTCCTACTCCTCGGCAGTTGCAGTCCAGGGCCTCACAGGGCATCAGGAGATCGGCCTCAACAGCCATGGCTTCTTTGGGATTGGTGTTCCCAAGTTCGAGAACTTGGTTCACCTGCTCTTTTCACCCCGGGGCCTATTGATCACAACCCCAGTGCTTGCGATGGGCCTGTTTGGGGCGGCTGTTATGTATCGCAAGGGGCATCGCGCTGAGGGCGCGACGATCATCGGCATGGTTGCCCTGCACTTGCTCTACAACGCGGGATACTGGCTGCCGTTTGGTGGGGGAACACCGGGGCCGCGCTTCCTGATTCCAACAATTCCATTTGTAGGAATAGGCCTTGTTTTTGCTTGGAAGAAGCTCCCGTCCACAACGCTTGTATTGGCGGTCGTGAGCGGTGTTGTGATGAGTCTCATCACCGTGACCTATCCGCTGGTCGGGTTTGACTGGGTCTACCGGTGGTGGAGTCGGGTTGAGCACGCGTACTTCGTCCCTACTGTCTGGAGCGAGATTGGGCTGGGACGAGCATGGCCTTCAGTCCTCCCAACGCTTGGGCTGTTTGCGTTGGCGGCGGTGCTCGCAGCTGTTGTAACGAGAGGCTTGCGCTTTGCCAAGGATTGGCGGCCAGCCCTTGCTGCCCTAGTTGGCTGGGGTCTGCTCGCAGGGGTCGCCTCAAGGCACATCCGTGAGGACTCACGACCCGCTGACTCTTACCACGTGAATATTCCCCACAGGTTGGTAGAGGTTGCCGGGCTTGCCGCTCTTGTGGTGCTGCTCTCAGCCCTTGCATTTCAAAGGGCCCGTTCTGTGGATTCAGAAGGTACGCTTGCCAAGTGAGCACCAGTAACGAAAACTCAGAGGTCGGCTCCCGCGGTAACCGCCTGGCTGCTTCAGTGCTGATCGTCCTAGCGACGATCCTGAGCATCATCTCCGTTTACGCCGTCTGGGTTGACCAGCAAGTCTTGAATCCAGACAACTGGGCTAACACCTCAACCAAGCTTCTTCAGAACAAGGAGGTGCGCACTCAGACCGCGGTGTTTATCACGGACAAGATCTACGAGAATGTTGATGTTCAGGCCGAGATCGAAAAGGCCCTGCCCAACAATGCGTCCATCCTCGCTGGGCCTGCCGCGGACGCCCTTCGCGGCCTCGCCCAGACAGGGATAGAGAAGTCATTGGGCACAAGCGAGGCTCAGTCAGTTTGGAAGTCAGCTCATAGGGCTCTTGATCAACAGGTGGTTGATGTGATCAACCAGACCAACACCGGCTTCCTTCAGTACCAAGGCGACAAGGTGCAGCTTGACCTCCGTGAGGCCGCCATCAAGATCGGCGACCGCCTTGGGCTCAAGTCACAAGCCGAAAAGATCAAGCCAGGGCAAGCAACGCTGACGATCTTCTCCTCAGGTGAGATTGGACAGTTCCGCACCGCGGCGCGCTTCCTCCAGGGCCTCGCGGTTCTCGGCCCACTCTTGGCTTTCCTCTTCTTCTCGTTGGCTGTGGCGGTCAATCGGGGCCGCCGACGCAGGACCGTTGTGGTCAGTGCCGCCGCTCTAATTCTGGCCGCGCTAATTGCCCTTGCAGTCCGGGGTGTGGCTGAAACACCTGTGGTGGATGCACTTGCCACAACTGACGCTGCCAAGCCTGCCGCTAAGGCAACATGGGAAATCGCGACCGGCATGCTCAGCTCTATTGCCACGAGCACCATCTGGCTTGCGGTGCTCGTAATTGTCTTCTCCACCCTTGGTGGGCCTTGGAAGTTCGCCGTGACCTTCCGCAGGTGGGTTGCCCCGTGGGTGAATCAGCGTCCCGCCGTGGCCTTTGGTGTCGCGTACTCGCTCTTCCTCCTCTTCCTGATCTGGGGCCCAATTCCGGCCTTCAGGCAGTGGGTGACTGTGGTGATCTTCCTAGTACTTGTTGGCCTCGCTGTCTGGGCTCTGCGCCGCGAGACGCTTGTGGAGTTCCCGGACGCTTCATCTGACGATGCGGTTGAGAAGCTCAAGGAAGCGTGGACTGAACTGAAGGAGACCCTTGGCAGCGGTATCAGCAAGGGCGCTGAGGGAGCAAGCTCTGCGGCCAAGCAGGTTCGCGACAAGGCAACCTCTTCCTCAAGCGGGGAGCAGCCGACCAAGGTTGATAACAGCGAGGTTCCCACTGGAAATGTGGCCACTGGTACAGAGACACCTGCGGCCGGTCTTGACGGTCTTGAACGGCTGGCAGCCTTGCACGCCAGCGGCGCTTTGACAGCCGAGGAATTCGCGGCCGCCAAAGCCAAGCTGCTCTAGCGCCGTCGCTTCAAGCGACGGTCCTTGCAAGGTTGGGAGGCGTACCTTCCGAAACCTTTACCTCAGGGGTCTAATCTTCTGTGAGTGTCAGGATCGAGCCCCCGTCCCAGAGTTGTCATCGCAGCAGTTGTGACCGCTGGCGCCCTTGTCGGTGGCGGGGCGCTGATAGGGCAAGCTGGGAACCCTCCGGGGGATCAGGCCAGGGCCGCAACCGCGGCGGCCGCATCCGCCTCTAGTAGCCGCTTCACGCCTTCGCGGCCGAGTGGGGTTACCGCGTCATCCTCGGCGCCGACAGTCGCCAGACTCTGGCTTGCGCAGAATCCCGGGACTCTTCACGGGACACGAGTCGCAGACCTGCATTTGACGCGGGTCCTCAAGAGTGGCCGTGGCGGGATTTCGATTGTCCGGCTTCAGGAAGTTCATTCCGGTGCGCCCGTCCTTGGTGGTCAAGCAGTGATCGCGGTTGACAGCACCAACAAGGTTGTTGCTGGCAGCACTGAGACGCTCAGGGGCAAAGTTCCATCGTTGTCCCCGAGGGTCACATCAGGTCAAGCCCGTGCCGCGGCTGTGGCGGCAGCGTCCAAGGGCGGCCGCAATGGGGTGACAGCAGTCGGGACTCCAACACTCTCGATCTTTGATCCTCGGATTCTCGGCGGGCCAGGACTGAGCCGGGCAACCCTTGTCTGGAATGTGACGGTGAACCGGGGCGGAGCGAACCCGCTCAGCAGGATCGTCTACATCGATGCCCAGCGAGGATTCCCAATCGCATCCATGGACAAGATGGAGGCCACGCTAAACCGCACCGTCTGTGATGCCAAGAGCACAGCCACCAAGGTTCCTTGTTCCTCAACCCCATCCGCGCCTGCGGCACGCTCGGAAGGCGGTGCCGCCAGCTCGGTTACTGATGTCAACACGGCATATGACTACGCAGGGGACACCTACAACTTCTACCAAGGCCTTGGTCGCAACAGCATTGACGACAACGGGATGGAGATCAAGTCAACGGTCAGATTCTGCCCTGCAACAAACCAGTGCCCATATGGCAATGCGTACTGGAATGGATCCCAAATGGTCTACGGACGGGGTTACTCATCAGCCGACGATGTTGTCGCTCATGAGCTGACCCACGGTGTGACCCAGTACACGTCCCAGCTCTTCTACTACTACCAGTCGGGCGCGATCAACGAAGGTCTTTCAGACATCTTCGGGGAGTTCGTTGACCAGACAGATGGCGTTGGGACGGACACCACTGCTGTCAAGTGGCAGATCGGCGAGGACCTTTCGATTGGCGCCATCCGCGACATGAGCGACCCAACAAATTTTGGGGACCCGGACAAGACCTCGAGTGACAACTACACGGCTGATTCAGCGTCTGGTGACTCCGGCGGCGTACACACCAACTCCGGTGTTGCCAACAAGACTGCTTACCTCACCACGGATGGCGGAACGTTCAACGGCCAGACCATCAGCGGGATTGGAGTCACGAAGGCCAAGCAGGTCTGGTACCAAACGCAACTCCTACTCCGTTCGGGCTCTGACTACCAAGATCTAGGCACGGCACTGGACCAAGCCTGTCAGTCCCTTGTCCCGAGCGCTGCTGTCTCATCAGCGGACTGCACGGAAGTGAACAAGGCCACGGCCGCGACAGAGCTTTCTCAAACACCGCTGAAGGCTCCAGCAACGAAGGCGACTCAGTGCGAGACAGGGGCTCCATCAAGTGTTTACGCCGACAACTTTGATGGCGCGCACTCATGGGCCAAGGCAAGCACCACGGGCGGTTCTCAGTGGTACTACTCCTCCGAGGACACTGCCAATGGCCTCTACGCAAAGAGTGGAACCGGGAACCTGTGGGGCGACGACCCGAGCATCATCTCTGACTCAACAATGACAATGGACCACGCGGTGACTATCCCCGCTAATGGCCGCCTCTACTTTGACCACGCCTACAGCTTTGAGCGCAACACCTTCGCGACTACTGGCAACTACGACGGTGGGGTCATTGAGTACACCACCGACGGCGGAACTACTTGGAACGACGCTGGTTCGCTGATCACGATCAACGGCTATTCGGGTGCAATCTTCAGCGGTAGCGCAGGCGACAACCCACTCGCAGGGCGTGACGCATTTGTCGGCCCGAGCAAGGGGTACATCGGATCAAGGCTGGACCTCAGCTCACTTGCTGGGCGAAGTGTCAAGTTCAGGTTCAGGATCGGTACCGACTCCGGGACCTCGGACTACGGTTGGTTTATTGACAACTTCAAGGTTTATAGCTGCGCTGCGACGGACACGACACCACCGGACACAACAATTGGCGCTGGGTCCGGCGGTTCAGTTCCCGCTGAAGGAGCGTCAATCACCACTTCAACCGCAACTGTCACCTTCAACTCGTCTGAGGAGAACTCGACGTTTGAGTGCCGGGTCGACTCGGTCTCCAACGCCGACTGGTCCTCTTGCCTCAGCCCCAAGGTCTTTACTGGCCTGGGTGAGGGCAGTCACAAGGTTGAGGTACGCGCTACGGACGCCGCGGGGAATGTGGATTCTACGCCGGCTGTTAGGAACTTCAGTGTTGACACAACCGCACCGAACACGGCCGTGACTTCCGGGCCAGCGTCTTATCGGAGTTCGTCGGTCTCGGTCTCGTTCGGTTCCACAGACTCTGGGGCCACGTTTGAGTGCCGACTGGATTCAGCCTCTGAGGCGGACTGGGTTGGCTGTGTCACGCCCACGACATTGTCCGGGCTGAGCGATGGAAGCCACACGCTTGAGGTCCGTGCTGTTGACGCCGCGGGGAATGTGGACGGGAGTCCCGCAACGAGGACCTTCACAGTCGACATGACGGCACCTCAGACCACGATCACTGCCGCGCCTGCCACCTACGTGCGCTCAAAGTCAGTGGCCTTCACCTTTAGCTCTAGTGAGGCTGGCGGCACATTTGGCTGCCAGTTTGACTCCCTTGTGATTTGGCTTTCACCCTGCACCAGTCCGAAGACCTACAGCGCTCTCGCTGAGGGCAACCACACCTTCCAGGTCCGAGCGTCGGACGCCCTGCTCAATAGGGACGCGAGCCCAAGTGCGGTCATGTTCACGGTTGACACCGTGAGTCCTGATACCAAGATCACCCTGTCGCCAACGCTCACGAAGGTGACCCGCCCGGTCTTCAAGTTCACGACCGTGAAGGCGGGGGACCTGTACCACTTCCAGTGCGCCATAGACACTGGCGCTTGGGTTGCATGCGCATCCCCGTGGACCGCCCCGGCTGTCCTGAAGAAGGGCACTCATAAGTTCAAGGTTGCCGCAATTGACCGGGCCGGGAACGTTGATGGCAGTCCTTCGACTAAGACTTTCCGGATCTACTAGACGCCCTTTAGGCGGAAGGCTTTGTAGGTAGAAGGGCTCCGTCGCTAAGCGGGTGATTTCCACCAGTCGGCGTGATGTTGTCCGGAAAGCCGCTAGTGTCCCTTTTGGTGACAGTCAGTTTGGCTGTCGCGAGGTGAAGCTTTCTTGGCCCCGCCATCACACGGCGGTTCGGGAAAACAGTACCTCCCGAATCGTTTCGCACCAGACCGGTGCGGGGCACATCAAGAAAGAAATACACA
>WLNJ01000024.1 GCA_009699865.1 Actinomycetota bacterium
CCAGCTGTTTCTGTAAACACGCCCGTGGTCTTTGCCAACAGGGAGATTCCCTCACGGATCTCGTCGTCGGTAGCGGATTCAATTGCTCCTCCGGTGCGGCGGGCAAGCTCAAGTGCAAACGGTCCGTCGGCAGGATCGCCGATGGCCAGCGAGCGAGCGATCGTGTCCGGCTTGACTGGTCGGCAGAAGTCAGCACCCTCCTCAAACGCAGTTGCGACAGGAGAGCAGCCAGCTGCCTGAGCGCCGTGCATCGCCGGCAGCGGACCACTAACGAGGCCGCAGTCGCGCCATTCGTCAAATGCCTTACCCATTCGCGTGTGGAGTGATCCACTTGCCACCGGGGCAACAAGATGGTTAGGAAGACGCCAGTCAAGCTGCTCGGCGATCTCATAAGCGAGTGTCTTTGAGCCCTCTGCGTAGTACGGACGCAGGTTGACATTGACAAACGCCCAATCGCGCTCATGTGCAAGCTCTGAGCACATGCGGTTGACCTGGTCGTAGTTGCCCTTGACGCCAATTACGCGGGCGCCATGAATTGCGGTGGCAGTGATCTTCTCTCGCTCCAAGTCGGCGGGAATGAACACCCATGCTGGCGCACCGGCAGCGGCCGCATGCGCAGCGACTGCGTTCGCGAGGTTGCCCGTGGACGCGCAGGCGAAGGTCGTGAACCCAAGTTCCAGCCCTCGAGCCATGGCTACGGCCACAACACGGTCCTTGAACGAGTGTGTGGGATTCGCGGTTTCGGACTTGATCCAAAGCTCGTCAATCCCAAGTTCCCTTCCAAGACGGTCCGCCTTGATAAGCGGAGTCATACCCGTGGGCAACGCACCCTCGGGCGGGCGCTGAACTGGCAGGAAGTCTGCGTAGCGCCACAGGGTGTTAGAACCAGCCTGAATCCGACGCTTGAGCTCCTCAGGGTCTCGGCCATCTAGAGCCTCATACGAGACCTCAAGTGGACCGAAGCATCGCGAGCAGGCGTAGATGGCCTCAAGCGGATACTCCTCTTGGCACTCCTTGCACTTCAGTGACTTCGGCGGCATTTAATTTGACCTTTCGTTCTTCCGCCGGGTTCCGTGGGCGAAAGCGATCAAACGCTTGCCTCACATCTCCCGAGTTTTAACTCGATGGATTTGGCACCTTCCCCACTGTGGGGGGTTGCCGGCGTGTCATAGGGCCAATCCCTCAACGCCTCTTGATGTGCACTGCGTACTGCTATGTCCGGGTAACAATAGGGCATTACGCAACGGAGCGCAACCGGCCGAGAGATGTTGCATCCCCTCGCCCATCAGTGACATCTAGATACCATCGCTGGTGATGGAACCAGCAAGCAACACAAACGACGAGCCGCGAAGTCCCGATGCCGAGCCTTCCGAAGCCCCGTCTCCGCAGATCAGGCCGCATACGCGGTCCGATTCCTGTTGTCGCTGAGCCTGAACGCCTTCACGTAGACGAAGTCGAGCACGAAGGTCTCCGGTGGATCAACATCGAGCGCCCTCGTGCCGCCGACCGCGCCTGGCTTGAGGAGCAGTTTGACTTCCACCAGCTTGCCTATGAGGATGTCTTCTCCCGTAACCAACGGGCCAAGATCGATGAGTATCCAGATCACATTTTCGCGATCCTCCACTTCCCTCGGTTCAATCCTGATGCTGGTCGCTTGGGCGCTGCTGAGGTGGATGTCTTTGTTGGCCCCGGGTATCTCATCACCATTCCCAATGACCCGATTGATCCGCTTTCCTATCTCTTCGAGCGATGCCGCCAGAGCGAGGAGGTGCGGGCAGATCTCTTCTCGCGCGGATCTGGCTATCTCCTCTACCGAGTGACAGATGCCTGTGTAGACGCCGGGTTCCCAATGCTGCGCAAGATCGGGGCCAAGCTCGAACACCTTGAGGAGGAGATCTTCGCCGGCAGGTCCTCTGAGGCTGTCCGTGACATCTCAAATGTCAAACAGGAGATCATCAACTTCAGAAAGATCGTCCGGCCACAGCGTGTTGTCTTCCGCGACCTGGAACGCACCCGCCACCCAATCTTGGCCGATGAGCTTGAGATCTACTTCGACGACCTCGAGGATGCTTCAGAGCGCATCTGGCAGATGCTCGACGGATTCAAGGAGACAGTGGAAGCCTTGGAAACCACAAATGAATCAGTGCTCTCACATCGACTCAATGATGTCCTGCGGATCCTCACTGTGTTGACCGTCATCTTCCTACCTCCCACTCTGGTTGCGGGAATCATGGGAATGAACACAAAGATCCCCGGCCAGGGAGTGATTGGCGGCTTCTGGCTCACCATCGGCGTTGTCGTCACCATGATCGGTGGCTCGTTGGCCTACTTCAAGTCGCGAGGCTGGCTCTAGCCAACCGATTGCCAGTGGCTGCCTAGCCGCTGGAGGGAGTTACTCGCTGAGCGTCAAAGACTGCGTCAATCTGACGCAGCTTCGCGATTGCGAGCTCCAGCGTTCTTGTGTCCGGGACTTCGACGACAAATCGGTTACGAATCATTGGCTCGTCAGTGGTGACCCTCGCCTCAACAATGTTGATTCCCGTCTCAGCAAAGGTCCTCGAGAGATCCTCGAGTAGGCGATGCCTGTCCCAGCCGTCGACCTGGAGCTCGACGCGGAATGAAGTGTCAGCCTGCCCTTCCCACCTGACTGGGGTGAACCGCCCTTCGTCCTTGCTGAGGTTGTCAACGTTGAGACAGTCGGTCCTGTGAATGGTTATCCCCCGCCCCAGCGAGACATAGCCGCAGATGTCATCACCTGGAACAGGGCGGCAGCACTTCGCCATACGGAGCATCACATCGGGGCCCACATCGGCGACAGCAATTCCGTACCGGCCGGCGGTCGCCGCTGGGCGGTCACGCTTACGACCCTCGCGTATGAGCGCCTCGGCAGCACTGGCGTCATCTTCCGCTGCCTCCCCCTGCTTGAGGCGCTGGAGGACCTTCTGTACAACGCTGTTGGCGGAAACCTTCCCAGACCCGATCGCTCGGTAAAGCTCATCTGCCCTTCGGAAACCAACTTCGCGCGTCACATCCGCTAAAAGTGAGGACCCCACGATCTTCTGGGCTGGAAGCCCCTCACGCTTCAGCGCTTCGTTGAGCGACTCACGACCAGTCTGTTCCGCGTCCTTGCGCTCAACCGTCCTGAACCATGCGCGAATCTTGTTCTTCGCCCGGGGTGTGCGGACGAGCGTCAGCCAGTCTCGCGACGGTCCACGGTCGCGGTTTGAGGTCAGCACTTCTACGATGTCCCCGCTGCGCAACTGGTAGCTAAGCGGAACGATCCTGCCGTTCACCTTGGCACCAACGCACCGGTGACCGACATCGGTGTGGACGTCGTAGGCAAAGTCGAGCGGCGTTGCGCCGGCGGCAAGTGACTTGACCTCACCGCGAGGCGTGAAGATAAATACCTCGTCTTCGAAGAGGTCTCCCTTGAGGGCCGTTAGGAAGTCAACGGAATCAGAGTTGTTGGAGTCACGGTCTGCTGCATCGTCCAGCCATTGGATCCCTTCGCCAGATTCCGTGCCCCTCTTGTAACGCCAGTGGGCAGCAACACCGAACTCTGCTGTCTCGTGCATTGCCCTGGTTCGGATCTGAATCTCGAGTGGGCGCCCTTCTGGCCCGATTACGGTGGTGTGAAGCGACTGATACCGGTTGAGTTTGGGCATCGCAACGTAATCCTTGAAACGCCCCGGGAGTGGCTTCCAGAGGGCGTGTACTGCCCCAACGGCCGAGTAGCAGTCCTTGATTGAGTCGACAACCACTCTCATCGCCGTGAGGTCGTAGATCTCGTTGAACTCCCGGGCCTTCCCAGACATCTTTGAGTAGATCGAGTAGAAGTGCTTCGCGCGCCCTGAAATGGCCGCCTCAACGCCGAGCGACTCAAGCTCAGTGGAAAGAATCCGACCTGCCTCAGCAACGTACTCCTCGCGCTCGGCTCGCTGCTGACTGACGAGCTCCTTGATCTCCTGGTACTTCCGGGGGTGAAGTGTGGCGAACGCTAGATCCTCAAGTTCGGACTTGACCGCGTGGATACCGAGCCTGTGTGCGATGGGCGCGTAGATGTCCAAGCTCTCTTTGGCTTTGAAAGCCTGCTTCTGCTTAGGCAGTGAGCCAACAGTTCGCATGTTGTGAAGACGGTCCGCGAGTTTGATCAAGATCACCCGGATGTCGCGTGTCATCGCGACGATCATCTTTCGATAGTTCTCTGCCTGCTCCTCATCCCTTGACTGGAAGCTAAGTTCCGTGAGCTTGGTTACGCCGTCAACCAGTTCAGCCACGGTCGGACCAAACTCGTGCTCAATTGCCTCGAGGTCAACTGCCGTGTCCTCAACCGTGTCGTGGAGAATTGCGGCTTGAAGCGCTTGAGTATCCAGTCCAAAGCCAGCGCAGATCTCGGCAACAGCTAGCGGGTGATCAATGAAAGGTTCCCCGGACAAGCGGGTCTGTCCGCTGTGTGCGTTCTCAGCAAACTGCCATGCCTTCGCAATTGCCGCAGGATCAAAGTCCGCCATGCCCCTAGCAGCGGCAGTCTCGGCGATTGCGGCCAGGGCAGGTGGGTTCGCTACACCAGAGGAGTTGGACCCAGCAGCGGCGCTCAGGCCGTCGATGTCAGGCTGCGGAGGAATGTGCGTCCCTCCTCGAGCCGGGCTTGAGCCCGTCTCCATGAGAGCGACGAGTCGAGGTCGCCGGTCGCCTTTCCAAGTTCGACAGTGATGTCATCAAGGTCCACCTTGGCAACATCGAGCTCTTGGAGTACTGACAGCATCCCGGCGACCGCCACAGCCGAGCGTGGATGTCTCCCCGGGCCCTGAATGGTTCGAAGTCGCTCGGAGCCCTGTCGTTGACCTGAGGCAGCGCGGAGATCCCTAAAGAATGGGCGCAGTTGGCTGTCGATGTCAGTGTCGTACTCATGGACCTTGAGGGCAAATCGTACCTCTGCTGCGCCCCAACCCCTGTAAATCCAACCGGGGCCGGTTGTTCTCGCCATCTCAAGGAGAGTAGGACTGGTCGGTGGATCGAGCAGTACAACGCGCTCAAACCGAGCGCATACCTCCGGAGAGAGTGCCACCGTTGCCCAGTCGCAGACCGAAAACCCACCCACAACACCCTGCAGCCCTGGGAGCCTTCGGGGTACATCAGCTACGACCGCAAGCGTGGTGTACCCGCCGGCAACAAGCCGTGAAATCGTGGCCACTCCCCCGCGCACCGCAGCCGCCTCTTGGCGTGGCGGAAGGACCGTTGCGACCGCGCCAGATCCAGAGGGGTTAATCAGCTCGTGCTTGACATGGTCGAGCCAGTCGATCTGGGCAGCCACGACTTCAATCCGGGCGACCTCTGCGGGAACCGCTCGAAGGACACTGAACCGTGGTTCCTCTTTACCTCCCCAGCGGTTGATCTCAAGATTCCCGACCACATCCGCGGGTTCGCTCCAAGCAACTTGGAGCCGTTCTCTAGCGTTGAAGGCAACCCCCATTGCCGTCATCTCTCCGACGCTGATGGCAAAGCGGGCGTGCTTTCCCTCACCCATCCGAACAGGCCTTTCCAGCCGCGCTGCCTGAACGGCCAGGTTGACCGGTGGATTCCCTTCTCCGGAAGGTTCGAGCTGAGCAAGCTCCTCGGCAAGGGTCAACCCAATTTCACCCGGGGTGACAACGGCATCAACCCGTACCCGTGGCCGTCTCAGGTTCAGGGGGAGCGTGTCGCGGACCACCTCGTTGAACCGCTCTCTAAAAGCCTCAATGTGTTCCGTACGGAGGGTGAGACCTGCTGCGGCTGCGTGTCCTCCAAACCGCTCGAGGAGATCCGAACACTGCTCAAGCGCTGCAGCCACGTCGTAGCCGGGAACACTCCTGACGGAGCCCGTCGCGGTCTCGCCCGAGACTGCCAGAGCGACGACCGGGCGATGGAATGTCGAGGCAAGTCCGCCCGCGACTATCCCAATCACTCCCGGATGCCACAACTCAGAGGAAACAACCCACCCGGAACTCTTGGGAGTTAGTGCTGCCTGGGCTTCCGCGCCGATCCTTGCCTCCTGTTGAAGAAGCCTTCTCTCCGTATTCGCAGCTTGAAGATCGCCGGCTAGCTCTGCTGCCCGTTCGGGTGAATCAGTAAGGAGCAGGTCCAAAGCGGCCCCTGCGGCCCGTACGCGCCCAGCGGCGTTGATTCTCGGTCCAATGGTCCATCCCAAGTCCCTGACGCTTAGATTGGCTCTGTCGAGTCCACTCGCCTCGATCAGGGCAGAAAGTCCGGGGTTCCTTGTGAACGACAGGGCTTTCAGGCCCTCTTTGACCAGGCTTCTGTTAGACCCTGAGAGCGGCATAACATCGGTGACTGTGGCAAGAGCAGAAAGCTCTGGCAGCCCAACATCGGGAGTTTCCACTCCGATCTTGAGAGCAGTGTGCCTAACAACCTCGGCGGCAACTGCCGTGGCGCACATCGGAAGAGCCTGTGGATTGGAAAGGGTCGGATGAACAATCAGGGCTTCGGGAAGGTGGCCATCAGGGCGCGGCCGGTGATGATCCACAATGACCACATCGAGGCCCAGCTCCCGGGCTCTCGCTACCTCCTCAACTGAGGTCACACCGCAATCGACCGCAATCAAAACCTTTGCGCCACTCGCTGCAAGCTCATCAACGGCCTTTAGCGACAGCCCATAGCCGTCGGTGCGTTCTGGAACCCGTGGGATTACCGTCGCACCCAACCCGGCTAGTCCGCGGGTAAGCGCGGTCGTCGACGCGACCCCGTCGCAGTCGTAGTCCCCGTGAACAGCGATCGGCAGCCCCTCAGCTATCGCGTTCTGAAGTAGCAGTGCCGCGGCATCAAGGTCGCCCAGCTGACTGATGTCAACAGGTTCGTTTGCTGACAGGAAGGCCGTGGCCGCCTCTGGCGTTCCAAGGCCACGAGAAACCAGTACATCAGCCATGATCGGACTTACTCCCAGTCCAGTGACAAGGGCAGCGGACTGAGGCTCGTCGATAGTTGGAAGGTCGATCAGGGCAGCCGGGGTCTCCAGCTTCCCAACCTCCTCCGGCTCAACTCTCGCGGCTACTCCCATCAACGAGAAAATAGGGAGCGCATCGGCGGCCAGATTCACACCCGGCTTTGGAGCTCAAGAGTGAAGTGCTTTTTCGCTCCATAGACCGATCAGAACCATCGCTCCGATGCCAAGCAGAGAACCGGGGATGCCTTCAAGCGCCGTGAGTAGCGTCGTCTCTGACTGTCCGGGAATGGAGAAGCCGTTGACGATCAATCCGAAGATGATTGCTCCCAAGAGTGCTCCGACGAACGCTCCGACAATCCCGCCGTATGAGCGGTCCGGAAGCCACACGGTGAAGTGCCATACGGCCAGGCCAGCCATTACCCACGCAAGCATTCCCATTAGCGAGACCTCCTCTTCTTCTTTCGGCTGGAAGGACGGCCGCTAGGCGGTGCCGACTGATCGGCCTCAGCGGAGTCTGGTGCGTGCTCAAAAGGAAGATCCTCTGCGGCTGCCTCCGACTTGGCCTCAGCCAACTCCTCTTGAACCTCAGCGGCCATCCGTTCGAACTCGGCGGCTGAAATTGGTGCCACTCCGGTGCTTGGATCGATCGCGGCTTGCTGCTTTGGTCGCTCGGCCTTCTCAAGCTCCGTACGGGAGAGGCCCTCAGTCGCACCTGAGTAGTAGGCAGGAACCTTCCCCCCAGGACTTGTAGCGGCGAGCCGCAGCGCGCGCCTTGCATAAGTCGATTCGCGCTCCTTTGAGTACGTCAATACTGGAGACGCAATGAAGATTGACGAATACGTTCCTGATGCCACACCCACAAGGAGTGCGAAGGCGAAGTCTTGAAGGGTTGCCCCACCGAACAGAAGCAATGCGAGGATCGGAAGAAGAGTGCAGAAGCTGGTGGCCAATGAACGGGTCAGCACCTCACTCATGGAGCGGTTGACAATCTGAGAGAAGGCAGCCCGTGGCATCCGAGGTGTGTTCTCACGGATTCGGTCGAACACGATGATCGTGTCGTATAGCGAGTAGCCCAAGATGGTCAGCAGCGCGGCGACAGTGGCCGTCGTGACTTCCCTCCCCAAGAGTGCATAAACGCCTGCTGTTATGAGCAGGTCGTGCATCAGGGCGATCAGAACTGGGACCGCAAACTTCCACTCGAACCGCAGGGTGATGTAAGCGCTGATCACGAGCAGCGAGGCGATGATCGCAATCACAGCGGAGTCCGCCACCGTCCGTCCAAATGTGGGACCGACGGATTGCGAGCTGAAGTTTCTTGTTCCACCGAACTTGGCATCAAGCTTGTTCTGAATGACGCCAACCTGGGCTGGGTCCAATTCGGCCGTACTGATCTGAATTCCGTTTGCGCCAAGTTCCTTGTTATTGACCCGCTGGATCTTGGCATCCGTGATCCCCTTCGTCTCAAGCACTGCCCGGACTTGGTTCTCCGTGGCGGGCTTGACAAGTGAGGTCACCATGCGGGTGCCAGAAGTGAAATCAATTCCGAAGTTCAGTCCTTTGCCTCCAATAGCCAGAGCACCGACCATCAAGATCACGCCGGAGAGGGAGAAGAACCAGCGGCTTGCACCCATGAAGTCAAACCGCCACTCACGCTCCTTGCCTGCTGCACCGAGTGCGGCAGGACTGTTGATCATCCTGCTGCTCGACATCACGCCAAGGGCGGCCTGTGTTGCAACAACAGCGGTAAGGAGAGAAACGATGGTGCCTACTCCCAATGTGAACGCGAAGCCCTTCACTCCAGCGGTCGCAAGCATGAAGAGAATGAACGCTGTCATGAGCGTTACGACGTTGGCGTCGATGATCGCCGAGAGGCCCTTCTTGTAGCCCTGTGTAATACCCGCCGCAACCGTACGGCCGGAACGGATCTCTTCCTTGACACGTTCGAAAATCACAATGTTTGCGTCGGCCGCGACCCCAATGGTGAGGATCAATCCTGCAATTCCCGGGAGAGTCATCGTGATCGGAATGAGCTTGACAATCGCCAGCAGGAAGGCTGCGTAGACCAGGAGCGCTCCACAAGCCACGACTCCAAGTACCCGATAGAAAGCGAGCAGGAAGAGCATGACAACCGCAAAGCCCACGAGGCCAGCAACCAGGCCTTGATCCAGTGCTTGCTTACCAAGGGTTGCTGAGACTTGCGATTGGGAGATCAACTTCAGGCCGATCGGCAGCGCACCCAGCTCCAGCAACTTCGCAAGGTCCTGCGCGGTCTGGATGGTGAACCCACCAGTGATGATCGCCCCGTTCAGGCCATCAATGCCGTCGGGAAGGTTCCCGTAGTCGATCGTCGCAACTGAGATCAGATCCTGATCCAGAGATACGGCGAAGTGCTGGGTTGGCCTAGTCGGCTGGTAGAGAGCAGATACCTCTTGGCCCCTCTGAGCAATGGTCCGCGTGACATTGTGGAAAGCGGTCTTGCCGTGATCGGTGAAGGAGAACTCAACGTCCGGGCTGCCAGCCTGGTTGCTGTCAAGGCCCTGCTTCGGGTTGCGGATGTCCTTGCCAAATAGGGCTACATCGTCACGGAGGGTGTACCACTTTGCCGCCGCAAGATCCTTGGGTGCCGTGTTGTTCTTGTAGACCGCCCTGAGCACAACCGTGCCCTGGGGAACCGTAAGTAGCTTCGACCCCGCCGGCGGGATCTTCCCGGGGAACTCTGAGTAGAGATCCTTTGTCGAGCTGTCAGGTCCGGCAACCAGCTTCTTGCCGGTGGAGTTAAAGAGCCAATACTGCGGGCCGATCCGGGAGATGTTGGCGCCGCCACGAACTGGCTGGTTGGAGGCAAGTGTGACTGCCTTAATCAGTGAACTACCACCAGCAGGGTCACCGCTGAATGACATCAGCTTGACGGCAGCCGGGTCCTTAGCCGCGATTCCGGAGGAGGCAGCTTGCCCATTTGGCATCAGAACATTCGCTTCCCAGTCGTAGAAGGTCAGCTGGGCGGGTGTACCCACCTGCTTCTCCGCACGCTGGGCGTTACTCACTGCAGGAAGGCCAACCGTGATCTGGTCCTGTCCTGAACGCTGAATCTCTGGTTCGGAAACGCCGAGAGCATCAACGCGGTCGCGCATAATCTCAATCGCGCGGTTGATGGAGTTGGAGTCAACCTTCGACTGTGGAGTTGGCTGCGCCTGATAGACCAGCTCGACACCACCCTGGAGATCAAGGCCGAGCTTTGTTGGCTGTGAGGCAATGACAATGCCCGACACGGCTAGGAAGCCGAAAATCAGAAGCAGGATCAGTCCGTTGCGTTGACGCGTACTCATGTGAGTGGGCGAGCCTACCCAGTTTCCGGCGTGAGGACTAGCAACAGGCCGCCGTCCTCGTCATACGCCGGGAATAAATCGGCCTTCGCGCGGGCTGGGATGTCGCCTTCAGCATTCACTCCAACAGACTTGTCGAGTGCCCTCACGCCCCACTCGAGCACCGTAGCTACAACATCCTCATCACCGTCAAAGGCAAGCCCGAGCACCTCTTTTGCCTCCCTCCCGATGACTGCCTCATCCTTGAGACCGGTCAGCTCAAAGGACCCATTCCCACAGCCGATGATGCGCCCCTCTCCATCACAAACAAAGAAGGCCGCGTTTGGAGCCGGGTAGTAGTCGTCTAGGAGCTCGAAGAGAAAGCCGTTCCCACAGGATTCACATCCTGGGGCCTCGCGGCGGAAGCCAGAGTGGCGATCAGTGCGTGCGGTCCGATGACCACAGTTTGGGCAGATGAATGGATACGCCACGGTTGCGCGATGCTAGCGGGTGGGGTCACCCCCAACCGCAGATCCTCAAGTCTCGTCGAGGAGGAGCTGACCACCCGTGTTGGGTGGCAGACCAAGATGTTCAAACGCACGCAGTGTTGCGACACGTCCGCGAGGCGTTCGGTCGATCAGCCCAAGCTTGAGCAGGAACGGCTCGTAGACATCCTCAATTGTGTCCGTCTCCTCCGAGACCGCAGCGGCAAGTGTGGACAGTCCAACGGGTCCACCGTTGAAGGTTGTGCAGATAGAACGGAGAATCTCCCTGTCCAAGCGGTCAAGCCCGAGAGTGTCGACATCGAGGGCGGTCAGAGCATCAACGGCCACTGCCCCCGTAATTTCCGCGGCCCCCGCGACCTGCGCATGGTCCCTCACACGGCGAAGCAGCCGGTTGGCAACTCTGGGAGTCCCGCGACTGCGTGAGGCAATTGTCACGGCTCCCTCTTCGCTGATTGCAAGGCCGAGGATGTGGGCAGAGCGTCGGACGATCCCGGCTAGTTCCGCCGGGTCGTAGTGCTCCAGGCGGAACTGCAGACCAAACCGATCCCTCAGGGGCCTACTTAAGAGGCCAGCCCTAGTCGTTGCTCCGATCATCGTGAATGCGGGTAGCTCGAGGGTGACTATCCGGGCCCCTGCTCCTTGACCGACTGTGATCGGAAGCCGGTGATCCTCCATGGCTGGATAGAGAGTCTCCTCGATTGCCTTTGGAAGCCGGTGGATCTCATCTACAAAAAGAACTGACCCCGGTTCCAATGCCGTGAGAATCGCCGCTACGTCAGCCTTCTTCTCCAGGGCAGGGCCTGCAGTAGGGACGAATGGGACCTTCATCTCGTCCGAAACAATGCGGGCAAGCGATGTCTTCCCTAATCCTGGTGGTCCGGAGAACAGGATGTGGTCAAGGGACTCGCCTCTCCCTAAAGCGGCTTCTATGGCAACGGAGAGTTGCCCCTTGAGACCCTCTTGCCCGAGGAACTCGGTGAGGCTTCTGGGGCGTAGGGAAACCTCAACATCGTCTTCCGGAAGCTCATCCGGTGTCTGGATTCTCTCCTCACTCACTTGCGTGACTCCCTCAGCGCAGACTGGATCAGCTCTTCGACGCTATCGCCGGATGCCTTGTCCAGCAATGCATCTACAGCGCGCTCGTCAATACCAAGCCCAAGCAGTCCCTCGCGGGCCATCTGTCGAGGCGACTCCACATCGTCGCCTCCCGAGACGCCGGCAATAAGGCCAACAGAGTCACGGAGGTCAACGCAGATCCGTTCGGCAGTCCTTTTGCCCACGCCCGGAACTGCTTGCAGCCGTGGGGCGTCACCGCTCGCGATGGCCGTGCGCAGGGGCCCTGGAGGTGCGCTGCTCAAGATCGCTAAAGCGACCTTGGGACCAACGGATGAAACTCCGAGCAGAAGCTGAAAGAGCGAGCGTTCGTCAGCATCAATAAACCCGTAGAGGTTCATCGCGTCATCTCTGACAACAAGGTGTGAGTGGAGCACAACCTCCTCTCCGACTGAAGGAAGCACCGAGGCGGTCTGAGCGGAAACGCTCAGGTAGTAACCAACCCCCGCGCAGTCAACAACCGCATGGTCACCGGCTGCAACGGCGAGTGTGCCACGGACTCTCGCAATCATTGTGAGGCCGCCAAGAGTGGAGCGTGACTGGCATGGCAAATCGCTGCGGCAAGCGCGTCCGCCGCGTGGTCAGGCCTGGGTGGCTCCGGGAGTGACAGCAGTTGCTGGACCATCGTCGTTACCTGCTCTTTGTCGGCTCGACCCTGTCCGCATACAGCGGATTTGATCTGCTGCGGCGTGTATGAGAAGCAGCTGATTCCTGCGCTCGCCGCCGCAAGCATCACAACTCCACGGGCGTGACCAACAGCAAGTGCCGAACCCACGTTCTTCCCGAAGTAGAGGTCCTCTATCGAGACCGCGTCCGGAGTGTGCTCAGCAATTAGCCCCTCGATTTTCTTTGAGATGGCCAGCAGCCTTTGCTCCAGTGGTAGCTCACTGGACGTCGTGACAACGCCTCCGTCGAGAGCAACGAGTCGCCCATTACGTGTTGCTACCACGCCGAAGCCGGTGTTGGCAGTGCCTGGATCAATTCCGAGAACCTTCACCGCGCCATTGTGCGGGGCGCATCGGACGCCCCAGCACGGGTTGGGAAAGCTCAGTCAGCTGTGATTCGCTCTAGCACTTCAGGGTCCACATCGAAGTTGGCGTGGACCGCATCAACATCATCATTCTCCTCAAGGGCGTCCATCAGGCGCATCAGAGTGAGGGCTCGATCCTCGTCAATCTCAACCGTGGTCGATGGCCTAAAGACCAGCTCCGAGCCCGTTACTTCAATCCCGCCGGCCTCGATAGCAGCCCTCACCTGAGTGGTGAGTTGGGGGTCGCAGAGAACTTCGAGCAGATCATCATCCCGCTCGATGTCTTTGGCGCCAGCATCAATAGCGCCCAAGAGGTCATCCTCGCTCCACTTGGTCCCATCAACGCGAATGACGCCCATCTTGTCGAAGAGATACGCAACCGAGCCTGGCTCACCGAGGCTCCCCCCGTGCTTGCTGAAGATATGGCGGATGTCGGAACCTGTTCGATTGCGGTTCTCTGTCATCGCGTCAACCAAGACCGCAACTCCGCCCGGCCCGTAGCCCTCGTAAAGCACGCGCTCAATTGAGTCAGCATCAGACCCTGTTCCAGCTCCCTTCGCCACGGCCCGTTCAATGTTGTCCTTCGGCATCGAAGCGTCCTTGGCCTTTTGAATGGCGGTGGCAAGTGCCGCATTTCCAATCGGGTCTCCCCCGCCTTCCTTGGCGGCAACTGTTATTGCGCGAGCAAGCTTCGTGAAGTGAGCACCGCGGCGGCTGTCAACGATCGCCTTCTTGTGCTTGATGGAAGCCCATTTGGAGTGACCAGCCATGGTCAGACGAGTCTAACTGGATCGCGGAGGTGGACCAACGGGGAGCGAACCTGGATGATCCCTATACCACGCAATTGTGCGGGCCATTCCTTCTTCAAGCGAAATAGATGCCTGCCAGCCCGTCAGTTCACGGATCAGGCTCGGGTCAACCCACTGGCGGGGGATTTCACCCTTGGGAGGCCCCTCGCCACGCACATCAGGGACAAGGTCAGAGCCAATTTGCTCGCAGATAGTTGAGACAACCTTCAACACGCTGACTGGCTCTCCATGTCCGGCATTGATCGCAAGGCCAGCAGCCTTCCCGTCAACAACCGCGGCGGCAATAGCAAGGTATGCCTCAACGGCATCATCCACATGTAGGTAGTCACGCTCAGGTGAACCATCTGACCTGATTACTGGGCTGCGGCCGCTGAGGGCCGCTGAGATGGCCTCTGGGACAAGGCGTGAGCGGTTCAGGTCTCCACCGCCGTAGAGGTTCGCGAAGCGTGTGACGGCGACAGGAAGACCCCAAGTGTGGAAGTAGGATCGGGTGATCAGATCAGCTGCCGCCTTGCTGGCGTCATACGGGTAGAGCGGCCTGAGGGCCATGTCCTCGGTATAGGGAAGCGTGTCGCTATTGCCATAGGCCTTGTCCGATGCTGCGACCACCACGCCTGAGACGCCTTGCAGGCGGCAAGCCTCAAGCAGCGTCCAGGTCCCGCGTACATTCGTTTCGAAGGTTCCAAGGGGACTCTTGTTGGCCACTGGCACGATTGTCTGTGCTGCCAGATGAAAAACGAGTTCACATTCGTACTCTCCGAGTGCGCGCTCAACCAAGCCCGGCTCGCAGAGATCGCCGCTGACAACAGAGCAGCGCGCCTCATCGCCAGAGACGACTAGCGCCGACCGAGAGGTGATGTCCCGGCGCAGAACCGTGACGTCAGCTCCCTGATCTAGAAGGGAACGAACAAGCCATGACCCGAGCAGGCCGTAGCCGCCGGTTACAAAGACTGATTTACCTGTTAGGTCCAAGTGCGCCATGGTGCTGTCCCATCTTCCCACAGGTCGTTGAGGGCCACTTGATCCTTGTAAGTGTCCATGCAGAACCAGAATCCATCATGCCGATGGGCGGCAAGCAGTCCTCGTGTGGCGAGGGCTTCCAGCGGAGCCCGCTCAAGGATGTCATCTGGCCCGATTAGAGCAGCGCCAGCCGGGGTGAATGCCATGAAGCCTCCGTTGACCCACTCGGACGATTTCGGCTTCTCTTCGAACCCGACGATCATCTCGTTCTCTAGATGTGCCACGCCGAAGGGGAGCTCCGGCCGCACGACGGTGACAACCGCCTCGACGCCGTCCTTCTCCAATGCCTCGAGTGTCTGATCTAGGTCAACATCTGCAACTCCATCCGCGTATGTGACGCAGATTGGAACAGGCCCGAGTGCTTTAACTGCCTGATGCACTCTTCCACCAGTCGGAGTGTCCTCTCCCGTCTCAAGACAGCTAACGGTAATTCCCTCTGGCCAATCAGCCGCATGGGCGAAGGCCGATACCTCTTCGCCCCGATGTCCTGTCAGTAGATGAAATGAGCTGAAGCCTTGGGACGCGTAGAGCCTGACCACATGCCAGACAACGGGATATCCCCCAATCTCGACGAGCGGCTTGGGCAACGACGCCGAGCTCGTGCGTAGCCGTGTGCCTCTGCCGCCGCAGAGAATCAGCACGGGTGGCTTTTCGCTCGGGCTCATACACCGATGATGGCAGGGGGCAGCCCGTCTGCCGCAGGGTGCAACGGATACGATCGCCTAATGAGCACACCACCAGCTGGAATCTTCAAGGCCTACGACATCCGCGGTCTCGCGGGCGAGGAGATCGACAGCGACCTCGCCTATGTGATTGGCCGAGCGTTTACCATCGTTATCGCTGAACGGGAGGGGAAGCAAACGCACGAACTCCGCCTTGGCCTTGGTCGCGATATGCGCAATGAGGCTCCGGAGCTCGCGTCCCGCTACGCGGCTGGCATGTCAGACCAAGGGGCCACGGTTCTTGACTCCGGCATGGTCGCGACAGAGCAGCTCTATCACCTGGTTGGCTCACTCGAGTTGGACGGTGGACTGATGTGTACCGCCTCGCATAACCCAGCCCGATACACCGGAGCCAAGCTCGTGGGCCGCGGCACACTCCCTCTCTCCGGGGACAGCGGAATCGGGGAGATCAGAGACCTAGTCTTTGCTGGGTTGGAAGCCGCTCCCGGCGGTGGCTCCATCGAGACTGTCGATGTCACGCAGACATTCCGCGAGAAGGTGCTGGGCTTCGTTGACCCTTCATCAATCACCGGATTGAAGATTGTCGTTGACGGAGGCAATGGAATGGCCGGTCCGATGATCGGACCCATTCTTGACTCGCTCGACGTTGAAGTCGTAACCGCCTACTGGGAGCCCAACGGCGACTTTCCAGATCACGAGCCGAACCCCCTCTTGGAGGAGAACCGTCAGTTCATCATGGACGCCGTGCAGCGCGAAGGAGCAGATTTGGGAATCGCTTGGGATGGCGATGCCGACAGATGCTTCTTCATCGACAACACCGGCTCATTCGTTGATGGGGACTTCCTCACAGCCCTGATGGCACGCCGGATGCTCGAGACGAACCCGGGCGCAACCATCCTCTATGACATCCGTGCCAGCCGAGCAGTCGCAGACACAGTCCACTCAAGTGGTGGTTCCGCCGTTGAGAACCGGGTTGGACATGCCTTCTTCAAAGCCAGAATGAGAGAGATCCCCGAAGCAGTATTTGGCGGTGAGGTCTCCGGCCACTACTACTTCCGCGACTTTTGGTGCGCAGACAGTGGCACGATTCCAGCGCTCCTCATGTTGAGCCTTCTGTCCGGCAACCCGCTCCGTCTTTCCCAGATGATCGACGAGTTCAGGAACTCCTATTTCATCTCAGGCGAAGTCAACTCTGAGGTGGCCGACCCCAAAGCTCGTATTGCTGAGATCGAGGAACGCTTCTCGGATGCGACGATCGGACACCTTGATGGCGTCACCGTGGACTACGAGGATTGGCACTTCAGCCTTAGGTCGTCCAATACGGAGCCGCTCCTGCGACTTTGCCTTGAATCACTCGTTTCCCAGGCGGACATGGAGGACAAACGGGATTCGATCCTTAAGCAGATCCGTGGCAACGGTTGAGCCACGCACTCGAGGTTGAGTCGCTGGGCGAAGGCATCCACCGCCTCGCGATTCCAACACCGTTTCTTGTAGGAAGAGTCAATGTCTATCTCCTTGAAGGTCCCCCGCTCACACTGATTGACACGGGGCCAAACTCGGGGACATCTCTCGACGCTCTGCAACTCTCGCTGAGGGAGGTTGGACATGAGATGGAAGACATCGAGGTTGTTGTCTTGACCCATCAGCACGTCGACCATGTCGGCCTTGCTCGGATAGTTTCCCAACGTGCGGGCGCGCAGGTCATCATGCCCGCAGCTCTCGGTCCCTACCTCTCTGATTGGAAGGCAAGCGCCGAGCTGGATGATGAGCTCGCTGCCAAGGTGATGGAGACCAACGGACTGGGTTCTGGGGTTACACAAGCTGTCAAACAGGTAGCTAGGGCCTACCGGGCGTTTGGTGACAGCGCGCGCTGTGATCATCCGGTGTCGGATGGTGACCAGATTTCGATCGCGGGCCGGGATTTCACGGCGCATCTGCGTCCAGGTCACTCGCCCACCGACATGATCTTTGTGGAAGCGTCAACAGGCTTGATGATTGGCGGCGACCACCTACTTCCTAAGGTCAGCTCGAACCCAGTGCTGAGCCGCAGAGTTGATATCGATGCTCCGGCGGATACGCTCGAGCGATTTAGATCTCTCCCTGCCTATGTTGAGAGCCTTAGAGCCACGGAGAAGATGGACCTTGGCCGGATACTTCCCGGTCACGGACCTGTATTTGAAGGCCACGCACAACTCATTCAGGAGCGCCTTCGGATGCATGAGGACCGAGCCGAGAAGATGTTCGCGACTCTCGCTGACGGTCCAAAGACGGCACTTGAGATCGCTGTATCTATTTGGGGCGATATTGCACGGGCGCAGCCCTTCCTCACTTTCTCTGAGGTAATTGGGCACATGGATGTCCTTATGGATGAGGGTCAAGTAGTCACATCACCAATAGATTCAAGCGGAACTCAGCGCTTCCAATCTGCCTGAGTAACCAATAAGCGGCGTGTTTTAGCGATTTCAGCTGTAGAGTCGGCTTCTTTGTGTAGCATTTCCTCTGCGGTTAGAACTGGTAACACTTTGACTCTTCCATTCGTAATCAAAGTCTTGTTCGCGGCAGTCATAGCCGTCTCGGTCTCAGCGGCCGCTGCAGCTCGACCACCGAGCCAAATCCGGCCAGGCCTAACTGGAATCGTCCTCGGCGGAAGCCTTGTTCTTTACGCGGTCGCGCTTGCCTTTCTCAGCCAAGGGAAGGGAAACTTTGGAGCTGTTCTTCTAGTAGTCGCGTCAGAGGGCATGTGTGCAGCAGCCTGGCTCGGCAGGGCAATCGTTGGCGGTAACGACGATGAGGGAGGTGGGGGTGAGCCCCGGCGGCCGACAGGTCCTAGGCCAAGTGGTGGCGGTGACCGGGCTCAACTGGACTGGACTGCGTTTGAGAACTTCCGTAAGTCTTGGTCACGCGAGCGAGCCACTAAGGGCTCATCGGACTCAGACGACTAGCTGCTTGCCGGCAGTTCTGGCCACTGCTTCAGGCCCAATGCAAGCAGGTGAAGTCGCGCGTCTCCTACTAGCTCTGGGTGGAAGCTAATTGCCGTGCAGTTGTCTTGTTTCACTCCCACGGTTGAGCCGTCAATCTCTGCGAAGACCCTCACAGCATCCCCAACGAAGGTCACAACCGGGGCTCTGATAAAGAGACCCCGCACCGGCGGACCGTCAAGGCCATCGATCTTCAAGTCTGCTTCAAACGAGTGGATCTGCCGCCCGAACGCGTTGCGTTCGACCTCCATGTCAATCAGTCCAAGATGCGCGGAACTCATCAGGACCATCCCAGCGCAGGTACCGAACACTGGGAGACCAGCCTTGGCCAAGTTCCGGATTGGATCCTTCAGGTTCTCGCGATCAATCCCCATAGCGATCGTCGTTGATTCCCCTCCGGGGAGAAGGAGGCCTGACACGCCAGTTAGGTCCTCAGCGCCGCGTACCTCGACGGTTTCTACATCAGAGTCCGAGAGAAGCTGTGCGTGAAGAGCGAAGTCCCCTTGCAGGGCGAGAATCCCAACCGGGCCCTGCACAGAGCTCACCAGCCGCGCTGGGAGAGAAGCTCGCCCTCAGGGAGCTTCGATGTCTCGATGGAGCTCATTGCCGCACCGAGACCTTCTGAGGCAGCACAGACCTTCGCAGCGTCGCGGAAGTTGGTGGTCGCTTCAACAATGGCCTTCGCGCGTGGTGCTGGGTCAGCACTCTTGAAGATCCCAGAGCCGACGAACACGGCCTGAGCACCCAGCTGCATCACCAGCGAGGCGTCAGCAGGAGTGGCAATGCCACCTGCGCAGAAGAGTGGAACTGGGAGGCGTCCGTCCTTGGCGACCTGGCGGACAAGGTCAGCCGGGGCTTGGAGGTTCTTGGCGGCAAGCGCAAGTTCCATCTCGTCAAGTGTTCCCAAGCGGCGAATTTCGCCAAAGATTGTCCTCAGGTGGCGAACTGCCTCAACAATGTCGCCAGTACCGGCTTCACCCTTTGACCTAATCATTGACGCGCCCTCGCCGATTCGACGGAGGGCCTCCCCAAGATTGGTTGCTCCACATACAAATGGAGACTTGAACGCCCACTTGTCGATGTGGTGCGCCTCGTCCGCTGGTGTCAGTACCTCGGATTCGTCAATGAAGTCAACTTCGAGCGACTCGAGAATCTGGGCTTCAGCAAAGTGGCCAATCCGTGCCTTTGCCATTACGGGAATTGAGACTGTTGCTTGGATCTCACGGATCATCAGTGGGTCACTCATGCGGGCTACGCCGCCATCACGCCGGATGTCCGATGGGACGCGTTCTAGGGCCATAACTGCGCAGGCTCCAGCGTCCTCGGCGATCTTGGCTTGCTCTGCGTCAATGACGTCCATGATCACGCCGCCGCTGAGCATCTCAGCGAGGCCGACCTTGACGCGGAATGTGCTCTCGTCGTGCATTGCCATCATCTTACTTACGGAAGCAAAACGTGGACGGCTCACTCCCCGAGGGGAATAAGCCGCCCACAGCAATCGAAGCAGTTACTTGAGGCGGTAAGCCTTGATTCGGTCGTCGAATGTGTCGCTATCAAGCGAGTAGACGCCGTGGGCCAAACCTTGAATCAGGCTGAGCAGGCCAACGTGTGACCGAACATATGCCGGGCTGCTGGACGACCACCACAGACGATGCTGGGTGAGCTTCCCAATATCGGACAGTGTTGCGTCACTGATTGCCATGGTTGCGGCACCACGGTGAGCAGCAAGCTTCAGCGTTCGACTAACAAGCGGATGTGCACGCCCGGCTGAGAGAGCAATAACGAGCGTGTTCTCATCAATACGGGCGATGCGGCTGAGCGCCTCTTGCGACGTTCCAGCAATCACGTCAACCCGAAGGTCGAGCAACAGAAGGAGATGCCGCAGATAAGAAGCAAAGAACGCCATCTGATCAATACCGATGACAACCACGCGATCTGCCGAAGCAATCGCGTTGGTCGCGTCCTCAAGCGCCCCTCGATCCAGCTTTGAAGCGGTTTCAGCAACATTGGAGTGGTCTGCTGCAATTACAGATTCGGCTGGTGACTGGTCAAGGTCAAATAGCGGGCCTGAGTCATCAATGCCGGATTCGGATGGACGGCGCCTGTATTCCTCACGCGCTGCCTGTTGGAGTTCTGGAAAGCCATCGAAACCGAGGGCCTGGGAGAAGCGAACTACCGTGCTCGACGAGGTACTAGCCCTACGGGCAAGCTCCTCGGCGGTTGAAAACGCTGCTTCGTCGAGGTGATCGACGATGTACTGAGCTACATCCCGCTGTGAACGGGACAGGTCATCAATCTGATCTGCAATGAAAGACGACAGGGTGCGCGTACCGCGCTCTTGGGTTGTGTTTGAGTTCGCCATAGGTTCCCCTTATTCCACGCCGACGCCCTACATCCTCCCTAGAGACTTGAGTGAGTAGGATCTGAATTCATGGAAGTCCTCCCAACACGCCTCGCTGGACTCGTCCTAGTGCAGCCCGCCGTACACGGCGATGACCGAGGATTCTTCGCGGAGACATGGCGTGCGGACTCCTGGCCGGCCGCTGGAGTTGATGCCGAGTTCGTCCAGGACAACCACTCACGCTCGCGCAAGGGCACCCTGCGGGGCATGCACTTCCAGACCAGCCCCGGTCAGGCCAAGCTTGTGCGCTGCGCTAACGGAAGCGTTCTCGATGTGGCCGTTGACCTCCGTAAGGGATCGCCCACATGGGGCGAATGGGAAGCACACGAGCTGAGTGACAAGAATATGCGTCAGTTCTACATCCCAGTCGGATTCGCCCACGGCTTCTTGGTCCTATCCGACGAAGCCGACTTTACCTATCGCTGCTCTAACTACTACGACGGCGCCACCGAGGCCGGAATCGCTTGGAACGACCCCGACGTAGGCATTGACTGGCCTGCGGACATTGACATTCTCGTATCAGACCGCGACCGCGAGGCACCGAGCCTCGCCGACATCGCCGATTCTCTGCCGTTCACCTTTCCTAGCTAGCGGACCGGCAGCTCAGGACTAGGGGTGAGTAGTACCGTCAGGCATCTTTGTGCCCGTGAGCGTGGCCCCGTCTAGGAGTGCGCCGGTCATAACGGACGAGGTCAGGTCCGCGCCAGAAAGGTCCGCCAAGCGGAAGTCAGCGCCAATCAGGATTGCTCCGCTGAGCCGCGCAGAAGTCAGGTTCGCTCGAGAAAAATTGGTTCCGGTCAGATCCATGTCGATTAGATCTGCGTGAGCCAGAGAAGCTCCGACCAGATTTCCGCCCTTACTGATCACGTAGCCGCCGATGATGACCGAGTCAGCAGCGAGACCGTTACCCATGTCACCCTGGTTCCCCTTGTCGCCTTTGCCGCCCTTTGCCCCCGTCTGGCCCTTGAGCGCATTGCGTGTTCCAACGTTGAGGTCAACTGCCATCACTTGCCCATCCTTGAGCTGGGCACTACCAACACTGTTGTTGGGAATGGCAACTGCCGCATAGCTCACACCACCCAAGCCGAGAAACACTGCAAAGGTGGACATGGCATTGGCGTAGGTGAGACGCGGTTTGATCATGCGCGAGAACCTACACGCTCGCACCTACGACAGCGACGGCCATAATGCCCCGGGC
>WLNJ01000025.1 GCA_009699865.1 Actinomycetota bacterium
TCCGGAATGCAGTACGTCTACGGGATCGACGGAAACCATCATGCCCATGTTGCACGGGCAAATGACAACGGCACCACGACTGAGATCGGAACCATGGGAGGGACCATCTCGGGTCAATTCACAGTGCTGCAGGAGCCAAGCGGCAAGTGGTGGATGGTCGGCCAACTTCCGTTCCTCAGCCGACGCGTTGTCGCCTACCCACTGTCAGGGCCAGCAGGCAAGGTCACAGGGGCAGGTCTGAAGCTGATCACCCTTCCCAGCCCAGGCCCAACTAGGTACACCTACGCTGGCACCGTCCATCCGGAGCTGAATGGTCTCCTGACTTGGGCTGTCAACGGCTCGGGCGCTGGCACCCCGTATGGGCTTCAGCGCCAGGCAGCGTTCTGGCCCCTTGCACTCACATATGCCAAGGCTGCGGCAGCTGCCACGGCGGCAGCGAAGGCCAAGATCGCAATCGCTGGCACTGCGGGCAACACGGTGAAGATCTGGGCTACCTCGAAGCAGAAGGAGCTTGAGAACGAACTTGCCACCAATGCGGAGCTGGACCTGACCCAGAACTGGCTTGCGCCGCTGCCTGATCCACTCAGCCCAGATCTCTCTATCCCTAGCTCCAGCGCCCCTGCTGCTTGGGAGATGTCAGGAAGGGCAAGCGATCCATCCCAGCCAGCTGGCGAGGATTCAGATACCGGCGGTGACTTCATCGTCCCTGAGACAAGTGCCGGCTATAAGGCACAGCAGACACTTGCTCGGGCGGCTGACTCGGCAGCCAAGGCCTCTGTGAAGGCGGCTGCTGCCCAGACGAAGGCCGCTGAGGCAGCAAAGGCGGCCGTAGAGAGGCAAGCCGAGGCCAATAAACAAGCTGCTGAGGCATTGGGACAACAGGCCAAGCTGGCCGCTGAGAAGGCTGCGGAGCAGGCCAAACTGGCCGCTGAGAAGGCTCAGGCCGCTGCGGAGAAGGCCCTAGAGAAGGCCAAGAATGAGGCAGCCAAGGCAGCCGAAGCGCTCAAGCAGGCCAACGGCAAGGGCAGGACCAACTGGGGGGTTCTCGCACCCACCAACGCCTTTTCCCGGCTGGCGCGTATCGGCTGACATTCCAATCAAATGAGCAGTCTGAGTTCTACGAAACCCGCCCTCTCAGCGGGTTTCGTTTGTTTGTAAATGGCTTGGCGCGGACTTTGACTTCTCTTTGCGCTGCGCTCCCTAATTTGAGTGGACAAACCCGGGGGCCCGGAGGAGACACACAATGAAACTCATTCACTCAGCAAAGAAGTTCACCATCAGGCTCGCAGCGGCAGGTGTCATGAGCGCGGTACTGGTGGCGCTGCCAGCGGCAGAGTCAGTTGCCAGTCCACACAAGGAGCTTTCGGATGTTCACCACAAGGTTGCCTTCGGTGTTCTCAACGCTAAGGGCGGAACGGCCGCACTCACGGTTGACCCAGCGGTTGCCACTGGCGCGGCAGCACTAGGTATCGGTCTGGCGCCAATCGCTAACGCGACTGCAGTTGGCAATGTGTGGTCGTTCCCCGTTCTGTCCGGTCGGATCATGTGGATGACCCGCCCGGCTGCTGGAGGAACCTCGGTGACGAGGCTCGTTGGCGGAGCGCTCCGACTCGATGGCGGAATCACGGCCACGAAGGGCGCGACAACGGTGACAATCACCAGGTTGGTTGCTGACCTCAACGAGGGACGCAACGGGAAGGTTGAGGCGAACATCAGCGGGATCCAGCATCACAGGGTCAACGCACTTGTGATCACCTCACCGACCGTCAACGCGGTGACGAGAACAGCCACCGCCGATCTGAACTTGAGCGAGCTGTCAGCGAAGCTGCTGAACAAGGCGCTCTCAACAACTTCGTTCAAGCGCGGGATGAAAATTGGAACCGTTGTAGTGACGGTTCCTGCTCCCGTCTGACGCGAGGGTGCGGTGTGCCGGGCGGTCGGGGGGCCGCCCGGCCATTCCGCGTCCTGACGCGGAATAGCTCCTAGAACAGTCCATCCTGTTCGGGGTGGAGCAGCGCCGGTCCTTCATTACCCGGCTTCCCGACTGCCCTTGCCGCCTTCTCTTTCTGCATCCGGCTCGAATCAAGCGGCTTCAGAAGTGCAGCGGCAGAGCGGGCGTCAACGGTTGGGTCAAGCCAGCCGTCCATCTGGTCACGGTCAGCGAGGATCGCCGGCATCCGGTTGTGGATCGGCTCAACCAGCTGGTTTGGCTCCGTCGTCGCAACAACGCAGGACCTCACCGGCGGCCCTTCCTCCGGTTGCCAGGTTGTACACAGGCCGGCAAGGGCGAACACTGCGCCGCCGTCCACCGTGAAGCGCCAAGGTTGCTTGGTTCCTCCGCCCACAGACTCCCATTCGTAGAAGCCATCGGCTAGGACGAGGCAGCGGCCGGCTGCAGTCGCGATCAGTTGGCGATAGGAGGGCTTCTCACTGATCGTCTCTGACCGTGCGTTGATCATCTTGACGCCATCGTCAAAGCTCTTTGCCCAGTGTGGAATCAGCCCCCAACGCAGAAGTTCGGCAGTCGGGCTGGGCGAATCAGGAGGCCGCGTGATCGCAACCACTTCCTGAGTTGGGGCGACATTGAAGCGTTCAGCGAAGATTCGGTCCTCCGGAAGGGCTTTGAGCTCGCTGAAGCCCATCTCAAGCTGTTTTCGCGTTGGGGTGAGTGTGTATCGACCGCACACGCCAACGACCGCCTGAGGTCAGCCCAACGGCTTCTGGGGGCAAGCAGGGTCTCGTTCGCTGATCCCGTGCGGTGAGCCATGTTCGGCGAGGAGATCCAGAAACGGAACGGCGGGCAGCGCTTCGGGGCCGAGTACGCCAGCACCAGACCAAGTTCCATTGGCGATCAGCTCCATCGCGACAACCGGATTGATTGCCGTCTGCCACACAACTGCTTGGCAGCCGTCCAACGCCATGCAGGTCTCGTTGTCGACCAGGTGGTAGATGTAAGTGGCCTTGGCAGCTCCGTCCTTGCCCTTTCCGGTCACCAATGTGCCAGCACAGGTTCGGCCGGTCATCTTGTCCCCCAGAGTTGCAGGGTTCGGAAGCGCGGCGGCTACGACATCGCGTGGCGAAATCATCTGGCCTCTGACCGATACAGGTTCGGTGGAGTCGAGGCCGAGTTTGTTGAGCGTCTTGAGGACAGCGATGAACTCGTCCCCCAGCCCGTACTTGAACGTCACGCGCTTGCAGTCCACCCAGCGGGGGACAAGCGCGACCTCCTCATGCTCGACATTGACGCACTCAACCGGGCCGATTCCCTCCGGGAACTCGAAAATCTCAGGCTCGCTGAATGGCTCAGTAACAAACCATCCGCGGTCCTTCTCCCAGATCAGCGGCGGGTTGAGGCACTCCTCAATTGTCGTCCAGATAGAGAAGGTCGGAGCAAACTCATAGCCCTCAACAACTAGGTCAGCGCCATCACGCACGCCAACTTCGTCAATCTCGCTGAACAGCTCATCTGCTGCATAGCGAGCCGCGACATCGCTGAATCCCGGCTCCACGCCAATGCCGACCAGTGCGAGCTGACCTTTGGCTTCCCAATCTCCGGACACCGCAAACTGAGCGTCACCGAGCTTGACCCCGCACTCCTCATTCGGGCGCTCGGGATGCCGCTCGGAGAGCGTCATGGCCATGTCGAGGTAGGTTGCGCCCGCTTGGAACGCCGCCTCGAAGATTGGGGGGTTGAATCTTGGGTCGCAGGCGTTGAGGATTGTGTCGCAGTCCTCTGACTTGGCAAGCGCGGCGATCGCTTCTGCGCTGGACGCGTCAACGTGGGCCGAGGTGATTCGGGGGTCACCCATTCGGGCGGCAACCTCGGCTGCTCTGGCCTCGTCAATGTCGGCAAGGACTAGGTGGTCAAAGAAGTTGCGTCTGCGCGCAATCGCAGCGACGGCTTCGCCAACGCCTCCGGCACCAACAATCAAGATTCTCATTCCAACCCCTCCGGCTTGTGGACTGCTCCCTCATCATGCCACTCAATCATCGGCTCGCCAGTCTCTTCGCGTCGAGCGACCTCGGCCATCTCGCCCTGGAGGGCGCGACGTTCGCGCAGGTAGAGGTAGACCAGGAGTCCGATCACGGCGACAACAACAGCGATCAGGGCGCCTAGTCCAACGGAGTGGATTAGCTGTTCGGCGGCGTGCCCCGCGTAGTAGCCGGCAAGGCCCATCGTGGTGGCCCAGGCGACCCCGCCCAGAGCATTCCAGAGGAAGAACTTGCGCCATTCCATGCGGTTGGCACCGGCTAGGACTGCCGCGGTGACGCGCAGTAGCGCTACCCACCGACCAAGAAAAACTGCCTTGGGGCCGTGCGCTTCAAAGAACCGGTCGCCATGGATCAGGAGAGCCATTCGGCGCTCGTAGAACGGTCCTTTTCGCTCCAGTAGGGCCCGGCCGCCCTTGCGGCCAATCCAGTAACCAATGTTGTCCCCGATGACCGCGCCCAGAGCCGCGGCGAGGATCACCCACTCAATTGTGAGCGTGCCGTCGTGGGCGGCGAATGAGGCCAAGAACAGGGTCGTCTCGCCCGGTAGTGGAATACCCATTGACTCAATCCCGATAATGAGTCCAACCAGCAGATACGCAAACTGCCCTTGGAGAATGCTCCCTAGGGTCATGCCTAGCAGGAAGACTCCTGAGCGAATCATGCCCGCCCCTCCTCGATAACCGCTTGAGCGCTGGCAAGGAGCCAGCCTGCGTAAGCCACCAGACCGAACGCTGCAAGGTGGATGGTTGACCAGAAGGCGTTAGTCCCGAGGGGATCGTGAAACACGAGCAACCCAGCACCGATGGCGGTCAAGTTGGTCGCTGCGGTCATAAGTGCGATCACAACAACGGGCTTCGTGTTGCCATCCTTGAAGGCCTTCTGCAGCAGATAGAAGGCTCCGAGGGCAGTCACAGCGCAGATCCACGTCCAAGGTGACTCAAGCAGAGCCTTGAGGCCGCTGTGTGCGATTCCAACCAAGGCATTGAACATGGCGTCTGAGGCACCGTAGAGGAGACCCGCGGCAAGGCCAATCGCCTCAACATATTTCTGGCGGAGCCCAACGGCAGCAAGAACCATGGTCAGCAGCAGCGCCCCCCCGACAAGCAGAGCAAGCCCGTGTGCGTCGAATGCGTTCTCCGGGCCGTCAGCCTTAGTTCCAAAGGCGAAGAGGACCAGCGCTGCAGCCATCAGGCCGGCTCCGAGCACCTCACGAGGGGTTGGCTTGTGATTGCTGATGAACATTGCCAGCGGCACTGTGAGGATCAGCCCACCAGCGAGGAACGCTTGAACCAGCGACAGTGGCGCGTAGTCCAACGCGAGGATGTAAATGGCCATTCCAATCAGACCGACGAGACCTCCCCAGAGCCAGGCGGGAGCGCGGAAAAGTTCGCCCAGTGAGCGGAGCGGGTGGGTGGCATCGATGCTGGGACCGCCATCAAGGGCCTTGTGCTGAACAAGGTATGAGGTGTTGAAGAGGATGGAGGCCAGCAGCCCGAGGCCAACGCCAAAAAGCACCGTGCTGGTCAACCCTTCTCCCTCCGGTGCGCTTCTCCCTCAAGTAGCCCCGCTGAGCCAACAGCCCAGAGGATGCAAAGCCACGTGATCACGGCAACGGTGACGTGGACCCAGACCAGCCCTGATGGCAGCTTGGTCATCCACTGAGTGATGCCAATTACGCCCTGCATTGCGAGCAGGCCAAGGACAAAGAGGAGTGGCCGGATCGCCCGGCGTTCTCCCCCAGCCCTCCGCAGGATCACGATTACGGCGATGATCGTCAGCCCGAGGACAACACCCAGGGCTCCATGGCGCTGGACCAACCACCTCAGGCTGTCACTGCCGAAAATGTCCAATCGAGGGACGATCTCGCCGGTCCCTGAGGCCCCGGCGTGTGGACCGGCGGCTGTTGCGGCTGTGCCAACCATGACGGTCATCGCGCCCATTGGGATCAGCGCTCGCACTGACCACACACCAAGTTTGTCTGTCGCACGCGGCCTGTCGCCAGGCTCGTAGGTGGCACACCAAGCGAGGGCGAAGGCTGCGTCCAGAATCAGCATCGAAAGTATGTAATGAGCCATCACATACCCGGGCTCAAGGCCACTCCGAACGGTGAAGCCTCCGAGAACTGCCTGAGCTACAACGCCAAGGGGAAGCAGGACGGCGAGTACCTCAAGTTCACGCCTGTATGGCCTGCGGAACCAGCCCATGATCGCCACGGCAATGGCCGCCAGTCCAACGAAGCCCGAGAGCACCCGGTTTGAGTACTCAATTACCGCGTGGGTCTTGGCCGGTGCCACAACGCCGCCAAAGCACTTCGGCCAGTCAGGGCAGCCAAGGCCGGATCCAGTCAGGCGGACTGCCGCTCCCGTCAGGACGATCAGCGCGAGTGAGCCGAGCGCGACTCGCGTCGCAGTCTGGAAGGTGCGCGGCGAGACTTCGAATCGTTCACGAAGTTTCATCTCCAGTGATGATGCCACTCGGCGGCCCGTAGCAAGGGCGCGAAGGCCCAAGGGAGCTTGAGCGCGGCGCTCTAGTAGGCGCCGCGGCGGGCGAGGACTGCTGGGAACGTCTTCAGCAGGATCAACATGTCGAGGCCTACGGACCAGCGCTCGAGGTAGACAAAGTCAAGGCGGACAAGGTCGTCAAACTCAAGGTCGGAACGGCCGGAGACTTGCCACAGACCAGTGATGCCCGGAAGCACTAGGTAGCGCTGGCGATGCCATTCCTCAAGCAGATCAAAGTCTCGCTGTGGGAGTGGGCGTGGCCCAACCAGGCTCATCTCGCCACGCAGCACGTTCCAGAGCTGAGGCAGCTCGTCAATTGAGAACCGGCGCAGGAGCTTGCCAACTGTTGTGACCCGTGGGTCCCGGCGAATCTTGAAGAGGGCGCCGCTGGCTTCGTTGAACCGCTCGAGGTCAGACATTCGCTCGTCGGCATCAGTCCGCATGGTGCGGAACTTGAGGCATGGGAATGCAACCTCGCCAATACCTGGGCGCATGGACCGGTAAAGGAGCGGTCCGCGGGATGTCAGCTTGATTGCGATGGCACTCACCAGCAGGACTGGGCTGAGGACTACAAGCAGGATGCTTGATACGGCCAAGTCGAAGGCACGCTTGATGGCGAAGTCAATTCCAGCAAAGACCGGTGGGTTGAGCGTGAAGAGCGGCACGGCCATCCCGGGGCGGAACTCACCACGCTGAAGCAGGATCTCCATTGTGGTCGGCGCCACATGAACATCAATTCCGCGGCGATGGCACCGTTCTGCAAGTTGAACAATCTGCTCTTGGGGGAAGTCGGAGTCCGCGATGATTACCTCGTCAATACCACCAAGACTGAGCGCGGCCTGAAGGTCCTCCGGTGCTGTGACGCCGCCAACAATTTCCACTGGCCAGCTGATTGCGTCAGCCACGGTCGCTGAGACAGCCTTGGCGTGGTCGCCGGTTCCTACAACGAGGGCCTTGCGGGTGATCCCCGCTGCCGAAGTGACTCGAGCCGTTGCACGGTCATGCAGGGCTCGGAAGCCCGCCACCGTGAGGATGGAGCAGCCAAGCGCGCCAATGAACACCGAGTAGGAATGGAACTTCGCGCCGCTGGCAAGGGAGAAGACCAGCGAAACGACGGTCGCTTGGAATAGACCGTTGACGATCAGCGCCATTCCAGGACGGCGGATCCGCTCCCTGTAAAGGTCATGGCGGGCAAACAACAGGGCTGTAACGAAGAAGGCGAATGTCAGGTATGCCTCTACTTGGCTGCGGATTAGGTCCGTGTTGAAGTCGCCCTTCCACCACGCCTTGAATGAGAGCCAGCCGATCAGCGCCAGGGCAATGCCCGCGTAGTCGCAGGCCAGCAGGGTGATGATCCGAATGGCGGCCCGCAGGGTGCTTGTTCGGAGCACCTTCGCTACAAGCGGTGCTCGCTGTGACCTGATGTCGCGATGCGGTTCTGGTCTCGCGACTGGGATGGCGGCGCCGTTGGCTGCGGCTCCGGCCTGCCTTGACCGGTCGTGGGCGCGTAAAGGCTTGCGGGCTTCACCCGGTTTGGCTTGCGCGGAAGTTTGCTCGTCGATTCTCATCTATCCCCTGACTCCTAAAACTCTGGAGTAGAAAGAAAGTAGCGGTCTTTGGGTAGCGGAGGCAAGTCGGAACCGACACGCCCAATTTGCAATCTGACGCAGTGTCTAAAGAAGACCGGTGAGGCGACCGTCGCCGGACTCTTCAATCGTCCTGCGCAGACCATCTTCCAGCGCGACCTTTGGTTCCCAACCAAGGAGCTCGCGAGCCCTTGTGATGTCAGGTCGGCGTACCTGCGGGTCATCGGTTGGAAGCGGTTCAAAAATCAGCTCGGCTTTAGTGCCGGTGATCCGCTGGACGATCTGGGCTGCTTCAAGCAGCGTGAACTCATCCGGGTTGCCGATGTTGACGGGGTTGTGCTCGCCCGACTCTGACAGGCGGATGATTCCGTCAATCAGATCCTCAACGAAGCAGAAGGAACGGGTCTGGCTGCCGTCGCCAAAGATTGTGATCGGCTGTTCAAGAATCGCCTGGCGCAGGAATGTTGGGATGGCACGGCCGTCATGCGGGCGCATGCGTGGGCCGTAGGTGTTGAAGATCCTCACGATTGCGGTGTCCACGCCCTGCTGACGGTGGTAAGCCATTGTCAGTGCCTCGGCGTAGCGCTTTGCCTCGTCGTATACGCCGCGTGGGCCGATCGGATTGACATGGCCCCAGTAGGACTCGGTCTGTGGATGCTCCTTGGGATCGCCATAAACCTCTGATGTGGACGCGATCAGGAAACGGGCCCGCTTGTGCTTGGCAAGCCCAATCGCATTGTGGGTTCCGTACGAGCCAACCTTGAGCGTGTGAAGTGGCAGGCGCAGATAGTCAATGGGGCTTGCTGGTGATGCAAGGTGGTAGACGCTGTCAACGGGCTCATCCACAAAGAACGGCGAAGTGATGTCCACGTTGATGTGAACAAAGTCCGGGTCGCGGAGGTGCGCAATGTTGGCGAGCGAGCCTGTCTCCAGGTTGTCCACGCAGATAACCCGGTTTCCGCGGGACAGGAGGGTTTCGCAGAGGTGTGAGCCGAGGAAGCCGGCTCCCCCGGTAACAAGTGCAGTAGGCATGACGGCGAAAGATAGACCTCTGCGCTAGCTCACCACAGTGGTGAGAGCAAGTGTGCCTTCCGGTCTGAACCGGTGGGCACAGCCTTAAGCCTCGGGGAGTGTGCCTTCCACGCGGCTGCGGTCGGCGCCGTCAACCTCAACTTTCCAGATTGGCGCCTCGGCCTTGATCCTGTCGATCACACACCGCGCGCCAGCGAACGCCTCATCGCGGTGAGCGCCTGACACAGCGATCCCAACTGACGCCTCTCCCAGCGGGACTGTCCCCGTGCGATGGGCGACCGCCACTCCGAACAGCCCGTGGGCGGACTGCTCTTCCTCGCAGATCTTGAGGATTCTCTCGCGGGCCATCTCTAGGTACGCCTCATAGTCAAGTTCCTCAACTTCGCGGGTTACGCCGATGAAGGTCACGATTGCCCCCGCGCCAGGATCACCCACGCTGCTGGCGAGCGCCTGTTGGTCAATTGGCTCCGGACCAACATGCACTGTGGGCCCAGCACCACCGGAGACTGGTGGGACAAGGGCGACCTCGTCACCTTGCGCGATGACCATGCCCGGCCCGGAATATTGGCGGTTGACTGCGACCACGCAGCGCGTCTCACCAACAAGTTCTGAAAGCTGGGAAAGCAGGTCAGTGGTCGTCGAACCGGGTGCGAGTTCGACCTCGACCTCATCTTGGCCGGCGCGTTCCCGCAAACCGGCAAACAGTCTGACTCTGACCAGCACGCCGCAAACGGTACCCTTCCAACGCTGTGAAAGAACAAACGGAACATCGCACCATCGCCCCGACCGTCGGCCCGGATGACCCACGCCGCTTCACGGACTCGGGAATCGAGCTGAAGGAGATCTACGACGAGGGCGACGTTCCCAAGGACCTTGCGCTCGGCAAGCCTGGCGAGTTTCCCTTCACCCGTGGCGTCTACGGGGAGATGTACCGCAAGCAGCTCTGGACAATGCGCCAGTACGCGGGCTATGCCACGGCACGTGAGAGCAACGAGCGCTATCGCTTCCTGATTGAGAACGGCTCGACCGGCCTCTCGATGGCCTTCGACCTGCCAACCCAGCTTGGCCTTGACTCCGACGACGGCCGCTGCCTCGGCGAGGTTGGCCGTACCGGCGTTGCGATCGATTCGATCGAGGACATGCGAATCGCCTTTGACCAGATTCCGCTGGACAAGGTTTCTACTTCGATGACGATCAACGCACCAGCGTCCGTGCTGCTGCTGCTCTACCAGCTTGTGGGTGAGGAGCAGGGCGTTCCTGCCGAGCAGCTGCGCGGAACCACACAGAACGATGTGCTCAAGGAGTACATCGCCCGTGGCAACTTCATCTACCCAACTGAAGCGTCGATGCGTCTGACGACAGATCTCTTTGCATACTGCCGCGAGACCGTTCCGAAGTGGAACACGATTTCCATTAGCGGCTACCACTTCAGGGAAAAGGGCTGCTCAGCAGTTCAAGAGGTCGCGTTCACGCTCTCCAACGGCATCGCCTACGTGCAAGCAGCGCTTGACGCCGGCCTCCCCGTTGATGAGTTCGCTCCACGGCTTGCGTTCTTCTTCAACGGTCACAACAACGTATTCCAGGAGGTCGCGAAGTTCCGTGCGGCTCGCAAGATGTGGGCTGAGATTATGCGCGACCGGTTTGGCGCCAAGGACGAACGGTCAATGCGCTTGAGGTTCCACACTCAGACTGGTGGAGTCACCCTCACCGCGCAGCAGCCGGAGAACAACATTGCCCGTGTTGCCCTGCAGGGATTCGCGGCGGTCTGCGGTGGCACGCAGTCACTCCACACCAATGGCTTTGATGAAGCACTCGCCCTCCCAACTGAGGATGCAGCACGGATCGCATTGCGGACGCAGCAGATCATTGCCGCTGAGTCCGGCGCGGTTGAGGCAATCGACCCATTCGCAGGCTCTTACTTTGTCGAGTCTCTGACTGATGAGATTGAGACGCGCGCCAAGGAGCTGATCGCGAAGGTTGACGAGCTTGGCGGTTCACCTAACGCCATCTCGTTCATCACCAATGAGATCGAGGAGTCAGCCTGGGGCTATCAGGAGCGCTACCGCACCGGCCAGGACATCGTTGTTGGCGTCAACGCGTATGTCACCGATCAACTCCAGGTCCCCGACACGCTCCGTGTTGACCAGAAGTCTGAGGATGATCAGGTCACCCGCCTGAAGGCATTCAAGGAGAACCGTGACCAGGAACTCGTCGCCAAGCATCTGGACACAATTCGCGCTGCCGCCGCCGGAACCGACAATCTTCTACCTGTACTGCGCGAGGCTCTTCGCGACCACTGCACGCTTGGTGAGGTGTGCGCCGCCATGCGCGACGTGTTTGGCTCCTACAAGCCTGAGTTCTAGAGAAAAGGATCGACTTTTAGATGTCACGCGAAAAGGCCCCGGAAACTTACGAAGAGAAGGTTGACCTCCTCAAGACCCTGCGCGACGAGGCGATCAACTCCGCTTCACCAGAAGCAGTTGACAAGCAGCACGCGAAGGGCAAGTTCACAGCCCGCGAGCGCGTGGAGAAGCTCCTCGACCCAGGCTCATTTGTTGAAACTGACACCTTCGTTCGCCACCGCACCTATGACTTCGACATGCAAAAGGTCAGGCCATGGGGCGACGCTGTTGTCACCGGCCACGGCACGATTGACGGCCGCCGTGTTTGCGTGTTCAGCCAGGACTTCACGGTTGTAGGCGGTTCGCTGGGTGAAGTAATGAGCGAGAAGATGTGCAAGGTGATGGACCTTGCCGCCAAGATTGGCTGCCCTGTGATCGGCATCAACGACTCCGGTGGCGCGCGCATCCAGGAAGGCGTTGTGTCACTCGGCGCCTACGGCGATGTGTTCCTCCGCAATGTTCGCTCTTCAGGTGTGATCCCCCAGATTTCACTGATCATGGGGCCATGCGCTGGCGGTGCTGTCTACAGCCCGGCGATCACAGACTTCATCTTCATGGTCAAGGAAACAAGCCACATGTTCATCACCGGCCCTGATGTGATCAAGACGGTCACCGGTGAGGAGTGCACGTTCGAGGACCTTGGCGGCGCGATGACCCACAACACCAAGTCCGGCGTTGCCCAGTTCGCTAGTGAGGACGAGGAAGCCTGCCTGGAAGACGCTCGTTATCTGCTCTCATTCCTGCCCCAGAACAACCTTGAGCCAGCACCTCGTGTGCAGCCGACAGATGATCCACTGCGGATGGATCTTGAACTTGACTCGGTTGTCCCTGACAACCCGAACAAGCCTTACGACATGCGACATGTTGTTGCGCACCTCGTTGATGACGGTGAGTTCCTGGAAGTGCACGAGCACTTCGCCAAGAACATCATCTGCGGGTACTCGCGCCTCAATGGCATCCCGGTTGGCATTGTCGGTAATCAGCCGAATCAGATGGCTGGCGTGCTCGACATTGACTCTTCGGAGAAGGCAGCCCGCTTCGTACGGACTTGCGATGCCTTCAACATCCCAATCCTCACGCTCGTTGATGTTCCAGGGTTCCTTCCGGGAACCGCTCAGGAGTGGCAGGGGATCATCCGCCGCGGAGCCAAGCTGCTCTATGCGTTTGCTGAGGCAACCGTGCCGAAGTTGACTGTCATTACCCGCAAGGCTTACGGCGGCGCGTATGTGGTCATGAACTCCAAGCACCTTGCTTCCGACTTCTCGGTCGCGTGGCCAACTGCTGAGGTTGCCGTGATGGGCGCAGAGGGTGCCGTCAACATCATCTACCGCCGCGACATCGCGCAGAGCCCGACGCCTGACGAACGCCGCCAGGTCTTGATGGACGATTACAAGGCGCGGTTTGCCAACCCGTACTCAGCTGCTGAACGAGGGTTTGTGGACGACGTGATTATTCCCCACGAGACCCGTCCACGCTTGATCACTGAACTTGAGGCGCTGATGACCAAGCGCGACCCAGGGCCGAAGCGCAAACACGGCAACATTCCGCTCTGATCGGATCACTCTGATGAACGGTCGCCCCGAGCTCAAGATCATCACCCCGAACGCGTCGGCTGAAGAGTCCGCTGCGATCGCCGCAGCGCTGGGCCAGTTCATGAGGCAGACAGCACCAGCAGCGGTTACTGCAGGGCCTTCCATTCCAGCCTGGCAGCGAGCAAGTCTTGCCGAAGGCGTGGCCCGCGAGTACAGCTCGCCGGTCGAGCAGTTCGGCTTTCCCGCTTAGCAACCAAAACGTCGCAGCGGCGGTTCCGCCGCGCGGCAGTTAGGATCCACCGCCGTATGTTCAACAAGGTTCTAATCGCCAACCGAGGCGAAATCGCTATCCGCGTCATCCGTGCTTGTGAAGAGCTCGGCATCGACACGGTCGCCGTCTACTCAGAGGCTGACCGCGACGCACTCCACGTCAAGCGCGCGACTGAGTCCTATCTGATCGGCCCTGCCCCAGCGGCAGAGAGCTATCTCGTTGTAGAGAAGCTGCTTGATGTGATCGACCGCTCAGGCGCTGACGCCGTTCACCCGGGCTACGGCTTCCTGGCTGAGAACGCAGACTTTGCCCGCGCTCTAGAGGAGCGAGGTGTCGTGTTCATCGGACCTCCAGCTTCCGCGATTGACGCCATGGGCTCCAAGACGAAGGCCCGTGAGCTGATGGCAGCCGCCGGCGTACCGATCGTCCCAGGCACCACTGAGGCCGTTGAGACGATCGCCGATGCCCGCAAGATTGCCAAGAACGACATTGGCTACCCGGTCGCAGTGAAGGCTGCTGCTGGCGGTGGCGGTAAGGGCTTCCGCGTTGCTCTGACTGAGGACGACATTGAGGAGGCCTTCGAGGGCGCTGCGCGTGAAGGCGAGAAGTTCTTCAACGACGGAACCGTTTACCTCGAGCGTTACCTACCCGACCCACGGCATGTTGAAGTTCAGATCCTCGCTGACCGCCAAGGCAATGTTGTTCACCTCGGGGAACGCGACTGCTCAATCCAGCGCCGGCACCAGAAGCTGATTGAGGAAGCCCCAGCACCAATGGTTGACGAGGAGATGCGCGCTCGGATCGGCAAGATCGCCACGGATGCAGCGCGAGCAGTCGGCTACCACTCCGCCGGGACCATTGAGGGAATGCTCCAGGACGGCGAGTACTACTTCCTTGAGATGAACACCCGCGTTCAGGTCGAGCACTGCGTGACCGAGATGGTCACCGGCATCGACATTGTCCGCGAGCAGATCCTGATCGCAGCCGGGCAGGAGCTGAAGTTCACTCAGGACGACATCCAGATGAAGGGCCATGCGATCGAGTGCCGCATCAATGCGGAGAACGCAGCCAAGAACTTCACCCCCGCACCGGGAATGATCACGAACTACCGCGAGCCAAATGGCCCAGGCGTACGAGTTGACTCAGGCATTGGTCCCAACAGCGAAATCTCCCCAATGTATGACCCGATGGTCGCCAAGCTGATCGTCTGGGATGAGGACCGTGAGAGCGCAACCCGCCGCATGCTGCGCGCACTGGGCGAGTATGAGATCGGCAACCTGACGACCCTGCTGCCCTTCCATAAGGCGATCCTTGCCACTGAGCAGTGGGCCAAGGGCGAGACCTGCCGCGACCTCGTCGAGGACAAGGCGTGGTTGAAGGCCACTGATCCACCCGCACCTGAAGTTGCCGACGCACCCGAGGGCGAAGAGCCTGCCCCTACGGTCACGCAGGACTATCTCGTTGAGGTCTCAGGCCGCCGGTTTGATGTCAAGGTTGTCGGTCCGGCCTTCGGCGGTGGTGGCGGCGCAGCTGCCCCAGTCGCCAAGAAGCCTTCACGGGCCAAGCGCTCCGGTGGTGGCGGTGGTGGCGGAGACGCCCTCACCTCGCCAATCCAAGGGACTGTCTTCAAGGTCCTCGCCGAAGCCGGCCAGAAGGTTGAAGAGGGAACGCTGATCTGCATCATCGAAGCGATGAAGATGGAGAATGAGATCACCGCCCACAAGGCCGGTGTGATCAAGGACATTTCCATTGAGGTTGGCGGCGCAGTTGGTAGTGGCGACACGATCGCGCTGATCGTCGCCGACGACGCGTGAGCGTCCGCGTCTGGCGCGCCGAGCCGCACGAGGCTGAAACAGTCGCGCGGCTACTGGTCGCCTTCCGTGACAGCTTTGGCCGTGACTGGCCCTCCGACAATGCGTTCCTGGCTGGCGTTGAGAAGCTCATCCTCAACGTTGACACTGACCTTCTCCTCGCAGCCCCCAACGATGATTCGCCTCCGACTGGGGTTTGCCAACTGCGCTTCCGGTTTGGGATCTGGCACGCGGCCACGGACTGCTGGCTTGAGGACCTTTACGTTGAGCCCGCGTCACGCCGCACTGGTGTTGCCAAGGCACTTGTTGAATTCGCCGTGCAGCAGGCTCAAGCCCGCGGCTGCCGCCGCATGGAGCTTGATGTCAGCGATGTCAACGAGCCAGCAATCGCTCTCTATCAGTCACTTGGCTTCGGGTACAAGAGCGAACCCAATAAGGACTTCTTGATGCGCCTCACGCTGCCCGACAGTCAGGACTGACTGCGCTCGACGTTCTCGGCGTGAATGCGCCGCTGCTCGGGAGTGTTACGAGCCAATGGAAGCGTGGCACTGGCCCCGTCAGCTTCAAGGGCATTGAGGTAGGCGAGGTCTTCGTTGACTAATGCGTCGGCACGGATTGGGTCAAGGAGTCCACCGTGGCCGGGCACAATGCTCGTGGCCTGGGCGACAAGCTCCCGCAGGCGCCCAAGGGTTGCCTTGTAAGCGCTGATTGACCCGCCCGGGGAGATCATTGGGATCTCCACAGGTGAGATGTAGTCGCCGAGAACCAGCACCCCACACCAGCGCGCGAAGATCGCCATGCCATCGGCCGTGTGGCCTTCCGTTGGGTGGAGTTCAAGCTCCTGTTCGCCGATCTCCAACAGGCCGGGAACGGGAAGGGCTTCGGCCGCGGGCATCGATAGCGGTCGCGCGCGCTTGACGTACCACTGCTCATCGAACTGCCTCAGCTCGCGGGCGGCAGCACCAGGTTCAGCAGTCAGCCGTGCGGCTGTTGTCTGCGCGACTGCGAGCGGGGCATCGGGAAAGGCTTGGCCGCCAAGCAGGTGATCCCAGTCGGCGTGCGTCGCCACAAGTCCAACTATTGGGAAGCCAGCCTGTTCAAACAGTGATGGCAGCGTCTCGAGTTCCTCTGGGAGGATCGGGCTGTCGATCAGAAACGCTTCGTCCCCGCTGCGGATTGCAACGGCGGCGGTATGCCAAATGCCACTCTCTAGGAGCAGGACATCTTCATGCAGGGCAAGCGCACGCACAGCAGCCCAGACGGTCTGCTCAGCTGACGCCGAGCAGCTTCAGTGCCTCACGGAGGTTCTTGACCTCAGCGTCAGGCTTCTTCTGACCCTTTTCGAGGGTCTCCTTGTTCCGGTTAACCCAAATCACTGGGACCTTCATCTTCAGGCAAGGCTCAACATCCGTGTGGTACGAGGATGAAATATGGACCCAGCCCTTCTTGCCGCCGATGCGACGGGCGAACTCCTTGAAGTGAGCAGGCTCAGGCTTGTATGCGCGAACCTGCTGCGCGGTGACGACAAGGTCAAAGTCAAGTGGAATGTGACGGCGGGTTTCGCCGAGCAGCTTGTCGTCAATGTTGGAGATCAAACCGGTCTTGAAGTTCTTGGAGAGCTTCTTGATCGAAGGGTTGCTTTCAGAGAATGGCTTCCAGCTTGAGATGGAACCTGGGAGGAAGCCAGCCTGTGATGGCTCCAGCCGCCAGCCGATGTTGTCAGCGATATCGAGGATCGTGCGGCGCAGTACTTCGGCGTAGAGCTCGTACGAGCCGGACTCGATCTTGTGCTGGATTTCCTTGAACTGGCTCATCACTTCAGCCTTGTCAAACTTGACGTTTCCTTCTGACACTTCGTCAAGTGCTTTCATCACGCCGGTTTCCCAGTCGATCAGTGTTCCGTAGACGTCGAGCGTCACCCAGGTTGGTTTCTTTGGAATTGCCATCGCGACGGCCAGTATGCCGCAAGTTGGACCATAAGCCGGATCCGAGCACGAATTGGGCCTCAACGCAAACACCCGCAAGGCTCGTATAGAGTCATCCAGCGCCGTTCATTCGGCCCGCCCCCTATGGATCTTCTCGAATATCAAGGCAAGCAGCTCCTAGCCCGTCACGGGGTTCCCGTGCCGTCGGGCAAGCCGGCCACCACGGTCGATGAGGCTGTTGCTGTTGCAGAAGAGATCGGGTACCCGTGTGTTGTCAAGGCACAGGTTCAGATCGGTGGTCGAGGCAAGCTTGGTGGCATCAAGGTGGCTGCCAGCCGCGCAGAAGTTGAGGAGCACGCAGGCAACATTCTTGGCATGGACATCAAGGGCCTCACAGTCCATGAGGTCTGGATCGAAGAGGCGTCCGACATTGCCTCCGAGTACTACGCCTCGATCGTGTTTGACCGTTCAGCAAAGTCTTCGCTGGTGATGCTCTCAACCAAGGGCGGCATGGACATTGAGGCCGTTGCGGACGAGGACCCCGACGCCATCGCACACCTTCACGTTGATCCCCTTCTTGGTTTTCAGGACTTCCACGGCCGCCGCCTTGCGTTCGACGCTGGCGTTGATGCCGATGTGATCCGTCCGATCGGCGACATGCTCGCCAAGCTTTACGAGACGTACCTTGAGGAGGAGGCACTCCTCATTGAGGTCAACCCGTTGATCATCACCAACGACCGCGAGATCAAGGCCCTTGACGCCAAGGTGACCCTCGACGGGAACGCTCTTTACCGCCATCCAGAGAACGCTGAGTTGACAGACCCTTCAGCAGAGGATCCGCAGGAGAAGATGGCCAAGGAACGCGGACTCACCTACGTCAAGCTCGACGGCAACATTGGCATTCTCGGCAATGGCGCTGGCCTCGTAATGAGCACCCTCGACGTTGTCGCCCAAGCCGGCGGAGCGCCGGCCAACTTCCTTGACGCTGGAGGAGGAAGCAAGGCTGAGGCCATTACCTCCGCAGTCGAAGTAATCCTTTCCGATTCCAAGGTCACCGCAGTCCTCTTCAACATCTTCGGTGGGATCACCCGCTGCGATGAAGTCGCCAAGGGTCTGATTGAAGCGTTCGCGACGATCAACCCAACCGTTCCGTTTGTTGTTCGCCTTGATGGCACAAACGATGTTGCCGGCCGCGAGCTTCTCGCCGAGGCCGACCTGCCAAATGTCCATACGGTCGCGACGATGCTCGAGGCCGCCGAGAAGGTTGTGGAGCTGGCCGGATGAGCGTCCTTGTAGGAACAGACACAAAGCTGGTCGTCTCGGGAATCACCGGGCGCGAAGGCACCTTCCACACTCTCAACAACCAGGCTTACGGCACCAACGTCGTTGCCGGTGTGACCCCCGGCAAGGGTGGTCAGAACGTTGAGGGAATTCCAGTCTTTGACACGCTCCACAAGGCAGTTGAGGAGACCGGCGCCAACACGGCAATGATTTTCGTTCCACCACGTTTTGCTGCTGACTCGATTCTTGAAGCAGAGGACGCTGGCATTGAGCTGATCATTGCGATCACCGAGGGCATTCCAGCTCACGACGAGCTCCGCGTCTACAACCACATCAAGGCCAACGGTCGCAGCCGCCTGATCGGCCCTAACTGCCCCGGCATCCTTTCCCCAGGGAAGGCAAATGTTGGCATCATCCCCGCCTCGTTCTTCCGCGAAGGCCAGGTTGGCGTTGTATCCCGCTCCGGCACGCTGACCTACCAAATCGGTAACGAGCTGGCCCAGCGCGGCTTCGGTAACTCTTCAATCGTTGGCATTGGCGGCGACCCTGTGCCGGGCTCGAACTTCATCGACATCATCGAACTGTTTGAGAACGACCCACAGACTGAGCTGATCGTGATGAGCGGCGAGATTGGTGGCGATGCTGAAGAGCAGGCCGCCGAGTACATCCGTGACCACGTCACCAAGCCAGTGATTGGTTACATAGCTGGCTTCACCGCACCTCCCGGCAAGCAGATGGGTCACGCCGGGGCGATTGTTTCGGGCTCAAAGGGCACTGCTGCAGCCAAGGCTGAAGCGCTTGAGGCCTGTGGCGTGCAGGTTGGTCGCACGCCGACCGCAGTCGCGGACATCGCCGCCGAGATTCTCGGCGCCTAACCGGCTTTCGTTTTCGCCTAGTCTGCGTCCTATGGCCGCTGACCAAATCTCATTCGCACGCGGGGCACCGTCACTTGACATTGTTGATGTCGAGGGACTCAAGGCAGCCGCCGTTGCCGCTTTCGACGCCGACCCTGCTGGCGTCACCGCTTATGGCACCTCAGTTGGCTACCTCCCGCTGCGTGAGTGGCTTGCCAATCGCCACGGTGTTTCCCCCGACGAGATCCTGATCACCAACGGGTCAATGCAGGCCGGCGCATTTCTGTTTGATTCGATCGTTTCCTCAGGCACGCCAGTTGTAGTGGAGCGTCCAACGTATGACCGGACTTTGTTGGGCCTCAAGCGCCGCGGAGCACACATTCACACCGTGGACCTTGATTCGCAGGGGATCATCGTTGAGCAGCTTGAAGACCTGATCGCCAGCGGTGTTAAGCCAGCCCTAGTGCATGTCATTCCCAACTTCCACAACCCAGCCGGTTGCACCCTGCCGCTGGACCGCCGTACCCGTCTTGTCGAGCTTGCCCGAGAGCATGGCTTTGTCCTGTTTGAGGATGACCCGTATCGCGATGTGCGCTTCGAGGGTGAACCACTTCCGACAATGCTCGACATTGACCGTGACATGCCCGGTGAGGGCGGCGTTGTGATTCACGCATCCTCATTCACTAAGACTGTTTGCCCAGGCGTGCGTGTTGGTTGGCTTGCCGGGCCAACGAGCCTGATCGGGCCGATCCGCAACCTTGCGACAGGTACCTACATTGCCCCCGGCATGGTTGCTCAGGGGCTTGTCAACGAGTTCATCCTGTCCGGAGCATTCGATCGCTCGGTGGCAAGTGTCAGTAAGGCGCTCGGCGAGCGGGTGGCGACGCTTGTTGATTCGCTCCGGCGTGAACTGCCCACCGCCGAGTTTGTTGTTCCAAAGGGCGGGTACTTCCTCTGGCTTAGGCTTCCCGGCGCTGACGGAGTCGAGCTCGCCAAGGTGGCCGCGAATCAGGGTGTCGCGATTGTTCCTGGGGCTGACTTCATGGATGAGGGTGGGGAGGAATACATCCGCCTTGCTTACTCTGCCGCCAATGTGGCGGAGATCGAGGAGGGCGTTACCCGCCTTGCTCGGGCCGCGCGTGAGCTGGGAGTGGGCTGACGCGCAGTTATGGAGATCCTGCCCGGCACCCGTGTACTTGTAACCGGTGCCTCGCGTGGGATCGGCCGTGCGCTGGCCGTTGACTTTGCTGCACGGGGCGCAACCGTTGGCCTCGTTGCCCGAGGCCGTGAAGAGCTTGCGGCACTTGCGGAGGAACTTCCCGGCAACCACTTCGCTCTCCCGTGTGACATTGGTGACCGTGACGCGGTTCAGGCTGCGGTCACATCATTCATAAGTCAGGCCGGCGGCCTAGAGATCCTGATTGCGAATGCTGGCATCGCCCACTACGGCCCCTTCATGGATGTTCCGCTGGAGCACGCGGAGGAGATGGTTCGCATCAACGTGCTCGGGACCATCTACACCGTCCGCGCTGGGCTTGAACACATGCTGGGACGCGCACATGGGCACGTTGTCGTCGTCTCGTCCGGCGCTGGCTTGCGGTCCTTCCCATGGGCTGCTGTTTATGGCGCGACCAAGGCAGCGGACAGAATGTTTGCTGAGGCCTTGCGGCATGAGCTGAGCGGAACCGGCGTTGACCTAACCACTGTCTACCCAGGGGAGATCAAGACAGATCTCCACGCGCATGAGCAGGACCGGCTTCCCGACTGGTACCGGCCTAAGGATGCGGTCCCAGCAGCGGAAATGAGCGCGGCAATCATTAAGGGCATTGAGGGCAA
>WLNJ01000026.1 GCA_009699865.1 Actinomycetota bacterium
AAGGCCCGGACCCGTCCACGTCAACGTTCCCCTCTGGGAACCGCTCGCCCAATCCGCCAACCCAGAGGCAGTTGCTGCTGCACTCGAATCAGCATCAGTGAACATGGCAGGCAGGGACACACACGACGCGGTCCCGTCGAGCGTCTTAGCCTTGCTTGCGGAATCCAACCGACCGCTTGCTATCTGCGGACGCGACGAACGAGGCCATGGCGCCGAGGTGGCAACATGGTGCGCAAAGGCTGGAATACCGATGATTGCCGACCCGCTCGCCCAGAGCAACCGAGGGACCACCACCACCACCGTTGCCGCCTGGGACGCCCTAGTCCGCGACGAGGCGTGGCGCGTAGGCCAAGCCCCAGACTTGGTCCTGCGGACGGGTGACCTACCCACCTCAAAGCCCCTTAGGGCTTGGCTGGCACAACTCGCAGCGGCCGGTGTACCGGTCGTCCAGTTTGACCCAGAGCGCAGCCTCCGGGATCCAATCTCAGCTACCAGCACGAGGGTGCCTGCCCCAGTCACGGACATCAACCCTCTCCAGTTAGTTACATGCGAGGCAAGCTGGCTTGAGAGCTGGTTAGAGAGCGGCTCTCGCGCAACGAGGGCCATCGACACCCTCCTTGGAACCGTAAGTAGCAGCACTCTCAGCGAACCCGGCGTGATCCGAGCTTCGTGCCAGACCCTTCAGGCAGACACAACACTCATGATTGCCGCATCAATGCCAGTCCGTGACCTAGAGACGTTCCACCTAGGCAAGACAGGCCCGGTGTGTGTTGCTAACCGCGGTGCAAACGGAATAGACGGAACGATCGCTACGGCCGCTGGTTACGCAGCAGCAACACACGCCCCGACCGTGCTGATCTGCGGCGACGTGACCTTCGCTCATGACGTGGCTGGACTGGCCGCAGCACGCGAGTCTGCCTCGCCGTTGCTGATCATGGTGCTAGACAACGGTGGCGGCGCGATCTTTGACTACCTTCCAATCAGCCAGCAGGAGTCAGTCTACGAGCGCTTCGTGTTCACCCCACCCCAGCTCGACTTCTCGGCAGCCGCACAGACTTGGGGAATCCCATTCATCGAGATCACTTCGACAGAGGCGCTAACAGATGAGCTCACCTCAGTGGAGAACCTGCAAGGCCCACGCCTTGCGTTGATCCGCGTTGGGCGCTACGACGCTCAGGAGCTACGGACGGCGATCTGGGCCGCTGTGGCAGCCAGCATCGCCGAGTAATAAGGCTTCACTAGGCACTAACGATGGGAAGGATGGCTTGTAGCTTGAGCTCGGTCTCCGCTAGCTCGGCTTCCGGCACCGACCCCTCCACCACACCGACTCCCGCATAGCAACGCGCCTCACGCCCTCTGAGGAGCGCCCCTCGCAGAGCAACACAGAATTCTCCATCCTCTGAAGCGTCAGTCCAGCCGATCGGGCCGGCGTACCAACCTCGATCAAGCCCCTCGCACCTAGCAATCAGCTCCTTAGCCGCGGTCCAAGGCTCGCCACCAACCGCCGGTGTGGGATGCAGCCGACCGACAAGATCAACCGCAGACACTGAGGAACGGAGCTGAGCCCTAATCGGACTGGCCAGATGCTGAATATTGGCGACCTTCGCCATCGAGGGCTCATCCGGTGCCGTGACCCAAACCGACACCGGGTCAAGAGCTTGAGTGATTGTCTCCGTGACAATCCTTTGCTCCGCTCTGTCCTTGACCGACCTCAGGAGCCGTTCAGCAATATGGTCGTCAACAGCGGGATCAGCACTTCGCGGCGCTGAGCCTGCCAGCGCAACCGTGGCCGCTCTAAGCCCCTCTCGACGAATCAACAATTCGGGACTCGCCCCGATGAAGGCGCTCGTTCCGCGGCCAACCGCGTAGAGGAAGCAGGATGGGAACACCTCGCGCAGGACCGCCATGACTGCCTCGGGGTCGTGGTCCTCCTCACGTTCGACAAGAACCTCTCTGGCAAGAACTGCTTTCGAAACTGTTCCCTCAGCAATAGCATCTAAGACTGTTCCAACCGCGCCCTCATAGTGGGCAGGGGAAAGCGCCGACGAAATCCGCGTTCCAACACTGAAATGTGGCCCGTCGCGTCCGTCGAGCGTTGCGCTGAGATCAAGCCGTTGAATCAACGCAAGCGCGCGGCCAACGACCTCATGGTCAAGATCATCCCCCGAGACCAGCATCTGAACGGTTACGTGGATTTCTTCGCCGCGCCTGACGAAGGCAAGTTGGGGCACAACCATCGACCCGGCACCGAACATTCCCCAGGGTCCGGCTGCTGGAACCTCATCCGCAAACGCAAAGCCGCCAAAAGCAATCGGACCAACACCGGCATCCCCCTCAGGATCATCAGCCTCGGCGCTGCTCACAAGCTCTCTCCACTCTGCGGCCGCCGTGCCAAACCTGTCAGAGCCCCCCGCCTCAATCAAATGGGCGCAACCTAGGGTCGCGACCGAGCTGCGGTCGTTGTCAGGCTGGTCCAAGACTCCCCATGCGTCAACCTCAGCCCTTGCAGCCATAACTACCGCCGCAGGGTCTAGTGGGCGAGTGAGGAGTTCGGTTACGGCAACCAGCACGGGAGACCCACCTCTACGCGCCTTGGCTACGCCAGTGGCAGCCCGCGCCTCAAGCCTCGAAATCGTGGCGGGAGTGAGGAGTGCTGGTGCGACAGCGCGACTATGGTCGGTGGGATCTCCCACCGAGGATCATGTCTCCGCGCGACCGCGCGAAATGGCGATCTCGCCAGTACGAGCCATCTCAACAAGCCCGAACGGCCGGATCATCTCATCGAAGGCAGCGATCTTCTCGTTGGTTCCTGTGATCTCAACAATCATTGTCAGGTGGCTGAGGTCAACGATCTTGCCTCGGAAGATCTGGACAATCTGCATTACCTCAGCCCGCTGAGTTGCTTCGGCGCTGATCTTGAACATCGCAAGCTCGCGCTGAACCGCCTCCCCTGGCTCGAGGTCACGAATCTTGATCACGTTGATCAGCTTGTGGAGCTGTTTGGTTACTTGATCAATGGGATGGACCGCACCATCAACGGTGAGAGTGATCCTCGAGAGGTCCGGATCATCCGTGGGTCCGACCGCAAGGGTGTCGATGTTGAAGCCTCGGCGTGCAAAGAGGCCTGCAACACGGCTCAGAACACCTGGCTTGTTCTCAACCAGAATAGTCAGGACATGTGTCCTGCCAGTCCGGATGCCAACTGAGGCGTGAAGGTTCTCAAGGCTGAGTGGATCTGTTGTTGGAGAGTCGGCCATGTGTCTCACCCAACCATGTTTCGGGCTGGCTCGCCGGCTGGAATCATTGGATATGTGTTCTCTTCACGGGTGACCCGGACGTCAACAAGCACTGGGCCATCCATGTCCAGAATCTTCTTCATATCGTCGATCAATGACTCCTTCTTTGTGAGCTGAACGCCTTGAAGGCCGTATGCCTCAGCCAACTTGACCCAGTCGGGCGAATGGTCCTGAAGGTCAACCTGGCTGTAACGGTGATCCCAGAACAGTTCCTGCCACTGCCTGACCATGCCGAGATAGCCGTTGTTCATGATGAAAACCTTGATCGGAAGCTTCTCCTGAACGCAGGTGGCGAACTCTTGGCTGTTCATCTGGATTGACCCATCGCCGGCAACGACAACTACCTGCGAGTCAGGGCAGCCAATCTGAGCGCCGATGGCGGCAGGCAAGCCGAAGCCCATCGTCCCGAGCCCACCGGAGTTAATCCATCGCCTTGGCTCTGGGAACCCGTAGTGCTGCGCAGTCCACATTTGATGCTGACCGACGTCGCTGGTGACGATCGCATTGCCGCCGGTGGCCTCATGCAGCGCCTGGATCATGAACTGCGGCTTGATCTCGCTGTCTTCTGAGTCCTCATATCCAAGCGGATACTTTTCCTTCCAGCCATTGACCTTGTCCCACCAGTCGTCAAGGCGCGAAGCATCCGGCTCGAGAGCGCGATACTCGCCGAGCAGGCGCGAAAGAACGTTCTTGGCGTCACCAACAATCGGGATATGAGCAGGAACGTTCTTGGAAATCTCAGCCGGATCAATGTCGATGTGGATGAACTTGGCGTTGGGTGCAAATTCATCAAGCTTGCCGGTGATCCGATCATCAAATCGGGCACCTGCAGCGACGATCAGATCGGCTTCGTCCATGCCGTAATTGGCCGCTCTAGTTCCGTGCATACCGAGCATTCCAACCCACTGGGGGTCATCGGCCGGATAGGCGCCAAGCCCCATCAGCGTTGCCGTGATCGGGAACTTCCCGTAGCGAGTCAGAGCGATCAGCTCAGCGCTGGCTTCAGCGTTCACAACGCCGCCACCAGCGTAGATGATCGGCCGCTTCGCGTGAGCGAGTGCCTTCGCAGCAAGGCGAATCTGCCGCTGGTTGCCTTCAGTTGTTGGCTGGTATCCGGGAAGGTTGATCTCCCCACCAGGGATGTATTCGATGTCGGCCTTCGAGAGGTCAACTGGAATGTCAACAAGGACAGGGCCAGGCCTGCCAGTGCTGGCGATGTGGAAGGCCTCGTGGACTGCCCGTGGCAGATCCTGAGGGTCCTGAATCATGATCGAGTGCTTGACCAGCGGAAGGGTCATGCCCATCGTGTCGGCCTCTTGGAAGCCATCAGTTCCCAGCAGGTCCGTTCGGACCTGCCCTGTGAAGAAGACCACGGGAACCGAGTCCATCATTGCGTCACAAATTGGAGTTGCGAGGTTGGTCGCGCCCGGTCCGCTGGTGCCGAAACAGACGCCAACTCGGCCTGTTGCCTTGGCATACCCCTCAGCAGCATGACCGCCGCCAGCCTCATGCCGGACAAGAACGTGACGAATACCAGCGTCATAAAACGCATCGTAAGTCGGGAGGTTTGCTCCACCAGGAAGGCCGAACACAACTTCAACGCCCTCCGCCTTAAGACATTCCATCAGTGCATCGACTGCGCGCATCTTGTGTGACCTCCTTTCGGATCCAAATCGGTTTGGCTGGTTTGGCAAGGGATTACTACTTCCCAATGCATGGCTGAGTCTAACAAGCAACCGCTGAGCAACCTGTGGGCGAATGCGCCCGTTTCAGCCGCGTCGGCCGCCCAGCTCATCCCGACGCGACATCAGCTGCTGCTCCGGATACTCCAGATCCATTCCGCAGCCAGTGCAAAGGGTGTCTGAGATTGGCAGGACCTTTCCGCAGTTCTCACAGAGTCGTCGGGGTTCATCAACCGCGGCCCGACTGAAAACCGCAGCAATCAAGCCAGCTACTGGGACTAGGAAGGCGATACCAAACCAGATTCCCACTGGATTCCCTTTCGCGCGGGCGATCAGAGCCCCACCCAACCCGAAGAAGAACATGATCACGAGTAGCCCTAGGCCTTGCATCAGCCTCTTCTACCTGTCCAGAACGCAGTCAAAGCCCGGCCTCGAAGTTCAGGAGCCGGCAAGCTTGGAGATGATCAGGGCACGAACCTCGCCGCCGTCGGCGCGCCCTTGAGTCGCCTTCATGACAAGCCCGACGAGCGGGCCGAGGGCCTTCTGCTCCCCGGCGGCAACCTTCGCGGCGGCCTCAGGATCCGAGGCGATTGCTGCGTCAACCGCAGCAGAGAGCTCGTCTCCCCCGCCCACCTTCTCGAGCCCCTGGGACTCCACTAGGGCCGCTGGTGAGCCACCCTGCTCGATGACAGTGTCGAGAATGCCCCGAGCTGCTGCCGTTGTGATCTTGTCGTCTTCCAGAAGACCCAGCAGCTCGGCGAGCGCTTCCGGCTCAACCGTCTGGTCTGATCCCTCTTCAACCCGGGACGAAACCTCCCCGTTGACCCATGTCGCAACCAACTTGGCGTCGCTGCCTGCTCCGCGGATCGCCGCGGTTGCCTCGAACAGGTCTCCAAGATCCCCATTGAATGCCAGCCTCTGAGCAAGCTCAGCCGTCAGTCCAAAGTCGTCTTCATAGCGGGACGCCCGTGCTGCAGGCAGCTCTGGAAGCGAGTCTTGGGCGGCCTTGATCATCTCAGGGCCTACCGCAACTGGGAGCAGGTCTGGCTCCGGGAAGTAGCGGTAATCGTGGGCCTCTTCCTTTGACCGCAGTGCGGTGAGAGAACCGGACCGTGGGTCGAAATGAAGCGTTTCCTGAACAACTGTTCCGCCTGATTGGATGAGTTCACGCTGACGCTCGATCTCCGCCTCAATTCCCTTCTCCACAAAGCGGAATGAGTTCATGTTCTTAAGCTCTGTTTTGGTGCCAAGTGTTGTCTCTCCCACTGGGCGCAGGGAGATGTTGGCATCGCAGCGGAGCGACCCCTCCTCCATGCTGACATCGCTGATACCGAGGCTCTTGACCGTGGTTCGAAGGAGCGAAAGCCATTCCCTTGCTTGGGCAGCAGACCCGATATCCGGCTCTGTAACGATCTCAGCTAGTGGGGTGCCTCCCCGGTTGAAGTCCACGACAGATGAGTCCGCTCCCTGGATCCGGCCACTGGCCGATGAATGGACGAGCTTGGCGGCGTCCTCCTCAAGGTGGACGCGGTGGATCCTGACGCCGTCGAGGAAACCGCCACTGCAGAGAGGTTCATCAAACTGACTGATTTGGTAGCCCTTGGGAAGATCTGCGTAGAAGTAGTTCTTGCGGTGGAAGATCGAGCGGTCGGCAAGCTCACAGCCAAGTGCCAGCCCGAGTCGGAGACCAAAGTCAACCGCCCGCTCGTTAATCACAGGAAGCGCGCCTGGAAGCCCTAGACACACTGGACATGTCCGGGTGTTGGGATCCTCTCCAAAGACTGGCTCACAGCCGCAGAACATCTTCGTTCTAGTCGCCAGCTGGACATGGATCTCCAAACCAATGACGGGTTCTAGCTCAATCATGCGATCCACGCCGGGCTTCCGTCGAACTTAAGACCGTCCTCAAGCGCTGCGGCAATCCCGAGAATGCGATTCTCAGAGAACGCCGGGCCAGCAATCTGGAAACCAACCGGCAGCCCGTCGCTCAGACCGTTGGGAATTGAGATGGCCGGAATACCCGCGAGGGACATTGGGACGGTGCAGAAATCACTGAGATACATCGAGAGTGGGTCCGCCGTCTTGGACCCCAGTTCGAAGGCAACCGAGGGACTTGTAGGCGTGACGATCGCGTCGAAGTCCTCAAACGCGGTGTCGAAATCCTGCGATATGAGCGTCCGAACGCGCTGCGCACGACCGTAATAAGCGTCGTAATAGCCGGAGGACAAGGCGTAGGTCCCCAGCATGATCCGCCTCCTGACCTCTCGACCAAATCCGGCTGCCCGAGTGGCCCCGTACATCCCGTCCAAGCCCTCATCAGGATCAACACGCAGACCAAAACGAACGCCATCAAGTCGTGCCAAGTTGGACGAGCATTCAGCCGGAGCTATCAAGTAGTAGGCGCTGAGGGCATGCGGTGCGTGGGGCAATGGACACGGGGCAACGGTTGCTCCTAGGGAACGCGCTAGATCCAATGTGGCCTCAAAGGCCTCCCGAACCCCAGGCTCGACGCCCTCCCCGGTCAATTCCTCTGGGACACCCAGCCTGACCCCGGTCAGGTCCATCGGGACAACAGGCTCAACTGAATCAGGATGCTCAACCGAAGTGGCGTCGCGGGGATCCTTGCCTGTCATCTGCGAGTACAGGAGACCCGCATCAGCAACAGTCCTTGTGATTGGACCTGCTTGATCTAGAGAGGACGCGAACGCGATCATCCCGTAGCGCGACACTGACCCATAAGTTGGCTTCAGTCCAACAACACCGCAGAGCGCAGCTGGTTGCCGAATTGAGCCACCAGTATCGGTCCCCAGAGCCCAAGGCACCAGTCCGGCAGCTACGGCTGCAGCACTGCCGCCGCTGGACCCTCCTGGCACTCGTCCGCGATCCCAAGGGTTGAGAACTGGCCCGAAAGCGCAGTTTTCGTTGGACGAGCCCATCGCAAATTCATCCTGATGGGTCTTAGCAATCAGAGGCGCGCCAGCTTCCGTGAGGGCTTCCACAACCGTCGCCGTATATGGCGGCAGATACCCCTCCAAGATTTTCGATCCTGACTGGCTGGGCACCCCTTCTGTGCAAAAAAGGTCCTTCACCCCAAGTGGCACGCCGCCCAGCGGACCATCCTCCCCACCAAGCTTGACTCTGTCAGCGACCCAACTCAGAGCATTGAGGTCATCCAAGCGGGCGCGATCGAGCCATGTGGCATGAAGGTTGGCCTTGGAAATATCGCCTGCCGCAACAGCAGCGACCGTTTCAGTCACCGAAAGCTTTGTGATGTCAGTGCTCAACTTCCACTCCCTGGAGGTGGGACTTCGAAGCCCTCTCCGTTGGTGGCCGGAGCCTGATCAAGAGCCTTCTCTCTAGACAGAGACTCGTGCGGCACATCTGGGCGCAACCAGCCCGTCTGTGCAACCGAATGGGCCGATGGCTCGACCCCAGCAAGGTCAAGCTTGGAAATCATCTCAACGTGATCCAAGATCCCCGAAAGCTCCGCTGCGAGGACATCCACTTCCTCATCCGAGATGGAAAGGCGTGCGAGCTTGGCGATGTGAAGTACCTCTGACCGGTCAATCATCAGTGGCCGATCCTATTGACCGAGCGAGTGCGCGTCGTGCGCGGCTTGATCAGCATCAATCACTGGCGCCGAGGGGTCCGGGTTGTTGCCCCTGCTCTCGTTCCGAAGACCCATCAAAGCGGTCGCCGCGATCAGACCGACTAGAGCGCATCCAAGCAGTCCCCCACGGACCACCACTCCGGTGGCTCCCAGCACATCAGGAGGCCAGATCAGGTTAAGCAGCACAATCACGAATCCGAGTCCAGCCAGCACGATCAGGAAGACATCAAACGCTAACGCAGTCGAGGCAGAGCGCCGTGCAGCAGTCGCAGGGATTACTCCAACCGCGAGCAGCGCAACCGCAAGCAGCAGCCATCTAACTATCCCGAGGGTCTCCCAGCCAGATAGCGGCGTCGCATTCGGGAGATCTGACTTCAGCCAGTCACCCGCAAACAGAAGCCACAGAAGCCCAGCTCCAAGAATCCCAAGAAAGTAATCCTCACTCCTAAGCCGACCGAGCCGGAAGCTCACGAGGCACCCCCATATGCGCCGAGAGTGTTCCTCAACAGCATCGCGATCGTCATCGGACCCACGCCGCCTGGCACTGGCGTGATGCAGCAGGCCCGCTCTGCAGCAGCCTCGTAATCAACATCGCCGACGAGACCGCCATCAACTCTGTTGATCCCAACATCGATGACCGTGGCGCCCGGCTTAACCCAGTCCCCAGAGATCAGTTTCGGAACACCTACCGCAGCAACAAGAACATCGGCTTCGAGGCACACCGCTGCAAGGTCCCGAGTATGCGAATGGCAGATTGTTACTGTGGCGTTTCGCTCCAGCAGAAGCGAGGCGAGTGGCTTACCGACTAAGGCGGAACGCCCAACGATCACGACATGAAGTCCGCCCAGATCGACGCCTTCGCGATCGAGAAGTTCGACGACACCCAATGGAGTACAGGGCCGCATGCCAGGCCTCCCCAAGGCCAGCAGGCCAGCACTTGTAGGTGTGAGGCCATCAACATCCTTCTCGGGCGCGATCTCCCCCGTAAGAGAGCCAGCATCTAGGTGCCCCGGGAGCGGAAGCTGGAGAAGAATCCCATCAACAGCAGCATCCGCATTCAGTCGAGCAATCACCTCGCTGATCTCCTCGGCGCTTGCGCTTGCGCTCAGTTCATTGTGGAAGCCAACAAACCCAACTTCCTCACATGCCTTGTGCTTGTTAGCCACATAGACCGCTGAGGCTGGGTCGTCCCCGACGATGATCGTTGCTAGTCCGGGAGCCCTCTGGCCCGCGGCGAGAATCACCTCGACGGCACCCGCAACCTCACCGCGTACCGCGGCGGCTACAAGCTTCCCATCGATGACTCTCGCTGACACGCTTTTGAGACTAACGCTGCGCGTAGACCGTCGTCATGCCGGTGCCAGCGGAGCAAGGGCGGCGACAAGGCGTCGCTCAGCCCCATCAGACCCAAACCGGACGGCAACCACCCCACCGGGCTCTATCGAAGTCACGACGCCCGTACCAAACTGCTCATGGACTACATCGTCTCCAATCCGGAAGTTGACGCCGCTCTGGGCGCCCCCACTTGCGCTGTCTGAGACAGCATCCATCAGCCACGAAGGAGCCTCTGTGACCCTCTCTTGGGCCCCTTCGACAAGCTCAGGCGGAATCTCATGCAGGAACCTGCTCGGAAGGCCGCCCATCCAGTTTCCAAAAACCATTCGCCGATGGGCCCAAGTGAGCCAAAGCTCTCGTTCAGCCCGAGTGATCGCCACATAGGCAAGGCGACGTTCCTCCTCAACATTGCCCTCTTCAATCGACCGGGAGTGTGGGAACAGCCCCTCCTCGCAAGCGATTACGAATACAACTGGGAACTCAAGGCCCTTCGCGTTGTGGAGAGTCATCAGGGTTACGAGCCCCTCGTCGTCCTGCCGCTCGTCGGCGTCAGCTACCAGTGAGACCTGTGAGAGGAATGCCTCGAGGGAGTTGTCCTCCTCGTTGGCATCATGCTCGCGTCCAACACCGATCAGCTCTTGAAGGTTTTCGACGCGACCTTCGGACTCAATTGTCCGCTCAGCCTCAAGAGCCTCAATCAGACCGGTCTTGGCAAACATTTCCTCGACAAGATTCCCAGTCGACGGATTTGAGGCACGGACCTCGGCAAGGCTGGTCATGATCGCGACGAAACGGTCCAACGCCTTAACCGCCGCTGTTCCCAAGCCCGGAACGGCAGCTGGGTCAGCGACCGCCTCCATCACGGGGAGACCGGAGCTGTTTGCCCAGGCGAGAACCCGACTGACTGTGGTCGGGCCGATCCCCCTCCGAGGCGTATTCACAACCCTGGAAAAGGCCGCCTGATCAGCTGGATTGACAATCAGTTGCAGATAGGCAACCGCGTCGCGGATCTCTGCCCGTTCGTAGAACTTTGTTCCGCCAACTACTTGGAACGGAATCCCCTCCCGAGTCAGGCGGTCCTGCATCGCTCGGGACGTGGCATTAGTCCTCGAGAACACCGCAATGTCATCTCTTGAGGTGCCCTCCTCCTCAAGGCGTGCAATCTGACCGGCGACGAACCGGGCCTCTGCGTGCTCATCTTCAAGGTCGATGATCTGGATCCGGTCGCCCTCACCCGATTCCGTCCAGAGGCTTTTGCTCTTGCGCTCCTGATTGTTCGAAATGACTGCGTTGGCTGCCGAAAGAATGGTCTGCGTCGACCGGTAATTCTGCTCGAGCTTGACAACAACAGCGTCCGGGTGATCCTTCTCAAAATCCAGAATGTTGCGAATGTCAGCGGACCTAAAGGAGTAGATCGACTGGTCATCATCGCCAACCACAGCAAGGTTGCGCCGCTCCTGGGAGAGAAGGTTTAGAAGCCGATATTGCGCGTGGTTTGTGTCCTGATACTCGTCCACCATCACATGCTTAAACCGGCGGTTCCAACGCTGCCTTACCTCGTCATGACCCTCTAGGAGCCGAACGGTGCGGACAAGAAGGTCGTCGAAGTCCATGGCGTTCTGCTGCTCCAGCGAGCGTTCGTAAGACCGATACACCTCTGCGACTGTCTCCTCCCACCAGGAACCGGTGCTGTCTGAGTACTCAGCCGGAGTCAGCATGGCGTTCTTAGCTCGCGAGATCTCGCCCTGGACCGCCGCGGGAGCAACGCGCTTTGGGTCGTGCCCAAGGTCATCCAAAGTGCGTTTGATCAGACGCTTGGAGTCGTCCTGATCAAAGATCGAGAACCCGGAGGCATAACCGATCTTTTCACCATCGATCCGTAGGATTCGCGCACAGGCAGAGTGGAAAGTCATCACCCAAAGGCCTTGGGTTGATCGGTTGATTAGGTGCTCAACTCGATGGCGCATCTCTTTCGCAGCTCTGTTGGTGAAGGTAATGGCCAGGATCTCCGTGGCGTCCGCCCTCCCAGTAGCAACAAGCCATGCCAGCCGGTGAGTCAGCACACGGGTCTTCCCCGAGCCAGCGCCGGCGAGTATTAGAAGGGGCCCGGAATCGTGCGTAACCGCATCCCTCTGGGGCGGGTTCAGGTGCTCGAGAAGCTGATCCGCGTCAGGTGCATTGGGTGTGTTGGGTGCGGGCATCGCCCGCCCCACGGTAGCGGGCCGATCGGCCGGCCCAGAAAGGCCTGCTTAGGCCCCAGCTCCAGCGGCGGGGGGCGTCTCACCCGGGCGGGGTGGATCCTCAACTAGCAAGGTAGGCACGGTGACCATCTGATACCCCCGTTGCCTCAGTCCAGCAATAATCCGTGGAAGGGCAGCGAGCGTCTGGGTCCTGTCGCCGCCACCATCGTGCATCAGGATGATCGACCCAGATTGAACTTGCGAGAGCGCATTCTGAACGATTACATCCGCCCCTGGTCGAGACCAGTCAAGGGTGTCGACATCCCAGAGGACGAGCAGCATCTTGCGCTTCTTGAGTAGCGCGAGTGTCGTCTGGTCATAGGCGCCATATGGAGGTCTGTAAAGCGAGGGCTTAGGCAGACCTAGGCCGGTCAGAGCATCGGAGGTGCGGTCAATCTCAAGCTTCTGATCAGCAAGCGAAAAGCTCGGCATCTGGGGATGGGACCATGTGTGATCACCCACTGGGTAGCCAGCCTGATGGGCAGCAACGCTGTTTGCTCCAAATGTGGAGATAACCCCTCCGACACTGAAAAACGTGGCGCCCACACCTTCCTTGCGGAGAATCGCAAGTATCTGGGGGGTCCACTCGCTCGGTCCATCATCGAAGGTCAGCGCAACCACTTTTTGACCCCCGCCTCCCCGGACGATGTATGGGGTCTGCTGATAGACGGATGCCACCGCGGCAGTCTCAATCACATCCTGCCTCGCTAGGAGCGAATCTGGTCCGATTCCGCCGATCTTCAGGATTCGAGCCGCAAAACCAGTGCCATTGCTTCCTCCCTCAGACCCTCCCCCAAGCGCGGAAACCCCCCAGACAACCACCGCAGCAAATGCCAGTAGCGCTGCTCCCGCGGCACGACGGCGACGTTGATAGACCGCCGCAGACGAATCCGCGCGGGGGAATTGATGTGAGTCTCTTGAAGCCACAAGTCGATTCTGACACAGAGCGACGCATTCGCCTGCATCAAGGTCTGCCCGCCTAGCTGGTCAGTAGCCTCACACACGTGTCCGAACCAATCTGGCTTGTCCTCCCCACATACAACGAGAAGGAGAACCTCGAGTCGATCGCCGCTGCCATCAGCAAACAGCTGGAACTCGCAGCTCCCGGGTCGTGGAACATTCTTGTCGTCGACGACAATTCGCCCGATGGAACGGGCGCAATCGCAGACCGCCTGAGCGTCGCCAGCGAGGGAAAGATCAAGGTTCTCCACCGGGCTGGCAAGGAAGGGCTAGGCCGTGCATATGTCGCAGGCTTCAAGTACGCCCTTGCCCAAGGCGCCCAGAAGGTCATCCAGATGGACGCCGATTTCTCCCATGATCCAGCTGACATTCCGCGCCTACTCGAGGCGTCGCAGACAGCCGATGTCGTGATTGGGTCTCGCTATGTGAGCGGGGGCGTGGTCCTTGACTGGGGCACAACACGGAGGGTCTTGAGTCGGGGAGGGTGCCGCTATGCCAGCACTATTCTTGGAGCCGAAGTCAGCGACCTAACAGGCGGATTCAAGTGCCTCAAGGCAAGCGCTCTGGAGGCCATCGACCTAGACACTGTCAAGGCCGAGGGCTATGTCTTTCAGATCGAGGTCACATACCGGGCGATGCTCCAAGGCCTCAAGATCGTTGAAGTCCCGATCGTCTTCAGAGACCGCCTTGCTGGGACCAGCAAGATGTCCAGCCGCATAGCAATAGAAGCCATGTGGTCTGTGCTCTCGCTCCGCCGGCGCACCGAAGCAGAGATGCGTCCGACTCCCAGAATCACTCCCGAAGAGGCCTCGAGAAACTAGCCGCCGGCGCTTGTCGGACCCCGCCGTGGGGTCAGACGCCTTACTTCACCGGGCTTGCTGCCTACCTCCCTCTCGACCGCATCTAGGCGGTCAGCGAGAGAACCGAGCGCGTCGGCTACAGGGTCTGGAAGGTGAGCCCAGTCCGCGTCTGGACCTGTCGGACGCTCGCCATCAACTCTAACCGGATGCCCTGGATTGCCGACAACCGTGGCGCCTTGGGGAACATCGTGGATTACAACGCTGTTAGCACCAATCTTCGCCCGGTCACCAACCTCGATCGGACCGAGAAGTTTGGCACCCGATCCAATCGTTACATCGTCTCCGACGGTTGGGTGCCGCTTGCCCCCAGCAAAGCCAGTGCCCCCGAGCGTGACCCCTTGATAGATGGTCACATTGGACCCAATGCTGGATGTCTCTCCGATCACCACACCCATTCCATGATCAATGAAGAGGCCCTCGCCGATCTCTGCCGCCGGGTGGATTTCCACACCGGTGACAAACCGAGTCCCAGCTGCGATCACACGTGGTGCGATCGGAACGCCAGAGGAATGAAGCGCGTGCGCTACTCGGTGCGCCAATACGGCGTGAACACCGGGCCAGAGAGCAAGAATGGTGCCAGAACCAACACCCCGTGCAGCGGGATCGCGCTCAATTGCGGCTGTGACGTCATGCCGAATCTCATTCGCGACCTTTGAAAACAGCTGAACGCCTAGAAGAGCCATGTGTCTGACTCTAACGAGCCACCCCGTGCTGAGCAAACCCTGCAGGCGGACTAGACAGCGCGGTCGCCAATTGCCCGTCTAGAGACAGATCAGGCTGGGGCGAAGAACGGTGCCGTCGCGTAACGCTCACCAGAGTCAGGCAGGACAACTGCCACCCTCTTCCCCGCTGCGTCCGCCGCACTGGAATAGGTCATAGCTCCCCACAAAGCTGCTCCGCAGCTCATGCCGACCAGCAGCCCCTCCGTGCTTGCCGCAGCCCAAGCCGTTTCGATGGCATTGTCGTCTGAGACCACGATCACTTCATCAATCAGGTTCCGATCAAGCACCTTCGGTACGAACCCAGCTCCAATGCCCTGAATCCGATGTGGTCCTGGGAGTCCACCGCTCAAGACGGGAGAAGACTCGGGTTCCACTGCAACGATCTTCAGGTCGGGATTGCGCTCCTTGAGGAACCGTCCAGCCCCAGTGATCGTCCCACCTGTGCCTACTCCGCAAACGAGTACATCGACCTTGCCCCCAAGGGTCTCCCAAATCTCTGGGCCGGTGCCGTCGTAGTGCGCCTGAGGGTTGGCCGGGTTGGAGAACTGGTCCGGAAGCCAACTATTTGCATCTTCTGCCAGACGGGCAGCCTCAGCCACGGCCTCGTTCATGCCTCCCATCGACTCAACGATCTCCACTCGTGCGCCAAACAGCTTCAGAAGGGTCTCCCGCTCCCGACTCATGCCTTGGGGAAGCGCTAGCACCAGCTCGTACCCGCGTGCAGCACATACGAACGCTAGGGCGATTCCGGTGTTGCCTGAAGTGGCCTCAACGACTCGTGTCTTGCCGGGGCTGATGAGTCCGGATTGCTCGGCCGCGTTGATCATCGCGAGTCCAATCCGATCTTTCACCGATCCGCCTGGATTCCGCGACTCAACCTTGCCGAAGAGCTTCGCTTTGCACTCAGGGAAGAGGCGTTCGATCGGGACCATTGGGGTCCCTCCAACTAAATCCTCTACTCGTACCGGTTTTAAGGCCATTCGGCAAGGGTATCTGACGCACCCCTAGATGTGACGCCGCGCTAGATGAAGTACATCGGGGAAGCGCCGCCAGCTTCTGATTTGGCGAGCTCTTCAATGGTTCGCTTCCCCAAGACCGCCCGCGCAGCATCGGCGGCGTCCCGAAAGACCCCCTCTGCTCCAGCGCCCAAGCTTCCATCGAGAATCTCGACCACCTCTAGCGCCGTTATCTCAGAGGCTGGCTTGGCTAAGCGAAATCCGCCCTTCACCCCTCGCTGACTTACGAGCAGTCCGGCTCGCCTCAGCGTGGCGCATATTTGCTCGAGAAACTGAGGCGGGATACCCCGCTTCCGCGCAATCTCGGCTGCCGGGACAGGAGTTCCTTCCGGCGAGAGAGCTAGCTCGACTAGCGCGCTTATTCCATATGGCGCCTTGGCGGTGATTGAGATCACCAGCGGATCCTATGCGGCTCCGGCGGGATCAGCAAGCTTGGCGATCATCGCGTCTATTCGCGCAAGACTTTCTGCCTGACCAAGCAAAGCAAGAGTCTCGAAGATGCCTGGCGAGACGGTCGTTCCACTGAGGGCAACCCTGATGGGCTGGAAAATCTTCCCAGCGCCCACTCCGAACTCCTCGGGCAGTGGCTCAAGCGCGGTCTCAATGTCCTCATGGGTGAAGTCCTCACTGAGCCCAGCGAGAACCTCCCTGACACGGCTCAGCGCTGGCCGGGCCTCCTCCCTACCGAAGATCTTTGCCACGGCCTTGGGGTCATCCCCAGGTCCGTCAAAGATGAAGCCGCAGAGAGGTTCGAACTCAGCCAAGGTTTGGAACTTCTCGCGCGAGATCGAGACAGCTCCAGCGATGCCGGTTCTCCCAGTGAATCCCTCCAGGCGGGCAACGAGATCGCCCTCATCAAGCTCTCGGAGGTAGAGCCCGTTGATATGCCTCAGCTTCTTATCGTCAAAGACCGCCGGACTCTTTGACACGCGCTCCAATGCAAAGCGCTCGGCAAGCTCAGCTGCCGTGAAGATCTCACGGTCAGAGTCGTAGCCAGCTCCGAGCAACGCCATGTAGTTGACAACAGCCTCGCGCAGATAACCAGCGTCTCTCAACTCTTGAACGGAGGCAGCGCCATGCCGCTTTGAGAGCTTCTTGCCGTCAGGACCATGGAGGAGCGGGAGGTGGGCGTAGATCGGGATCTCAGCCCCAAGCGCCTCAAGGACTAGAACCTGTTTAGGAGTGTTGGAAAGATGATCCTCACCCCGCACGACATGGGTGATCCCCGCATCAAGATCGTCGATCGCAACGGCAAGGTTGTAGAGCGGCGTCCCATCCCCACGGGCAATTACAGGGTCGTCTAGGTGACGGTGGGCAAAGACAGCCTCGCCGCGGACGGCGTCCGCAACCACTGTCTCCCCCTCGTCTGGGATCCGTAGCCGCAGAGCTCCATCTGGTTCGGCCTCTCCACGGAACCCCCGGTCGGCCCCATGCTTCTCCTTCCAAACCCGAACATCGTCCGCATTGGCCGACGAGCGGTAAGCCTTACCTGACTCTTCAAGTTGAGCGAGCACCTCCTTGTGGCGTTCCTCATTTGATGTCTGCATGACTGGACCCTCGTCCCAGTCGATGCCAAGCCATTCGAGGGCTTCGAGGATCTGGGCGATGTTCTCCTCTGTCGAGCGCTCGCGATCGGTATCTTCGATGCGCAGCACCATTGATCCGCCTTGGCCGCGAGCAAGCAGCCAATTGAAAAGGGCGGTGCGGGCTCCACCAATGTGGAGGGCTCCCGTAGGAGATGGTGCGAATCGAACTCTCATGAAGGGAACCGCATGGTAGTCGGAGCTCATGTCTCACCGGCTGGGGGCCTCCCCAAGGCAATCGAACGGGGCGTGGAAAAGGAGTGCGATGCAATCCAAATCTTCTCCCAGTCTCCACGGGCGTGGAAGCCAACAAACCATACGGACGAGGCGGTTGATGCCTTTCGGGCTGCTCGCGAGGCCAGCCGAATCGGACCAGTCCTCATCCATGCGGTTTACCTCCTCAACTGTGCATCAACTGACCCAGAACTTCGGGAGAAATCACTAATCGGACTAATCAACGCTCTCGAGGTCGGTGATCGAATTGGCGCGAACGGTGTAGTCCTCCATCCAGGATCAGCCAAAGATGGGGACCCGAGCGAGGCGGTTGCACGCGCTGGTGAAGTGATCGCGGAGGCCCTGAAGGAAACCGGGAGTTGTGAGCTCCACCTCGAGAACACCGCTGGAGCGGGCGGAACCCTCGGACGGTCATTCGAGCAACTCTCAGACCTGCTTGAGGCCGCCGGAGGAGACCCACGGCTTGGTGTCTGTCTAGACACATGTCACCTCTACGCCTCTGGCTATGACGTCAGCACGCTCGAGGGAATAGCCGAGACCGTCAACGCCTGTGATTCGGCAATTGGCCTTGACCGCCTTAGGTCCCTTCATGTGAATGACTCCAAAACCGAGCTCGGGTCAAACAAGGACCGCCACGCACCCCCTGGAGAGGGTCTGATTGGTGGGAAGGCCCTCGGCCTGTTTATGGCCGAACCCCGGTTCGCGCATCTCCCCGCGATCCTTGAAGGCCCGGGAACTGGCGGAGCGGAAGCTCAGCTAGAAGATGTCCGCAAGATGAGGCAGCTCCTTAAGCAGGGTCGTAAGGACCGCGGGCTAAAGGACTAGGCCGCTTCGGCCAAGGATCCAACGCCCAGAAGATCCTCTATCTGGCTGCGAACGCCAGGTGATGCATTGACCTTCATGTCCTCGCCCAGAACAATCGTGCGGACCCCGTCCTTGGCTGGGAGTTCAAGCGTGACTGGACTTCCACCCGGATTGGCCGCCAGCAGATCCTTGAGATCCTCAAGCACCTGACCAGCTACACCTGACGCTGGTACCCGAACTGTGATCCCGGCTTCCTCAACCTGTGCTGCAGCTTCAGCATCGCGGATCTCGTCGTCGGTTGGCTCGAACTCCTTGACCTCACGGATCAGGATTGTGGGCCGCCCTTCGTCCTTGCGGTCAAGCTCGCCATTGACAATAAGAATTCGGTCCTCCTCCAGCAGGTGGCCGAGCTTCTCAACTCCCTTCTTGAAGATGAGCAGGTCGCAGGCGCCTTCCTGGTCCTCGAGGACTGCGCGGATCATCGGATCCCCCGCGCGCGTCCGAACCCGGGCAACCTTGGTGATGATGCCCCCTGTCGTCACGCGCTCACGATCCTTGCGTTCGCCAAGCCCGCCAATGCCGCAGTCAACAGCCTTTGCCATCGCAGCTCGAACCTCCCTGAGCGGATGAGCAGAGATGTAGATGCCCGTTGAGTCGCGCTCTCCAGCAAGCAGTTCCTTGCGTTCAAACTCACCCGAAGGGATAGAAGGCCGTATGGACTCCGTAACGGCCGAATCGTCATCCAAGCCCGCAAAGAGGTTCCCTTGCCCTGTCTCGGCGTCCTGACGCGTCTGCTGGCCTCCTGAAATCGCCTGCTCCACCACCGCGAGCATCCCCTTGCGTGTCGAACCAGTCGAATCAAATGCTCCAGCCTTGATCAGCGCCTCAATTGCGCCCTTATTGACCATCCGACCATCAACGCGTTCGCAGAAGTCGAAGATCGAGTCAAAGCGCGACTCCTCACGCGCTCCAAGAATTGCCTCAACAGCCTGATAGCCGACGCCCTTGACCGCATCTAGGCCGAAGCGAATCGATGTGCCTTCGACCGAGAAGCCGTGCTCGGAGCCGTTGACATCCGGTGGGAGAAGGACCAGGCCCATCTCATCCGCGTGTGAGAGGTAGAACGGAACCTTGTCCTTGGTTGACATCACCGAGCTAACCAAGGCCGCCATGTACTGAGCCGGATAGTTGGCCTTCAGCCAGGAAGTTCGATATGAGATCAGCGCGTAACAGGCAGCGTGCGACTTATTGAAGGAGTAGTCCGCGGCTCGCTCATTGGCCTCCCAGATCCACGCCACAGTCGCTTCGCTTGTGCCCGAAGTGCGACATCCAGCAAAGAACTCGTCCTTCAGCGCGGCCATTGCGTTGCGGTCCTTCTTGCCGATGGCCTTTCTCAAGTCGTCCGCGCGGGCGCCTGAGAATCCAGCGATCTCCTTTGAGATCAACATGGCTTGCTCCTGATAGAGGATCACGCCCTTCGTCTCAGCAAGAATCGGCTCAAGGCGCGAGTCCTTGTATGTGATTCCGTCCGGATCCAGCTTGCCGCGCGCATAGTCCGGGATCTTGTCCATCGCACCCGGGCGGTACAGCGCCACGAGGGCAATGAGGTCGCCGAACTCAGTTGGCTTCACTTGGCGCAGAGCCTTCCGCATGCCTTCAGACTCAAACTGGAAAATCCCGACCGAGTCAGCCTTGGCCAGCATCTTGAAGGTGGCTGGATCGTCCAGCGGCAGAGTGTCAATGTCAGGCTTAGTGCCTGTGGCTTCCTCAATCAACTTGACGGCGTCAACGATGACATCCAAGTTCCGAAGGCCCAGGAAGTCCATCTTCAGCAAGCCGAGCTGCTCGATTGGCTTCTGGGAGAAGGCGGTCACAACGCGGTAGCGCTTCTTGCCGTTCTCATCGACCTCGTTGGTCTCTGCGAGCTGAACGGGGGCAATGTCCGTCAGTGGACGGTCCGCAATCACAACGCCAGCAGCGTGGACGGAGCTGTTTCGGACGACCCCCTCAAGTCCCCGAGCGACCTCCACAATCTCCTTAGCTTCGGGATCCGAGTCGATCATCTTCTG
>WLNJ01000027.1 GCA_009699865.1 Actinomycetota bacterium
AATGTGCTGCCACCCGAGGGTACCCCCAAGGCGCGGTTTTCACCAGCGGACCGAATTCGTTAGAGGTTCAGGCTGAACGCAGGCGGACAGTCAGCAGGCTGCCAACACCAATTCCGACCACAAGACCGGAGACCAGTTCCTGCCAGGTCGCTCCGATCACCAGCGGTGGAAGCAGGCACAGGGCAACCAATGCCACGCCCGGGCCGACAATGTCTGCATCGTGGTCGCCTCCACGCCTTGCATCCAATGCTGCCATCCCAGAGGCAAGGGTCACAGCAATCGCCGGTGCCAGAGCACCCGACGCTCTCGAGATGCCGGTCCCAGCGGAGAGCCATGCCCCACCCGCCCCGGCAAGCAGCCAGGTTCCCAGCACAACGAACGGGCCCGCTGAAAGGCTCCGCTCGATTAGTGACCCGAAGATCGCGAAGGCAACAAGAGCCATGAAGGCATACGGGAGGCTGAGGTGGACAAAGGGGGAAGAAACGAGTTTGGGCCAGTCATTACCAATCGGCCCAAGCACCACGAGCGTCGCCGCGTTGACTACCTGTGACCGCACGAGGATCGTCAGCGTAACCGCACCGATCAGTAGGCCGGGAACAATTAGTAGTCGGCCGCTTGAGGTGTCGAACTTGGGCCTTGCCGGGGCTCGGCGCCTGCGTTTTTCGCGCTTGGCAGCCTTGTTGGCAGGGTCCTCCCGGGAGCCAAGCTTGGGCGCCCTTTTTCTTACCCTCTTGCCGCAGTACGGACACTCAGTGATGTACGGGCTGACCCTCTCCCCACACGAGGGACATACAACTGAGAGATCGGGAGTACCGCTGGCCACGGATAGAGAATAGACTCGCAGAACATTCCGAACCCCTTAACTAGGAAGGACTCATGGCACTCGGTTACTCCGAAGGAAGGCTTTTCATTCTCGCCTTCGACCATCGCGGCAGTTTTCAGACAAAAATGTTTGGCATCGAGGGTTCCCCCGACGCCGAGCAGACAGAGACGATCAGCGACGCAAAGCGCTTGATCTACGAAGGCATGGAGCTCGCGGTTGAACGCGGTGCCCAGGCTGGCTCAACCGGTGTTCTGGTTGACGAACAGTTCGGCAGCAGCGTGCCCGAGCGGACCAAGGCGAAGGGTCTCAAGCTCGCCATGCCCGTTGAGAAGAGTGGTCAGAACGAGTTCGACTTCCAGTACGACGACGAGTTCGGCGCCCACATTGAGCAGTTTGATCCAGCCTTCTCGAAGGTTCTGGTCCGTTACAACCCTGAGGGCGATCAGGAAATGAACGAGCGTCAACTTGGGCGTCTCAAGCGCCTGTCTGACTGGCTGCACGCGAATGACAGGAAGTTCCTGTTTGAGCTTCTGGTCCCTGCCGAGCCGCAGCAGCTTGAAGCCGTTGGTGGAGACACCGACCGCTACGACGCTGAGCTGCGTCCCGAACTGATGCGCGGCGCAATCGAAGCAATCCAGAACGCTGGCGTCGAGGCCGACATCTGGAAGATCGAGGGCGTTGATAAGCGTGAGGACGCTCAGATGCTTGCCGAGCAGACCCGTATTGATGGCCGTGACGGAGTTGTTTGCGTTCTCCTTGGCCGCGGCGCAAGCGATGCGAAGGTTGACCACTGGCTCCGCGAGGCTGCCCCAGTTGAAGGCTTCGTTGGTTTTGCTATTGGGCGTTCAATCTGGTGGGACTCCCTCAAGGGATTCCTTGACGGCGACATCACCCGCGAGGACGCTGTCTCGCAGATCGCTGACAACTACCTCCGCTTCATCGCCGTCTACGAAGAAGCTGCCTGAGGCTTGAATTGCATCAGCACCCACTCGGGTGCTGATCGAAGTGTTCAGAGGGCGTGCCGAGAGGCGCGCCCTCTCTCTTTTTCAGGGAGCCCTCCACTAGCTTCCCTCCCATGCCCTTGTTTCGAGCTGACCAGAGAACCGCAGGGATCCTCCTCCTTACTGCTCTTACAGTCCTGGCAATCGCCTCGCTCAGCTGCGGAGGTAGCGCGATACCCGACGGACCGTTCAGCGCCCAAGTAGTCCGGGTTGTCGATGGCGACACGATCATCGTCAACTACCAGGGCTCGACTGAACGCGTCCGCTATATCGGGGTCGACACACCCGAGAGCGTCAAACCGAACACGCCGGTTCAGTGCTACGCCAAGGCAGCGTCACATCTGAACGAAACTCTTGTCGCGGGCCATCGGGTCACCCTCACCCCCGGAGCTGAGCCACGGGACCGCTACGGCCGCCTGCTGGCCTATGTCAAGACAGAAAGGGGCTTGGACGTCAACGCGGCTCTTTTGAGCGCAGGCGCCGCCAGAACGATGTCAATCAGCCCAAATACTGAGAAAGCCATTGAATACGCTGATCTTGAGGCAAAAGCCCGCAATAAGCAGGCAGGACTGTGGGGACTGTGCGCTGACGCACAGAACCTAGGCGGGCCGTTGGTACCCTCTACTGGCTGATGTCTGTGCACATGCCAACACGGCCAAGGCCCAAAAGCCGGAAGTCGTTGCATTCGTTCGAGGAGGCCTTCCGCGCTGAAGTAGTGCGCGAGCGGCATCGCCTCACTGCCCTTCGGCGGGACGCCAAGCAGCGCTCCCTGCGCCGCAGGCAGGAGCAGACCCGTCGCCGTGGCAAGTTTCGCTTTGCCGGTCTTGTGTTCTCGATGATTGCCACCGCAGTGCTGGTGACCGTGGTGATGTTGAACACGCTCGCCTGGCTGCTCGGCTAGGTCCCTCCACGGCGAAGTAGCGCGCCTCGGATCGGGGCGTCCCGCCCCGTTCGGATAGAGTCGCTGGGGCAATGTCCAGGAAGTCTCTTAAACCACAGCTCAACCAGATTCGAGCTTGGGTCCAACAGGGCCGGACGGACGCATGGATTGCTCACCAACTTGAGGTGACTGTCCAGCAGATCGACAGCTTCAAGCGCGAACAGGGCCTTGCCCCGGAAGGTCCAGCGGGAACATCACCCACTGGTATCGACCTCCGGGATGAGGACGACGCGCTGATCGCAGCCGAACTCGAAGCCGACGAAGCACGTGCAGCCGAGGAAGCCGAAAAGGCAGCCGAGGAAGCCCGTATCGCCGAAGAAGCAGCCCGTGAAGCCGGCGACGCCGACGAAGCAGAGGAGGCTGCCCCTGACAACGGGGGCGCTGCCACCCCAGCTCCGCGCCGTCGTGGTGGACGTGGCCGTGGACGCAAGGCACTCGAGGGAAGCTTCGACCACGGAGAAGAGGGTTACGGGCTTTGGCTCGACCCAGCCGTGGCTGACGATCCCGTCTACGCCGAGCATTGGGCCGGGCACCGACCGGTAGAAGTCACGATCGAAGAAGACACGATCGTGATCCGCCGGGCGGGCGACTCTGACGCGGACTGACCGACCGGTCGGTTCGTAGTTCAACGAGGCCCATTGGGCCTCAGGGCGGCGCTTGCCTAAATGCGGGTCAGCTCTGGTCGCGTTCGTATGGCTGCACTATGCGTCCACCCGCGTAGTCGGTGGCCTCACGCAGATAGCGGCCAAACGCCGCATCAGCAACAGTCAGGCCATCCCACGCCTCTGGATTGCTCGGGGCGGCAGCCATCGCCAGTTCAAGGCACCAGTCCGTGCCTTGCTCGTAGAGCGTGACTAGCTCGTTGGCCATGAACGGACCGCCGAGCCGGCGTCTGAGCTCCTCAATCAACCTCCCGGTGACCATCTCCATCGAACCCTTGGAGGCATCCGCCTCCTTCAGGCGTCGCTCGCCGTCATCCCATTGAAATCTCGCGGCGTCGATCGAATCCATCGACGGAGCGTAGCGTGGTGGCCGTGCTGGACCACCGGGCTTGCGCCCGGAGCTCAGTGAGTCTCGCCTGGCAGGCCAGTAATGACGAATGGCACTTCACCCGGCAGGACCATTCCCAACCGCCGAGCTTGAGTAGCAACACCAAGTTGGCCGCCAAGGGCCTTCCGCTCTCGCAGCAAGACCGTTCGTTCGTTCTGAAGCTTGACCACAGCCTGCCGCCGCTGGACGCTGTCTGCGTGGGCCGTCCACATGCGGATACCAGCACTCGCGTAGAAGCCAAACAGGACCATGAGCCCCAGCAACAGGGCCGTTCGTCCCAAGCGATCAAACCGAACGCCGTCGGTCGCAGAGCGGAGCCGGTGACCCGGTCCGGACGAAGCGTGGGTGTGACTGACTGGCGGCATTCCTCTCGCCAGCCTTTTCGCCGCGGGAATCGGTTCTCCTTCCCGCGGATGAAGTCCCCCAGCCTTAGATTCGGAAGACCGACCGCCCGGGGAATACTGCGCGGTCGCCAAGCGACTCTTCGATGCGCAGGAGTTGGTTGTACTTGGCCACTCGATCAGACCTTGATGGCGCCCCGGTCTTGATCTGCCCACACCCTGTTGCAACCGCTAGGTCAGCGATCGTCGTGTCCTCTGTCTCACCAGAGCGGTGGGACATGACTGACGCATAGCCGGCCTCGCGAGCAACCTGCATTGCCTCCAGAGTCTCCGTAAGGGTGCCGATCTGGTTGACCTTGACGAGGATGGCGTTCGCTGAACCCTCCTCAACTCCGCGGCGCAGGCGGGCGGCGTTGGTAACAAAGAGATCGTCGCCAACAAGCTGGATCTTCTCCCCAAGTCGGTCCGTCAAAGCCTTCCAGCCAGCCCAATCTTCTTCGTCCATCCCATCCTCAATCGAGACAATCGGGAACTTGGAGCAGAGGTCGGCCCAGTAATCAACCATCTCTTCGCTTGTCAGCTGGCGTCCTTCATGTTCGAGGTTGTAGACGCCGTTCTCGTAGATCTCACTTGTTGCCGGGTCCAAGGCAATGGCGATGTCATGTCCAGGCTCGAACCCAGCCGCCACGATGCCCTCCATCAGGACCTCAAGCGCTTCCTCGTTTGACGAGAGGTTGGGAGCGAATCCGCCTTCATCACCCACGGCGGTCGACATGCCACGCTTGTGAAGGGTGTCCTTCAACGTGTGGAAGACCTCCGCGCCCATGCGCAGGCACTCTGAGAAAGTGTCAGCTCCAAGTGGCACAACCATGAACTCCTGGAAGTCAATGGCATTGTCGGCATGGGCCCCACCGTTGATCACATTCATCATCGGGACAGGCATTCGTACTGCCGAATCCCCACCAAGCTTGCGCCATAGTGGCTCACGGCTGTCCATCGCGGACGCGTGTGCGACGGCAAGTGACACCCCGAGGATTGCGTTGGCACCAAGGCGTGACTTGTTTGGCGTCCCGTCAAGCTCAATCAGCTTGTGGTCAATCCCAGCCTGATTGTCAGCGTCCATCCCAGCGATGGCCCCGGCGATCTCGCCATTGACATTGCCTACGGCGTTGAGTACGCCCTTACCCATCCAAGCCTTTCCGCCATCGCGAAGCTCGGTGGCCTCGAACTCTCCTGTTGAGGCGCCAGACGGAACAGCTGCCCTTCCCCAAGCGCCTGAGTCGAGAGCTACCTCAACCTCAACCGTGGGGTTGCCGCGGGAATCAACGATCTGGCGTGCGTGTACTGCTGCAATCTGGCTCATCTGGCCCTCCGGGGGTCTAGGTCTCTAGTTGTCGCGCCCGCGTGTAGAACGCGAGCCGGTGATCAGGCTCAAGATCCTGCCACGCGAGGCCGTCGGCTGCCGCCAGGTCGGCCGCGGCCTGCACTCTCGCCCGGAAACGGTTGCTGGTGGACCTGATCGCCAGTTCCGGATCAACCTTGGTCTTGCGACCCACATTGACAGCCGCAAAGAGAACATCCCCAAGCTCTGAATCAACCCGATCCATGTCACCCGAGGCCAATGCCTCCTCCAGCTCATCAACCTCGCCCCTGAGGGCCTCTAGGGCGTCCTGAGCGGTTCCGTAGTCGAATCCACTGGTGGCTGCCCTCCGTTGGACCTTTCGGGCGTAGAGCGTCCCAGGTAGGTTCTCGGGGACCTCGCCGAAGATGCCCGCCTCGCGGTTGGGCTCAGTCTGCTTGATCTGATCCCAGTTGGCCGTGACTTCGGCTGCGCCTGAGACCTCCACCTCGCCAAAGACATGCGGGTGCCTGCGAATGAGCTTCTCGCGGCAATGGTCGGCAACGGCGGCTAGGTTGCCCACTCCCCTCTCCTCAAGCAGAAGGGACATGAAGTGCACTTGGAAGAGCACGTCACCAAGCTCGTCGACCATCTTTGCGTCATCACCCGAGCGAGCGGCATCCGCCAACTCGTAGGCCTCTTCAAGGGTGAACGGAACTATTGACCGCTCATCCTGCTCCCGATCCCACGGACACTCAACCCGCAGGATGCGGGCGAGGTCGTCTAGCCGCTCAATCGCGGCTGCGTTATCCGGCGCGCTCAAAGCGCTGCCGGATCAGGGAGCTTGCTGCTGCTGTGACGGAGCTTGCTGGACCGTGCCAGCGCCAGGCTGTGCTGCTGCCTTTGGCGCGTTACCGCAGAGATCCACGATGTAGATCTTCGCGCACTCAGTCCGCTTCTTCCAGGATGCCTGGAAGCTCTTGACGAAGTTCTGAAGTGTCGTCTGCTGCTGCGTCTGCTTGAGAGCCTGCACGATGCTGGCCTTGGCCTTGTCAAGCGGCTGGACGGCACCCTTGTTGATCCCAACAACCCGAATGAGGTCGTAGTTGCCATCAGCTGTGCGGACGATGATCGGCTGTCCGTTGAGCTTCTCAGCAAATGCCTGCGTGAAGTTTGGATCCTGTCCCTGAACAACTCCGCGCTTGACGCCAGCGGTGGCTACTGAAGCCTTGTCGCTTGAGTACTGCTTCGCGACTGCTGCCCAGTTGGAATAGTTGGCTGACAGAGCGGCCTGAGCCTTCTGTGCGTCAGCTTTGCTCTTGGTCTGGATGAGTGCGATGTCACGCGTCTCAGGCTGACCAAACTGCTGCAAGTGAGCTGCGTAGTACTTGGCGACGGCCTCATTGGAGACCTGATCTGTCCCCTTCAGTGCTGCGTCACGAATCTTGGTGCTGAGAGCGTCAATCTTGATCCTGAAGAGAATGTCGCTCTCGGTCTCGCCTGACTGCTTGAGGAACTTCTGATAGGCCGCATCCGTTGGGAATGCGCCCTTCTTGGTCTTGTCAAACTGCTTCTGAACCTCGGCATCGCTGACTGTGACGCCCATGGCCTTGGCCTGACCCTCGATCCAAGCGGACGTGATCAGAAGCTGCATGACCTGGCCCTTCTGCTGGTCAAACTGTGCCTGACACTCTGACTTCAGCTGAGCTGGCGTCGGAGCCGGAGCCTTAGCTGTTGCCTTCGGAAGAGCAGCCTGCTTCTGAGCGATGCAGTTAGTGAACTCCGGTGCGTCCGGAACCACTACTGGGGCACCTGGGTTCTGCTGACCCTGAGACTTGGCGGCAATCGCCATCCACTTGTTGAACGTGTCCTTGGTGATGGGATCATCAGCGACTGTGGCAACAGAGTTCGAAGGAACTCCGCCACAGGCGACGAGAACGCCACCGAGGGAAACGGCGATGGACAGGATGAGGATCTTCGCTAGGCGGTTCATAAGTTTGAGAGGGTAGCGGAACCGGAGGCTCGAGCACGGCGTAAGACAGAACCCGTTCGCTTCAAGCTCATGTTCCAGATCCAGCTGTGACCGCTGCGAGCGTGTCTGCGACGTGGACAAGAGCCTCATAGCGGGACTGTGGTTCGTCCTCTACGGGCACGGTGACCGTGCCGGCTCCGGACTTCCATGCTGCCACTGGGATCCGGTCCCTCAGCTCTTTGGCTGCCTCCGGGAGCAGGTCGAGGCCCCCGATTGTCAGCTTGCCCTGGCGGAAGGATGCGTCGCGCGCGCCAGCCATGCCCAGTCGGACTTGAGCGCGCTGCATGCCCAATAGCCGATCCACGGGATCCGGAACAGGGCCGAACCGGTCCTCCAACTCGGACCGAAGATCCTCCAGCTCCGCCACATCGGCTGCAGATGCCACACGGCGGTGAATGTCGATCTTGGCTCGTTCGTACTTGACGTACTCCTCCGGAACCCAAGCGTCGATCTGAACATCAATGCGAACTGACCGCAGCTCGCTCTCGCTTGAACCTTCCATCTCCGCCACAGCCTCATCGAGCAGCTTCATGTAGAGCTCGAATCCGAGCGCCGCCACGTGCCCTGACTGCTCCGGGCCGAGCAGATTGCCGGCTCCACGGATTTCCAAGTCCCGCATTGCAATGCGGAAACCTGATCCAAGCTCAGTGTGGTCAGACAGGGCCGCAAGGCGTTGCGCAGCGTCATGGGTGAGAGCCGCCGCGGAGGGATAGAAGAGGTATGCGTTAGCCCTCTCACTGCCACGCCCGACGCGGCCCCGGATTTGGTAGAGCTGGCTGAGGCCAAGGGTGTCAGCGCGCTCAACGATCAGTGTGTTGGCCTCAGGGATGTCCAGCCCGGCCTCAATGATGCTTGTGCACACGAGCACATCGGCCTCGCCACGCACAAACCGCAGCATCCGCTCTTCAAGATCCCCCTCTTCGAGCGCTCCGTGGGCGATCTCAACCCGTGCCTTGGGCACCAGGCTTGAGATCTGCTGCGCCGTGGCTTCGATCGTTTCAATTCGGTTGTGGAGGTAGAACGCCTTGCCTTTGCGGTCGAGCTCGCGCTGAAGGGCTGTGCGGAGAAGCTCCTCGTCGTACTCGCCGACATAGGTCCGGACCGGCCGGCGCCCTTCGGGTGGGGTCTCAATGACACTGATGTCCCTAACTCCCGCGAGGGACATCTGGAGAGTCCTGGGTATCGGGGTGGCGCTCATCGCCATCACATCAGTGCGCAGTTTCAACTGCCGCAGCAGCTCCTTCTGCTTGACCCCGAAGCGCTGCTCCTCGTCGACGATGATCAGGCCAAGGTCCTTGGGTTGGATATCCCTCCCAAGCAACCTGTGGGTCCCGACGAGAACATCGACCTTGCCATCGTTGAAAGCCGCGACCACCTCTTTCTGCTCCGCGGCCGATCTAAACCGGCTGACATGGTCAACGATCAGCGGGTGGGCTGAGAACCGCTCCGCAAAGGTTCCAAAGTGCTGCTGGGCGAGGATTGTGGTCGGAACTAGTACGAGTACTTGACGGCCTTCAAGAGCGCACTTGAAAGCGGCCCGCAAGGCGACCTCAGTTTTCCCGTAGCCAACATCCCCACAGATCAGACGGTCCATCGGCTCGGGTGATTCCATGTCCGCTTTGACTTGCTCAATGGCCTCAAGTTGATCCGGTGTTTCCCTGTGTGGGAATGAGGCCTCAAAGTCTCGCTGCTCCTCCCCATCAGGCGCGAAGGCATGGCCTCGTCTGCGCCTTCGCTCTGCGTAGAGATTGAGCAACTCGCCAGCAAGCCTGTCGGCAGCGGCCCGTGCCTTGCTCTTGATTCGCTCCCAAGCGTTGCCGCCGAGCTTGGAGAGGCCGGGGTCCTCACTCCCGGAGCCAAGGTGGCGAGTGATCTTTGCGAGCTGGTCAACCGGCATGAAGACCTTGTCCCCGCCGAGGAACTCAAGCTGGAGGTAATCGCGTGTGACGCCAGCAACGGTCTTGGTGTCAAAGCCTGTAAAGCGAGCAATGCCATGGTCCTCGTGGACGACCGTGTCCCCCGCCTTGAGGTCTGTGAATGACTTCAGGGCCGCGCGGCCGTGGCGTGGCTCGCGGCTGCGAACGCGCCTGCGCACCAGCCGATCCGCCGGAATTACGGCGAGAGCCAGATCCGAGCAGACAAAGCCCTCTGTGATCCGCGCAGCGGTGAAGACCAACGAGCCTTCCTCAGGCACTTCCTCACCCAGCGGGACGGCTACCATGCGAACCAAGTTGAGCGCGGCACGGTCAGCGTCACCGCGCCACGGGAACGCCACTGTCACGCGGTAGCCATCACGCGTCAATCTCTCCAGATCGGGTTCAGCGTCCTTCAGCGTCCGGGCGGCAATTGCCGGAGTCCCGCCACGCCAGGCGATCTCCTGCCCGGAATCGTGAATGGCGAGCGATGCAACCGACCTGCGGCCCAGAGCTTCCTCCACCTCAACGGGAGTGGAGTTGAGAGCTGCGGCATCGGCCTCCCCAAGTGTGGCCTCCACGTCCAGCCACCAGTCGTCAAGCGACGGCTTGATCTCCTCGCTTGCGGCGATCACGATTGAGGCCGAGTCGATCAGGTCCAGTGGTGCGACATAGCGGTCCAGTGGGAGCAGGTCAGCTAGCGGAAGGCGGTCCTCTGGGTCCTCAAGTGCCGCGTACTCAGCTGCCTCGCGCAAATCCAACCGCAGCTCGGCTGCAGGTGCCAGGAAAACCTCATCCGCAATCCCCAGCGACCGCTGTGTGAAGGTGGAGAACCAGCGCAGCGCTTCGATGTCCTCATCCCAGAGGTCGATCCGAACCGCATGCTCGGCAGTTGCTGGATAGATGTCAATGATGTCTCCGCGAACGGAGAACTGGCCGCGCTCCGTCACCTGCTCAACCCGCTCGTACCCGCAGTCAACGAGCTTGGGGAGCATCTCCGACATTCTGAAGCGATCACCCTTGATGACAGAGAACCCATGGGGACGCAGATCAGCCTCTGGAACCTTCTCTGCTAGGGCAACTGCGCTAGCCACAACAACTGGCGCTCCATCAGCGAAGTCACTGCCGGCTAGGGCGTCAAGCGCCCCAAGCCGCAAGCCGATCAGATGGGAAGGTGGAGCAAGGTGTGACCCACCAGCGATTCCGCGAGTCGGATAGAGCAACACCGGTCGGGGTTTGAGCCAAGCCCTGAGGTCATCGGCCAAACGCCGCGCTGCCGCGTCGTCACCTGCGATCACCAGAAGCGGAGTCTCACTGTCTGCTGCGGCAAGCGCGGCAAGAACGAACGGCCTCATCCCACTGGAGACAAACGCGGACCCTCCCTCTGCTCGGAGCCGATCCAGCTGTCCCTTCGAGTTAGCGAGTGGGAGCAGCGCTGAGAGTGGCTCGTCGCGGTCTGGGGCCGGGGATTGATCGACCGAAGAGGCGGTCATTCGGCCTCAACCGCGGTCGCCGCGATCAGGTCCTCTGTCGCGCGGGCTGCGTCCTCAAACAGTTTTGCCACCTCTGCCTTCGGCTCTGAAAAAGCTCCCAGCACGTAGGCACTCACCAAGTTCGCGTCAGTTGAGTCTGGCCTCCCAACACCGATCCTGATGCGGTGGAAGTCGGGTCCACCAAGCTCGCGGGACAGCGATTTAAGTCCGTTGTGCCCGGCAAGCCCACCGCCAAGACGCGCGCGCACTTCGCCAAATGGAACATCGAGCTCGTCGTGCAAGACGATGATTCGGTCAAGTGGAACTCCGAAGGCTCCACGGGCTGGGCTGGCGCTGCGCCCTGAGTCATTCATGAATGTTTGGGGAAGCAGGACCGCTACGCGCGGTCCGCCTGGTGAGATCCGACCTTCAGTGACAAGGCCGTTGAACTGCTTCTTAGCCTTGGGAAGGTCCCAGCGCTGCGCGAGAAGATTCGCAGCCTCGAAGCCAGCGTTGTGCCTAGTTCCCGCGTAGCGGGTACCAGGATTCCCCAGTCCGACAATCAACCAGTCGGCTGGCGCTGTTGAACCCCGGCCGCGCTTGCCGCGCAGCCGCACGGGCTACTCGCCGTCGCCGTCGCCGTCGGAGCTGGCAGCTTCGCCGGAGTCGGCTGTTTCGCCGTCTTCGCCCTCTGCTGCTTCGCCATCGCCGATGAGCTCTGTTTCAGCTTCCTCGGCGTCGCGCTCAACCTGCGCGGCCATACGGGATGCGGCCATCGTCGCGATGACAATGTCACCTTCGTCGACCATCTCTGCTCCCTCTGGAACGGCAAGGTCGGAGACATGAAGCGAGTCGCCGATCTCCATCTGGGAGGCGTCGATGATGATGCTGTCTGGAATCTCTGTTGGCAGGCACTCGATGTTTGCCTCACGGATGATCTGCTCAACAAGACCACCGAAGCGCACGCCCGGTGAGTCCTCGGCGCCGATGATCTCGATCTGCACGGAAGCTTGGACCTTCTTCTTCAGGTCGACGCGGATCAGGTCAACATGGACGGTGCGTCCGCTGACTGGATGGCGCTGCTGCTCACGGACAAGGACCGGCTGGGGCTTGTCGCCTTCGATGTGAAGGTCGATCAGAGCGCTGTGGCCTGCGAGGGCAATCCGAAGGTCGCGCTCAGTGACCGAAAGGCTGACAGGGTCAATCCCGCCGCCATAAACGATGCCCGGTACAACACCTGCGCCACGGAGGCGGCGTGCGGTGCGTGAGCCTTCCGGCGTGCGGGGCTGTGCTGCAAGTACTGGAGTCTCGTTGGCCATCGGTTCAGCAGAGTAGCGGTTGCTGCCGGACCTGTGCGGTCCGGCAGCCCCGATGTCAGGTTTGTCAGTGGGTTAGGAGACCGTAACTACGGACTTCATGCCAGCGTGCAGCGTGCACGTGTAGGTGAACTTACCCTTGGCAGTGAACTTCCTTGTGGCCGTGCCAGCATTGGAGTTGCCCTTGCTGATTCCGGTGCCGTAAAGGTTGTGGCGGAAGCCAGACCAAGTCCACTTGACTGAGTCGTTCTTCTTGATTGAGACATTGTGGGCCCCAAAGGTCCAATTGACCGACTTGGTCGTTGCCGCGAAAGCGGGAACGGCAAGAACAGCGGCTACGGCAAAGGCGGCAAAAAAGATTGTTACTCGACGCATTGTCTCTCCTGTTTTGTGTTCGAACTTCATCTTAGGTTAGGTGAAGTCTCTCACACAACGCGCCGCTTCTCAGGTGACAACGTAAAGATTTAGGAAAGCCGCTGCGCGCTATACGAGCAGGTTGGCGACGCCAGGGCAGGCGCCTTCCCGGGCAATCGGGTTCGACACGCTCGTCAGATGAATCGCAAAGCCGCTGATCACAGTTCCGGTTCGCTTGATGCCAAGGCACTGGACGACAGGGAGCCGCTTTCCAAGATGCCAAGCAATGCGGGCGACACCCGTCGCGCCACCCGTTCCAAAGCCCGCCCCGCGAGTGATCTGGAGAATCTCCAGTGTCAGCGTTGGACCTTTAACCCGCTTGACGAGGGCTGTGATTTGCTTGTTGCATTTGGTCCCAGCGCCACAATCGGGCAGGTACCTAGTCAGAGCCTGCGTGTTCCCGCTTGCTTGATGCCGGATCACCTGCTCAATCATCACCCGCTCGGAATCACGCGCGCCGAGCATCCGACCAACACCAAGGCTGATCACGACGAACGCGACGATGCCGACGAAGATGATGGCTATGCGTGCTGGGCGGGACATTGTCTAACCGAGGATACGCGCGACAGGCACTTCAGAGTCAGGCGCCCCCGCCGCGGATCACAAAGCCGCGCTCTGAGAGTGCGCCAAGAGCGTCCTCAAACCCGATGTAGTTGCGGGCCACAAGCAGCTCAACTGGAACCCCGGCTGGACCGCCAGTCCGAACCCAGCGTCTAAGGAGCTTCTCGCCCGCGGCCTCCTCGGCTTCGCGCAGAAGTTCAGTCAGGATCGGCACCGCTGTCAGCGAGTCAGCGTCTCCAGAGATCAGGTCCAGCGGCGTAGCACCGAGCGCTTCGCAAAGTTCGTCATCAGTCAGGCCGAGTAGATCCGCCAGACGCCTGGCGTCACCCTCCGCCATGGATCAGAAGAGCTGGTTCTCGCCGCCAAAGACCTCGCTCACCGAACCGTCGGTGAAGATCTGGCGGATCGAGGTCGTGAGCAGCTCTGCACACGAGAGAACGCGGATATTGGAAGGCGCTCCTGCTGGTAGTGGAATCGTGTCGGTAACGACGATCTCTTCAAAACCCGATGAAGCAAGGTTCTCGAACGCATTGCCCGACAGGACTGCGTGAGTCGCTGCGGCATAGACCTTGGTGGCGCCTTCGTCCAAAACAGTCTGCGCGGCAGCCTTCAGTGTGCCCGCCGTGTCGATGATGTCGTCAACGATCAGCGCCGTACGGCCGCGCACATCACCGATGATGTGGCCGACCTCTGCTTGCTGGTGCTCTGGCCGTTCCTTGTTGAGGAGAGCGAGGTCAGCTCCAATGGTCGAGGCAAATTTCTTGTTCAGCTTGACTCGACCAGCATCTGGCGAGACCACGACGAGATCCTCAAGACCAAGGTCATCGAAGTACTGCGTCAGGGTGAACATCGCTGTCATGTGATCACAAGGCTTCTGGAAGAAACCTTGAATCTGACCTGAGTGGAGGTCCATCGTCAGGATCCGGTCGATGCCGGCCGCCTCAAGCATGCGGGCGACAAGACGGGCGCTGATCGGCTCACGCGGGGCGCTCTTCTTGTCCTGACGGCTGTAGCCGTACCAAGGGCAAACGGCGATCACTCGATGAGCTGAGCCACCGACGGCAGCGTCAACCATGACCATCAGCTCCATCAGCGCATCGTTGGCTGTCAGGCCAAGCTCAGGGTTGGCGCAGATTGGTTGGATCAGGAATACGTCAGCGCCACGGATTGACTCGTGGAAGCGGCAGTACACCTCACCGTTGCTGAAAGTCTTTGTGGTCACGCCGCCAAGCTCAACGCTCAGGCGGTCAGCAATCCGAGCTGAAAGCGTCGGGTTTGCCCGCCCGCTGAACAGCATCAGGCGCTTGTCGTAATCAATGTCCAGATGGGTACCGGTGGCGAGTGCGTCCTCGAGGGTGCTCATGGATGCGCGAGTGTACGCGGCGGCTGGGACGGCGGCGGCAGCAGGTGCGCCCCAGAGTGGCTCAGGCATCGTCCCGGTCTCTCGTTGCGAAGCCCTCAACATTGGTCTGGCGAGGGCGGGCGATCCCTAGTGCGCCGTCAGGAATGTCGTCGGTGATTGCTGAGCCAGCGCCTGTCAGTGCGTCCTCGCCGACCTCAACAGGAGCAACCAGAGAAGTGTGGACTCCGGTCTTTGCCCGGGCACCCACAACCGTGCGGTGCTTGTTGCGTCCGTCGTAGTTGGCAGTGATCGTGCTCGCCCCAAGGTTGGCACCAGCGCCTACATCAGCGTCACCAATGTAGGACAGGTGAGGCACCTTGGCTCCCTCTCCCAGTGTCGCGTTCTTGAGCTCAACGAAGGTTCCAGCCTTGGCGCCATTGCCAACATCGGCCCCCGGCCTGAGATATGCGAATGGCCCAACTGTCGCGCCATCTCCAACCTTGGCAAGCACGAGACGGCTCATTGTGATCTCAGAGCCGTCACCGACCTCAGCGTCCTCAAGTACTGAATGCGGACCAATAGTGGAGCCGGCCCCCACAACCGTTGTTCCCCTCAGAACAGAGCCGAGCAAGATTGTCGTGTCCTCGCCGATCTCAACTGATGCGTCGATTGCCACCGAATCGGGTGCTTCGATTGTCACCCCGTTACGCATGTGCATGTCACAGATTCTGCGCTGTGCGATCTGCTGGACGCGGGCAAGATCAGCCCGGTCGTTAACACCGATCGTCAGTGCTGGGTCATGCACCTCAACTGCAATCACAGTCTCGCCGCGATCAGCAAGGAGTGCCACGGCATCCGGCAAGTAACGCTCGCCCTGAGCATTGGCAGCCCCAACACCCGCGAGCAGATCGCCGAGTCCATCAACCCGGAAGACCACAACCCCAGTGTTGACCTCCCGTAGAAGAAGTTGATCCGCTGTGGCGTCCTCAGGCTGCTTGGTCTCAACAACCTTCACGAAGTCACCGGCCTCATCTCTCACGATCCGCCCGTAGCCCGAGGGGTCATCAAGAACCATGGTTGCGATCGTGGCTGCCGCGCCTGCAGCAGCATGAGCCTTGAGTACTCGGTCGATTGTCTCGGCGTCAATCAGGGGTACATCGCCAGCCAAGACAACGACTGCGTCCGTGCCCCTGAGGTGCTCTACAGCAGCAGCAAGCGCACCGGCGGTGCCATCCGGCTCGGGTTGCACGGCGTGAAGAACGCCCTCGGGGAGATGCGCTTCGAGCGCGCCATCAGGCGATCCGACCACAACAGTTCGCGTTGCACCAGCCGCCTGAGCAGCCGAGATTGACCAGGCCACCATTGGAACTCCGCAAACCGGGTGTAGGACCTTCGCAAGCGGGGAGCGCATTCGCGTCCCTCTCCCTGCGGCAAGAATGGCGACGGCCACGCGGTCCACAGCTTCGGACATTAGCCGTCCACCGCTACGATCGCGGGCAGCGCAAGATAAGTGCGCTGATGGGGGGTCGTCTAATGGCAAGACTCCGGCTTTTGGAGCCGGCTATCGGGGTTCGAATCCCTGCCCCCCAGTTACCGACCTCAAGTGTCATCACGTGATCAACCGACTGATCTCGAGATCAACAAGCGGATCAGCCTGAGCGGCCTTGACATCAGCCGGCCGCACGAGGTCGCGTTCGGCTCCCAACAGGCCGACCTCAAGCCCCGAGACGTTCTGTGCTGCGGCAAGAAGCGAGCCTGCCGTTCCCGACGTCCCGTCGCCAGCCGCCTGGATCAGATCCTGATTGACAGGCGACAGGGCCAGCAGGTACCAGCCGCCGGTGAGAGTCGGGCCAACCACCAGCCCACATCCATGAGCAAGGTCGTCACGTACATCGTGGGCGTGGTCCAAGCTGAGCCGAACCAAGGCTGGCCTGACAATCACAACGGTCTCGGCTCCAGCGGTCGCAGCGGCGAGGCCGCCGATCTCAACAACGCTCGGCTCCATTCCCGTCAGAGATTTGGCCCACTCCCCGGTCCGCCTAAGTAGCGCTCCCGACAGCGCTTCGCGCCGATCAAGAGGAAGCGCGCCCTCAAGTGCGGGCAGCGAACTTCCAGCTGGGGCATCAACCAAGACCACTGCCTTGATTGCTTGTTTCTTCTTCCCGGGTGACATCAGTTGTCGATCCTACGCCCAGCCTAACCCGACACCATTTGGGAGCCTGATCGGTTGCGGAAATAGCGGTCAGGGGGTTATGCTCTTTCTGTTGGGCCGGGGAGGCTCAGCCATACACTCAGGAGGAGTTACTTCATGCGTCGCATTGTTCTCGCAACTGCCGTTGCCTTTGCCGCCTTTGCACCCACCGCCAGCGCTACCGAGCCAACACCGTTTGGCAACAGCTGTAGCGCTGCAAATGGAGTTCGTTTTTGCCCAGCAACTGAGCTGAACCAGCGGACAACATCTTTCGACGGCACACCAATCGATGCCGATGTAACCCTTCCTGCCACTGGCACTGGTCCATGGCCAACGATCGTGATGATCCATGGCTATGGCGGCAGCAAGACCAGCATGGAGTCAAATTCGGCCGCGACAGCCAACGGAATCAACAACGTCTCTTACGCTGCTCGTGGCTACGCAGTCATCAACATCTCCGAGCGTGGCTGGGGTCGCTCATGTGGTCACGACCCGGCAACACGCACGACCGGTTGCGATCACGGTTACGTCCATCTGATGGACACCCGCTACGAAGCGCATGACGCCCAGTATCTGCTCGGCAAGCTTGTTGACGCTGGCATTGCTAACCCAGCTGCACTCGGCGCAGTAGGTGGCTCATATGGTGGCGGCGCAACGCTTGAACTGGCGTATCTCAAGAACCGAATCCGCAACATCAACGGAACTTACGCTCAGTGGACCAGTCCGAATGGCACGCCACTTAGCCTGAAGGCTGGCTACGCGATGGTCCCGTGGTCAAACCTTGCATCGGCTTTGGTTCCCAATGGTCGCTACCTCGACTTCGACTCGAGGACAGCAGGCCTGTCCACCTCACCTGCAGGCGTGGCGATTGGCTCATACATCAGCGGTCTCTACCTTTCGGGCGTTAGCTCAGCTTGGTACATCGGCGCTGGCGTTGACCCTGAAGCAGACCTCACAACCTGGCGCAGTGAGATCTTCGCCGGGGAGCCTTTCGGCACCAGCACTCTGGCCAATCTGAAAAAGATCAGCGACTACCACAGCGGTTACACAGTCAGTGGAACACCTGCCGCTCTTCTGATCCAGAACGGTTGGACTGATGACCTCTTCACACCAGCTGAGGCACTGCGCGTTTATGAGAGTCAGAAGGCGGCGGGCAACAAGAACGTCCGCTTGATCTTCAACGACGCAGGTCACGCTCGTTCGCAGAACAACGCGGAGACAACCGAGTACATGAACCAGCAAGGTCGCCTGTTCTTCGACAATCAACTCAAGGGCATCGCTGGCGGTATGGCCTCTGGCGCAGCAGTTGCTATGGGCATGGGTTGCGACGGCGCAGCAAGCGGAGGTCCCTGGACTGCAACTAGCTGGGAGAAGATCCACCCTGGCGTTGTTAGCTACACAAACAAGAAGTCACAGACGATCAGCCGCACCTTGAGCCTCGTTGGTGGAGACAAGAACACTGCTCTTGCTCTCGACCCACTGACCGGATCAGCTGGCGCCTGCGGCAAGTTGACTGACATGAAGGAGGCAGGTGTAGCTACCTACACTTTCCAGAGCAAGGGCTTCACCATGCTCGGCCTGCCAACAGTTCAGGCAACAATCAAGACGACGGGCAAGTACGGAGTGATCAACGCTCGCCTGTGGGATGTAACCGGTGGTCAGCGTCGCATGATTACCCGGGGCGTCTACCGACTGCTTGACAACCAGACCGGCACGATCACATTCCAGCTTCACGGCAACGGCTACAACTTCGCAGCCGGCCACACAGTGAAGCTTGAGCTCCTTCCACAGGACTCGCCCTACTACCAGAACACCAAGGGCATCTTCTCAGTGAAGGTCTCCAAGGTAACCCTCGAGCTTCCAACGCTTGAGGCTAAGAGCTCATCCAAGGGAATCACCAGCCCAGTGATCAGCAAGTTCAAGCGTTAAGCCCAGACTGACACCAGAAGTTACGCGACGCCCCGGTTTCGACCGGGGCGTTTCGCTTGGGTACCGAGTCCGGTCGGAACGCGGTCAGTCGCGGATCATCGCGACAACCCGAGCGGGGCCGGCGCTGCCGCCGACAACCTTGAGTGGGAAGGCCGCTACTTCAAAGCCTGTTGATGGCAGTTGGGCAAGGCCGGTGAGCCGTTCAATCTGGCTGTAGGCGCGATCAACTTGGTGTGCCGCCCAAAAGACGCCTGTCGCGCCTTGTGCCTTCGCCTGCTCAGCCTGCATGTGAAGCGGTGCGTCCCAACCCCAGGCGTCAATGCCCATCAGCCTTATGCCACGGTCGCAAAGCCAATGGGTTGCCTCCGCTGTAACCCCGCAGCCCTTGGCCATGTAACCGGGGTCGTCAAGGAAGGCGTCGGTGCCAGTGTGGATGAGCACCACATCACCAGGCTGAAGGTCATGGCCGATGCGCTCAAGTTCAGCCTCAAGGTCGGCGACCGTAACCGCGTCACCGTCGTCCCTGCCTGTCGCATCAATCACGACGCCCGGTCCATGGAACCAGTCGAGTGGAAGCTCGTCAATCGTCTGCGCGGGCTTGCCCTCAACCACGCTGTTGTAATGCCATGGCGCGTCCACATGCGTCGTGTTGTGAGTTCCCAAAGCGATCGTGTCAACCGCCCAGCCTTCACCATTGCGCAGCAGCTCAGGGCCAACGCCAAGCATCGTCTCAATTGACTGTGCGCCCGTCGCGTGGTCCGTGTGTTCAACCGAAACGGCAAGCAGCTCCGGAGTGCCCTCCGGCGTGGACTTCAGCGGGACTGAAAGGTCAAAGTACCTCACGCTCAACGGCCTCCGGCAGTTGGCTCACTCGCAGGGCCGCGTGGCGGCGTGATGCCAAGGACCCGCATTGCCTTGAGGCCAAGTGAGAGCTTCTCCCGCCCTTCGCTCGACCCAACGTCAAGTCCGGATAGCTCCTTGATCCGTTCAAGCCGGTACCTAACCGTGTGGCGGTGGGTGATCAGCCGCGCGGCGGTAGCCCCAACGTTGCCGTCACATTCAAGGAACGTGCTGAGTGTCCCCACAAGGTTGCTTTCGTACTGAGTGTCATATGCGGCGATCGGCTCCACAGTCTCGCCGTAGAACGACCTGAGCTCCTCCGGGTCCTCGGTCATCGCACGCAGCACCAGTCGGTAGGCCCCGGTCTCCTCAAAACCAAGTGACTGCCGGTCCTCGTCGCCCTCCACAACGTTTGCGGCAAGGAGCGCCTCCTTGGCAGCGCGGGCAAGGCCAGCTGCTCCGTCCGCGCGGCCACTGCGCCCGATCGCAAAGCCAAAGCCTGGAAGCCCTGCAGTCAACTCGCGCAGAAGGGCATCGCCGACTGCCCGGCCAGATTCGCCATCAGGGTCCGGGACAATCACCAAGACCTCGCCGTCGGTTCCAACATGAGCAGTGTTGGCGGCCACTGACCCTGGACGGGATCCGCGTGCAGCGCGACCGGCAACGGCCAGTAGACGCGGACGCCAGTCGTCCCCTGAGGCAACCCTTGCGTGCGCTCTTACAACGAGGAGGGTGACTCCGTCCTCCAGCCGCAGGCCCATCTCGGAGGCTCGTGCGTTGCCGTCCTCTGCGCTGATGATCGAATCTGA
>WLNJ01000028.1 GCA_009699865.1 Actinomycetota bacterium
GCAAGGCCAGCAGCTGGCCAACAAGCTCTGGAACGCCGTGCGATTCGGACTGAGCCTGATCCCAGAAGGAACCGTCGCCCAGCCACGCCCAGAGACCATTGAGGACCGCTGGATTCTCTCCCGGTTGGAGGCTGCCCGGGTTGACATCCGCGCTCGGATTGAGGCGTTCGACATGTCGCACGCTGCCCTCGCGCTCTATGACTTTGTTTACGGCGAGCTGTGTGACTGGTACCTCGAACTGGTCAAGCCTAGATTTGCTGAGGACGTTGAGGGCGACCAGGCAGCCCTGGCATCGAACCTGCTCTTCGTGCTTAGCGAGACGCTGGTTCTGGCCCACCCTGTGATTCCTTTTGTGACTGAGACGCTCTGGCCGCACCTGCCTGGGTCTGAGGGCATGCTGGCCGCCCACAGTGCACCTAACGCAGCGCCAGAGCGAGCTGACGCCGAGGCCGAGGCGCTGCTCGGCAGTCTGATTGAGACCGTCCAGGATGTGAGGGGTTGGCGGGATGCTGCCTCCGTTCCAGCTGGAGGGAAATTGGCGGCAAGGCTCAATGCGCCCGCTCTTGATCCAGTACTTGAACAGGTTGCCCGCCTTGCCCGGCTTGATCTCACTGCCGCTGACGCCCCGGTCGTTGCAACCCTCCCCGTAGCTGGCGGTGTTCTAGAGGTTCTCGAAGGCGGCGCCATTGACCCGGCAGCAGCGCAGGAGCGCGTGGATCGTCAGCGCAAGGCGCTTGAGCTTGAGCTTGCCGCGTTGCAGAAGAAGCTGAGTAACGATGGCTTTGTTTCCAAGGCACCCGCTGATGTTGTTGCGGGAGAGCGGGAGAAGGTCGAGCGGATCCAGAAGGAGCTTGAGGCGCTGTGACAGATGCCGCATGGTCGCCCGCTGAGGCGACCAGATTCCTGATTGAGCGGGAACTGTTTGGAATGCGTTTTGAGCTGGGGCGGATCAAGTCGTTGCTGTCGGAACTCGGGGATCCGCACAAGACACTCACCGTGGTCCATGTCGTCGGGACCAATGGAAAGACTTCCGTGACAACTTTTGCCACGAGCCTGATGGCCGGCTTGGGGCTGAGGGCCGGTGGGTATGTCTCACCGCACCTGACCGGCTTCCACGAGCGAGTGCTCCTCCCGGACAGGAGTGGTCTGCGGATTTCGACACCAGGAGAGTTCGCCGGGGCAGTCCAGCGTGTCGCTGCGGCAGCTGGCGTCGTAGAGGCGGCCATGCCAGATGGCGAGGTTGTGACGCAGTTCGAGCTTGTCACGGCCGCAGCGTTGCTACTCCTTAGCGACTTTGGAGTCACTCATGCAGCAATCGAAGCTGGGCTTGGGGGGCGATGGGATGCCACAAACATCTTTGAGACCCCAAAGGTCGTGGTCCTGTCCTCGATTGGCATTGACCATGTCAAGTGGTTGGGCGCAGATGAGCTCTCCATCTTGAAGGAGAAGCTTGCGGTACTTGGCTCAGGAGACAGCCTAATTGCCCCCAGAGGGCTACCGATGGCCCTTAGCGAGGCTGCCGAGGCGATTGCCGCAGATGCTGCCGCCACGGTTCTCTGGACAGACCCACCAGAGGTGGCATGGCCGCTATCAGCTCGCGGAGGGTTTCAGCAAAGGAACTTCGCTCTGGCACTCGCTGCGGTAACCGAACTGGTGGGGGAAGTTGACGAAGGAGTGATCGCGGCGTCGTGTGCGTGCCTCATCCCAGGTCGCCTTCAGCAGGTCAATACCGGCCCAATCACATTTGTTGATTCAGCTCACAACCCACAAGGGGCTGCCGCGCTTGCCGATGCTGTGGGGTTGCTTGCGGGTGGGGCAGGAGCGACCTTCGTGGTTGGGCTTCTGGAGGACAAGGACGCGGCGGCCTTCGTTGCTGCCATCCTTCCTCAAGTGAAGAACCTCGTTGTGACTCAACCGCTCAACCCGCGAGCACTGGACGCCCAGCGTCTCGGTGAGGTTGCGCTTACGGCTGGGTTATTGCCCGACCAGATCAGAGTTGTCTCGTCCCCGGCGGAGGCGCTCGACTGCGGCCGGACTCTCGCGGGGCCAACAGGTCTAGTTGTAGCCGCTGGATCAGTGCACCTTGCGGGTGACCTGCTCTCAGCCCCAGGCGAGAGGGTGGTGACTTCGCTGTGACTGAGGAGCCGAAGTTCAGCCGCATGATGGCCATAGTCGCTGTGGTGGTGGCAGCGACCATCCTGCTTTTCTTCGGTGTTGGCTACGGCCTAGCCAAGCTTCTTCTCTGACCGACTGCACGGCCTCGGTCTGAATTGCCCAAAGCGGGATTCTGAGGGTAGAATCGCCCCGCTGGCCCGGTGCAACGAGTTCCGGCCGCACACTCAAACGATATGGACATCATCACCAATCTCTTCGTAGTCGCCGTCATCGTTGTCTGGATGGCCGTTGTCTACTGGACCCAAGACGACGCTAAGCGCCGTATCGAAGACAAGTTCATGGTCAACTGCGCGACGGTTGGAGCAGTCCTGTTCCCATTCGTCGGCTCCCTCGTCTACATGATCATCAGGCCACCTGAGTATCTGGAAGATGTCCGCGAGCGCGAACTTGAGATCGCTGCAGCAGAGGCCAAGCTTGGGATCAGCGGCGGGCTGTCCTGTCCCCACTGCGACGCGCAGGTTGAGAAAGACTTCGTCCGCTGCCCAGCCTGCCTGAGGCGTCTTCGGGAGCCCTGTGGGTCCTGCAAGCGTCCGTTGGATGCCGAGTGGCGGATTTGCCCATACTGCGAGTCCGAGCCAGGCCAGGCTGCTGCCCCTGCAAGGCCAGCGCGTCGCCAGAGGCCTCCCGCCAAGCAGGCAAAGCGCCAGAAGACAGGCGAGACAGCCGCTGTTAAGAAGACCAGTCGTCCGGAGCGAACACGGGTGGAAACGCCCGAAGCGCCGGCCGTCAAAGCACCAGAAGCCCCTGTGGTGGAAACTCCAGTCCTCGACGGCTCCGCCGTTGAAGCTGAAGTTTCAGATAACTAACCCCTCCCAGGAAGGCAACACCACATGCAGCGCACATTGATCCTTGTCAAGCCGGACGCCTACGCTCGCGGACTTACAGGCGAGATTCTCGCCCGCTTCGAACGCAAGGGCTTGAAGATTCTTGCTCTTGAGCAGCGCACGCTTGATGCCGAGACCGCAGGTCAGCACTACGAAGAGCACAAGGAACGCCCATTCTTCGGCGAGCTTGTCGACTTCATCACTTCGGCACCACTCGTCTCACTGGTTCTTGAAGGGCATGAGGCAATCACTGCCGCACGCCAGATCATCGGTGCAACAAACCCACTTGAGGCAACTCCCGGAACTATTCGCGGTGATTTTGCACTCGAAGTAGGCCAGAACATGGTCCATGGGTCCGATGCTCCTGAGTCTGCTGCCCGTGAGATCGGGATCTTCTTCCCGAACCTCGGCTAAACAGAAGCGCTTGAAGTTTCTACTCGCCTCGGCGTCGCCCCAGCGCAGCAAGCTGCTGGGTGCCGCCGGGTACGAGTTTGACGTTGTTACGGTTGATGTTGTTGAGGTCGCGGGAGGATTCGAGCCCGCTCATATCGCCGTGATTAATGCGGAGGCCAAAGCTAGGGCCGGCGCTCTCCTTGACCAGTCGGCCGTTGTCCTAGGCGCTGACACGGTTGTGGATGTTGAGGGAGTCGCGCTCGGGCAGCCCGTTGATGCGGCCCAGGCCTTGGACTTCCTCCGCTTGCTGAGCGGGTCCACGCATGAGGTACACACAGGAGTCTGTGTGATCGAGGGGGAATCAACGCGTTCCGGGGTTTCAAGCACCCGCGTTTCCTTCCGGGACTTGACTGAGGGGGAGATGGACGCCTATGTCAATTCTGGTGAGTGGGAGGGGCGAGCTGGTGGGTATGCGATCCAAGAAACTGGAGATCAGTTCGTGACCAGTGTTGAAGGAGACTTCGACAATGTCATTGGATTGCCGATGGAACTAGTCAAGTTGCTTCTGCCGGTGTCCGTGCAGCCGGCCTGAACGCCCCATTCGCTCCGCTACACTCGGCCGACTGGTTGATTGGCCTCCAAATCATTGGAGGCCAGGGCGCCAAAACACCAACGGAACCTTTTGAATATGGGCTTTTTCTCAGACCTTCTCGGCCTCAACGGACGCGACATGGCGGTTGACCTCGGCACGGCCAACACACTTGTCTACGTCCGGGGTAGGGGAATTGTTCTCTCGGAGCCCAGTGTTGTCGCCGTAGATTCGCGGAGCGGTGAGGTCCACGCTGTTGGGTCCGAGGCCAAGCGCATGCTCGGCCGGACACCCGGCACGATCTCAGCTATCAGGCCCCTCAAGGACGGCGTTATTGCCGACTTTGATGTGACTGAGGAGATGCTTCGGCACTTCATCCAGAAGGTTCATCAGGGACGTTTTGCGCATCCTCGAGTGGTCGTCTGCGTTCCATCCGGGGTGACAGGGGTGGAGCAGCGCGCCGTTGAAGAGGCCTGCCTCTCTGCTGGAGCGCGACAGGCCTACCTGATTGAGGAGCCAATGGCTGCTGCTATCGGATCCGGTCTTCCGGTTGGCGAGCCCACCGGTTCGATGGTTGTGGATATCGGCGGTGGAACTAGCGAGATGGCTGTCATCTCCCTTGGTGGCATTGTTGTTGCCAAGTCAATCCGAGTGGCCGGTGATGAGTTTGACGAGGCAATCGTGGACTATGTGAAGCGCGACTACAAGGTTCTGATCGGCACCCAGACAGCCGAGGAAGTCAAGGTGCAGATCGGATCTGCGTCTCCAATGGCCGAGGAGCTCCAGGCTGAAATCCGCGGACGCGATCTTGTCTCTGGCCTGCCCAAGACCGTGGTTCTGACAAGCGAGGAGATTCGCACCGCACTTGAGGGACCAATCCAACAGATCCTTGGGGCTGTGCGAGAAACACTGGACCAGACGCCGCCGGAGCTTGCCTCCGACATCATGGACCGCGGGATCATGATGGCTGGTGGCGGTTCGCTCCTCAATGGACTTGTGGACAGGATCCGCGATGAGACGCAGATGCCAGTTCACCTTGCCGAATCTCCATTGACCTGCGTTGCGATCGGCTCGGGCCGGTCACTCGAAGAATTTGAAGTAATCCACCGCACCAGTCGGCCCGGCAAGCGCCGCCGCCGGAGGCGCTAATGGTTAGCAAGATGTCAACACTTCCAAGGACACAAACCCCATGCTCAACGATCCATTTCGTAGGCGGCGGGTCGTGCTGGCGCTCCTCGTGGGCGTTTCGCTCGTCCTGCTGACAGCAAGTTTCGGATCCGCTGACAGCGGCCCTCTTCGCCCAGTACGCAACGTTGTGATGACCGTGCTCGGTCCGATTGAGGAAGGCGCTAGTGCCGTTCTAAAGCCAGTGCGGGATCTGTTCGGTTGGTTCGGTTCCACGCTTGATGCCAAGGGGGATGCGAAGCGGTTCAAGAAGGAACGTGACGAACTCCGCCGCCAGATTGTTGATGGCAAGGCCGCTCTGGCTGAGAATGATCGTCTCCGAAGGCTTGTTGGTCTCTCGCGTCGGTTGGGACTCTCCGACTACCGTCCGGTCTCGGCGACTGTGATCGGGAGATCTCCAACGGTTTGGTTTGCGACAGTTCAGATTGACCACGGGAGCGATGACGGAGTTCGCGTCAACCAGCCGGTTATTGACGGAGACGGAGTTGTGGGCACCATCTCCGCCGTGACCCCGGGAACGGCTGTTGTGACTCTGATCACCGACCGTGAGTCGGGCGTGTCAGTTCGCGTGATTGGACCAGGTGACGAGGGCACGGTTGTTGCTGCGGATGGCACTCCCGGGATGCTCTCGATGGAACTTCTTTCGCGCCGCTCGGGCGTCCGAGTGGGGGACCCGATCGTTACCGCTGGGACAAGGTCTGGTCCACTCGCAACTCTCTTTCCTCCGAACCTGCCCGTTGGATTTGTTTCCCGGATAGACCCGGACCGACTCCAGACTGACGGCGTGGTGGAGGTTCGCCCACAGGCCGATCTGAACCATCTCGATGAAGTGGTTGTGCTGACGAGAAGCACATGGCGACAGTGAGTTCAGGCAACCGAATTGAGGTTCCCCGAGGCCGACTGGTTCTGGCTGGTGCGGTAGGTCTGATTCTGCAGGTGTCGCTTGTTTCGCAGGTTTCGCCCTTCTCCGGGAGCGCTGACATCGTCGCGCTTGTAGTGATGAGTGTCGGACTGTTGTTTGGCTCCCTCCCTGGTGCCGTGTTTGGGTTCAGCGTTGGAGTCATCCTCGACCTGCTTCTGATCCAGACGCTCGGCCAGTACGCACTGATGTACTTGGCCGTTGGTTACGGGGCTGGTCGTCTGATGGAACTTCGTGCCCCTTCAGGACGGTTGGTTCTGCTTCCTCTTGGTGCAGCCGCCACTGCCACTGTGACCCTTGGGTTTGGCCTACTGCAGGTTCTTCTCGGGGGTGGTGCCAATCTGAACGTTGTGGTTCTCCGACAGACAGCCCTCGCCGTCCTGTGGGGCGCACTACTTGCCGTCCCAGTTGACGCAATGGTGAGGAAGATCGTTGTGGTGCGGCGCAAGGCCCGTCCTGACACCAGCAGGTCTGGTCGAAGCCATGCCTATGCCACCGGTGGTCTTAGCCCCCTCACGCCTGGGCGGAAGAAGTGATCGAGCCGGTCGAGATGACCGGCCGTGCCCCATCAGCGGCAAGACTTGGACGGCGTGTTGCCTTCCTTGGGGCGGTTGCTTTCGTGCTCTTCGGTCTCCTACTGATGAGGCTCTGGTACCTAGAGGTCTTGGATGGCGACAGCTATCTGGCTAAGGCGAACGACAACCAGATTCGTGATGTTGCGATCGCAGCGCCAAGAGGCAGGATCGTCGACCACTCAGGGCGCGTGCTCGTGGACAGTCGCCCTGCCAACGCAATAGTCGTCCTGCCAGGGCGGCTGCCCGAGCAAGGGACGCCCGAGCGGGCAGCAGTGTCGGAGCGAATCTCCAAGGCCCTTGGGCTCCCCACCCGAACTAGCCCGTGCAAAGTCGGAGAGGCGGCCTTCCAGTCCCTAACCCCACTCGGCTGTCGGATTGAGAAGGAGGCAGCGGCCCTGCCTTACGCCAACATCATCATCAAGGGGGATGCCTCACGTGGAGAGGCAGCGTGGCTGCTTGAGAATCGAAGGAACCTGCCTGGGGCGGATGTGGCGAGGATCTGGCTGCGTTCCTACCCGCAGGGCCCAGTCGGTGCTCAGCTGTTTGGGACGGTTGGCGAGATCACGGCCGAGCAGGTTGACCGGCCCAGATTCGCTGGGATCTCCCAGGGCACAGTTATCGGTCAGAGCGGACTTGAGTTTGAGTACGACCGCTACCTGCGTGGACGCGATGGCGCTGAACGGATCCAAGTGGACTCCTCTGGGCATGCGCGCCGCACCCTGCGCAGACAGAATCCGGTGCCTGGCAAGACCCTCAGGCTCTCGCTCGACCTTGGAGTGATGAGGGAGGGTCAGTCAGCTCTTCAGACCGCGATTAGCCTCGGGGAAGGTGGGAGTAGCGGCGCCGCGGCGTATGTGGCCATGGACCCCCGTGACGGCAGCGTCGTGGGGCTTGGCTCTGCACCGTCGTTTGACCCAAGCGTGTTTGCTAAGCCGATCAGTAATGCCCGGTATGAGGCGCTCTTTGGGCCAGGGGCGACCTATCCCCAGCTTGACCGGGCCATCCAGTCGGCGTATCCGACCGGGTCAACTTTCAAGCCGGTTACCGCATTAGCTGCGCTTGCTGAAGGTGCTGTGACGACAGGGACAACTATTGATGATCCGGGTTCGATCAAGATCGGGAATCTCATCTTCCACAACGCGGGAAACGTTGCCAACGGCCCCGTCAATCTCGCGTCAGCGTTGAAGCTGTCGTCGGATGTCTACTTCTACAGGCTTGGCGCGAAGCTCAACAGCACGGCACCCCAGGGCGGACCGATTCAGGACCTTGCCCGGCAGCTCGGCTTCGGGCAAGCGACCGGCATTGATTTGCCCGGTGAGGTGAAGGGGACCATTCCGTCACCTCATTGGCGTGATGAACGCAAGGTCTTGGAGCAGGAGTGCGCGAAGAAACGGGGACACGCATGCGGCCTTTCAGACGGGCGCGGGTGGACTGTCGGCGACAGCGTCAATCTCTCCGTTGGACAAGGTGATTTTCTCGCGAGTCCACTGCAGCTTGCAGTTGCCTACTCGGCAATCGTGAATGGCGGAACTGTGCTCCAGCCACGGGTTGCTCAGGATGTCCGCAATGACAACGGGCTCGTGTTGCAGGCAATCCGCTCGGCCCCCGGCACGCGGGCCAAGCTCAACCAGGCCAATGTGAACTCCGTCCTCGAAGGCCTCCGTCAGGCAGCGATGGAACCAGGCGGAACATCAGCTGATGTGTTCGGCACCTTTGGCCGTACCGTGTACGGAAAGACAGGGACAGCACAGCGCGCTGGCCAGGCCGATCAAGCTTGGTATGCCGCTTACATTCCAGACAAGACCCGGCCGCTTGTGATCGTGGTGACGGTTGAGCAAGGTGGATTTGGAGCCGTCTCCGCCGCGCCCGCCGCCCGCCTGATTGCCTCACAGTGGCTTGGTGTCAAGAAGCGCCTAGTCACGGGGAGATCGAAGACACTGTGAGCTCGACAATCGGCAGACGCTCCATAGAGGAGGCCATCAGGCCCCGCCAAAGGTCCTTCCATGCTCCGGCTCTTGACCCGTGGATCATTGCTGCTGGCCTCGGCCTGATTGCGATCTCATTGATGGCGATCAATGGTGCCACCGCCAATGACATCAAGGGCGACACCTCGTACTTCACGGACAGGCAGGCAATCTACGCCGGGGTTGGACTTCTGGTCGCAATCTTCCTGACCCGGTTGGATTACAGCGTCCTCTACCAATACCGGCGCCTCGCGTGGGGAGCCTTGGTCGCTGGGAACATTCTTGTGTTCATCGTCGGGGGTAGCACCAGGGGGTCTCAGCGTTGGATCAGCCTCCCGTTCTTCCAGCTGCAGCCATCAGAGCTGGGCAAGGTCCTGCTGATCGTCGCAATTGCGGGCTTTGGAGTTGAGTACGCCCGCCGGATTGCTGATTCGCGCGTGACCCTTCGTCTGCTCGGAATCGCGGTTCTTCCAGCCGGAATCGTGGCCTTGCAGCCCGACCTTGGCACAGCCCTCGTCTACGTTGCGATTGGCATTGCCGTCTTGACTGCCGCCGGCACACCAGCAAGGCATCTACTCGCAATTACCGCTGGGGGGCTGGCAACCATCTTGCTCGTTCTCGCCGTGTTGCCCGCGGCCGGAGTTGACCTCCTGCGCCCCTACCAAGTTCAGCGTCTGACGGGCTTTATCAACCCATCGAGTGACCCTGGCAACGCGACCTACCAAGTCAACCAATCCCTGATTGCGATTGGGTCCGGGCAGCGACTCGGACGGGGTGGCAGCGGGGCGACTCAGACCGGGTTGGACTTCCTTCCCGAGCATCACACAGACTTCATCTTTGCCGTCATAGGAGAGCGCTGGGGGTTCGTTGGCGCTGCTCTTGTGATTGCTCTCTACGCGCTGCTTCTTTGGCGTGCTGTTCGTCTCGTGCTCCTTGCACGCGACGGTTTTGGTTCACTTCTCTGTTCGGGCATCGTTTCTATGCTCGGATTTCAGATCTTCGTGAACATAGGCATGACCCTCGGGATAATGCCAATTACGGGAGTACCGCTGCCGCTCATGAGTTATGGCGGATCATCGATACTCACCACACTTATTGCACTCGGACTCCTTCAGTCCGTCCACCTACGCGCGGCACACCCCGCCGCGGCGGCGGTGCGGACGAGGGTTCGGGTCTAACAACCGAAAGAAGGATTTACAAGTGAGAAAACATGTGCTCGTCAGCGCTGACGACGCCGAGACCAGGGTTGCCCTGCTCGAGGCCGACGGAACCGTTGACAAAGAAAAGGCCCTCCAGAAGGGTCCTGATTCGAAGTTCAAAGTTGCTGAGCTTTACCTTGAGCGTCGCTCCACAACCTCAATCGTTGGGAACGTCTACAAGGGCAAGGTTGACAATGTCGTAACCGGTCTTGAAGCCGCGTTTGTTGACATTGGGCTTGAGAAGAACGGCTTCCTCCATGTGGATGAGATCGTCCTTCCTGGCGTTGAGATTCCGAAGCGGGGCCGTGGCAAAACTGCGAGCGCGCCGGGTAGCTCAATTGCTGACCTCCTCAAGCCAGGTCAGGAGATCACCGTTCAGGTGGTCAAGGACCCACTCAAGTCAAAGGGTGCGCGTCTCTCAATGGAGATCGCGATTCCAGGCCGTTTCCTTGTCTACTCGCCTCAGGGCGAGGGCGTTGGGGTATCCCGCCGTCTTGAGGATCGCGAGCGCGAACGACTTCGCCGCGCCGCAAAGAACCTCGACCTTGAACAGGGTGGCGTGATCATCCGCACGGCAGCTCACGGCGCCAAGGTCGAAGACATTGGTCGCGAGCTCCCTTACCTCTACAAGCTCGCCGAGGTACTTGAGCGTCGCGTCGAGGAAACAGTTGCTCCAGCTCCAGTGTTCCAAGAAGCTGACCTTCCGGTCCGCGTTGTGCGCGATATCGCATCGGACGACTTTGAGAAGGCTGTTGTTGACAACAAGAAGGAGTACGACCGTCTTGTTTCGTTCTTCCAGAGGACGGCGCCGGAGCTTGTTGACCGGGTCGAACTATGGGAAGACGACCGTTCACTCTTTGATGTGTTCGGTGTTGAGAAGTCCGTTCAGTCAACGCTTTCGAGTCGGGTGGACCTCCCTAGCGGTGGTTACCTGATCATCGATTACACCGAAGCTTTGACGGTCATCGATGTCAACTCCGGATCGTTCGTTGGGCGTGGCAAGGGAGCGCGGCTTGAGGACACGATCACCAAGACCAACTTGGAGGCTGCTGATGAGGCAGTCCGCCAGATGCGCCTCCGTGACATTGGCGGAATCATCGTCATTGACTTCATCGACATGGCACGCGCACGCAACCGCGATGCCGTACTGAAGACTCTTCGCAAGGCATTGGCGAACGACAAGACCAAGACCTTCGTGGTTGAGATTTCACCGCTTGGCCTTGTTGAGATGACCCGGCAGAACGTGACCGATGGAGTTCGCGAAATCATGACCCGGCCATGCCGCGTCTGTGAGGGCGAGGGTGTTGTCCCAAGTGAACTCACAATCGCAATCGGGTTTGCGCGCAAGATGCGTGAGTTGGCAACAGCCAACGCGGATGCCAAGGCACTGCTGCTTCAGATCAACCCTAGGGTCACCGCCGAGTTCACAGGGCAGGGTGGCTGGATGCTTAAGGGCATTGAGGCTGAGACCGGTAAGAAGTTCTTCTTCGAGGGTTCAGAAGGGTTGCCAACCGATCACATTGACCTGCTGCTCGCGGGAACATTGGAAGAAGTTCAGGAACGGGCAGTGCCATTCCGTCCAGGTGAAGAGGTCCATGTCCAGCTGATTGAGCCGCACATGTTCAAGGCCAATGATGCCGTCGCCAAGATCGACGGATACATCGTTGCGGTCAGGGACGGTATGCCGTTTGTTGGCACCCGTGTGATGGTCAGAATCGAGTCTGCAGGACGCAACGAGGCCGAGGCTGTGATCGTTGACGCTGGGCTCGGACCAGCCCAGACAGGCATCCAAAGCGGCAACGCAGTATCTTGAGTGCTCAAGAGACCATGTACGCAATCGTAAAAACAGGTGGAAAGCAGTATCGCGTCGAGCAGGGGCAAACCTTGCTGGTCGAACGCCTGCCCGTAGACGAGGGTGCAACTGTCAGTCTCCAGACGCTGATGATCCGCGGCGAGGGCGATGCAATGGCCTTCGAGGCAAGCGAGCTTTCAAAGGCAAAGGTTGAGGCGAAGGTTCTCGCTCACGAGCGTGGACCGAAGCTCCGTATCGCCAAGTTCAAGCCAAAGCGTGGCTACCGTCGTCGCACAGGTCACCGTCAGCCACTTAGCCGCATTGAGGTCACCTCAGTGGCCCTCGCTGGTGGCAAGGCAGCTCCTGCAAAGGCTGAGGCCGTTGCTAAGCCAGCCGCTGAAGCAAAGCCTGCCGCCGTCAAGAAGCCAGCTGCAGCTAAGAAGCCTGCGGCAGCCAAGAAGCCTGCCGGTGAAACAACTGCCGCGGCTAAGAAGCCCGCTGCAGCCAAGAAACCAGCTGCCGATAAGCCAGCTGCTGAAAAGGAGGACTGAGTCAAGTGGCACATAAGAAAGGGCTCGGTTCAAGCCGAAACGGACGCGACAGCAATTCCAAGCGTCTCGGTGTAAAGGTTTTCGCAGGTCAGAAGGTCACGGGCGGGGAGATCATCGTCCGTCAGCGTGGTACCCGGTTTAAGCCCGGGAACGGAACTGGAATCGGTCGCGACGACACAATCTTCGCCAAGGCTGCTGGAACCGTTGTCTTCACCAAGGGTTGGGCGGGTCGCAAGATCTCCGTTCTTCCCGAAGAAGCAGCCTGACCTAGACCCCAGTTCCTGCCGCGCCTTTCAGACCGCTTGGGCTGAAGGACGCATCAGGATCTCGTTGATGTCGACGTGCGCTGGCTGCGACAAAGCCCAGAGCACGGCTCCAGCAACATCATCTTCTGTCAGTGGCTTGTCGATCGGGCCTTTGCCGTCGTCCCAGAATGGCGTGGCAACAATGCCAGGCTCGATCAGCGTCACCCGGACGCCTGAGCCGGCTACCTCGCCGCGGACGGCTTCACCCATTGCGGTGACAGCCCATTTGGTGCACGAATAGAGCGAGCCTGGGATTGCCCTCCGGCCGGCCACTGAACCGGTTAGAAGGATGTGGCCTTGGGTCTCACGCAGATGGTCCAAGGTTGCACGTACGGTCAGAGCAGCGCCGTAGACGTTGGTCAGGACCATTGCCTTCCAGGCGTCTGGGTCTGAGCCAGTGAACCCACCGGGCCCGCCAAAGCCTGCGTTTGCGAAGACGACATCGATCGAGCCGAAGGCTTCTATCCCGGCGGCAACCATTGCCTGCTGCTCCTCCCATTCAGTCACATCTGTCCTGACTGCGATTGCGCGCTCGGGCCCACCCAGCTCAGCAGCTAGGGCATCAAGTTGATCCTCTGAGCGGGCAGCGAGGACAAGCCTGTAGCCAGCCTTGGCAGCCTGGCGTGCGGTGGCAGCACCGATGCCACTTGAGGCTCCTGTGATCAACATTGTCCGGTCGGCTGGCATTCGGTCGCTCCTTGGTAGTCGTGTAGCTGGGACGATAGGCGAGATGCTCAAGGACTCGGCAACAATCGATGTGCACGCTGGCGACGGCGGCGACGGCTGCATCAGCTTCCGTCGTGAGGCCCACGTTCCCCGTGGGGGCCCTGATGGCGGCGACGGTGGGCGCGGTGGCGAAGTCACCCTTGTCTGCAATCCCCAGCTGCGTGACCTTGGTGCCTTCAAGCGCAAGCGCCGCTTCGCAGCAGGCCGTGGTGGTCACGGACAAGGGGCCAACAGGCATGGAGCTGATGGGGACTCTCTTGAGATTGATGTCCCACCTGGAACTGTTGTCACTCTTGAAGACGGGTCAACAATTGACATGGTCTCGCCCGGTACTCGCTTCGTTGTTGCACGAGGCGGCAAGGGTGGCAGGGGTAACGCTCACTTCACCACAGCCACTAGGCAGTCACCCCGCTTTAGTGAGCGTGGGGTCGCCGGTGAGGAGTCCGAGCTTCACCTTCAGCTCAAGCTTCTGGCTGATGTTGGGCTGGTTGGTCTCCCTAACGCGGGTAAGAGCTCACTGCTCGCCTCTATGACCCGTGCCCGGCCAAAGGTTGCTGACTATCCCTTCACGACGCTTGAACCAGTTCTCGGAACGATCGAGGCTGACGAACGCCAGCTTGTGATCGCGGACATTCCAGGACTGATCGAAGGGGCAAGTGAGGGAGCTGGTCTTGGGGATGAGTTTCTCGCCCATGTGGAACGCACCCGGGTTCTGGTCCACGTTCTTGACCTCGCACCGCTTGATGGCTCGGATCCGATCGTGAACCACACAACGGTCGAGGCAGAGCTTGCCGCACACAACGAGCGGCTTTCGCGGCTTCCAAGAATCCTTGCCTTGAGCAAGGCTGACCTTGTCAGCCCGGATGAGGCTGCCGCGGCCAAGGCAGAGTGGGAGCAGCGTCTGGGCCCGGATGTTCCCGTGATGATCACGAGTGCGGCCACCAGCATGGGCGTAGCCGACCTCTCAAAGTTCCTCGTCAGGACAGTGCCCGACGCGCCGATTATCGGCGACGAGATTCCCGAAGGACGAACGATTTATCGGCCGGCTGAGAATCGCGGGTTCGATATTGACCGTGATGACGAAGGCGTCTGGACCGTTAGCGGCGAGGGCATCGATCAGCTTGTTGCCCGATTTGACCTTGAAAACGATGAGGCGCTTGCTGAGCTTGAGCGCCGCCTGAGGTTGATCGGCGTACTGCGTGCACTTGAGGACCGTGGTTTTGAGATTGGCGAAGATGTAGAAATCGCAGGGATCGTTTTCGAGCTCGACGCGGAGTAATCTCGCCTGACATGGGCATCGTTGTCGCAAAACTTGGCTCGAGCATTGTCGCTGACGAAAACGGCTTGCTACGAGCGGATGTACTGAAGTCAGTCTGCGAGGACGTGGCCTCAATACGTGCTGGGGGAGATGAAGTTGTTCTTGTCTCAAGCGGGGCGATTGCTCGCGGGGTTGCCGAGTTGGGGTTGGGCAGCAGACCTACCGCGCTCGATGAACTCCAGGCCGCTAGTGCCATTGGCCAGGCCAAACTATTTACTGAGTGGAACGCTGCTCTAGGCGCCTGCGACATAAGGGCCGCGCAAGTTCTGCTGACGCTTCACGACATTGAGGAGCGCGCGTCCAATGTGAGCGTCGGCGCAACGCTGCGAAAGCTGCTGGCTTGGCATGTCGTTCCTGTCATCAATGAGAACGACACCACAACTACGGAGGAGATCACCTTCGGGGACAACGATGTGTTGGCCGCTCAGGTCGCGATCCTCTTAGGTGCGCGTCTCTTGGTGCTTCTGACCGACGCTGATGGACTTCACGAGGCAGACCCACGCGTGCAGCCTGACGCGGCGCTCGTCACCGATGTTCGGGATTTCGCTGAGCTCGAAGGTTTTGACATTGCACAGCACGCAAACGAGCTGGGCTCAGGTGGCATGCGTTCCAAGGTGGTCAGCGCGGAGATGGCGACTGCTGCTGGGATTGAGACAGTTGTAGCCCCAGGCCGAACTGCGTCCAGCCTTAGGATTGCGGCTGCCGGCGAGCGCATTGGTACCCGCTTCCATGCGGGTAAGGGGGGTCACGGCTCCTTCAAAGCCTGGCTTCGTTTTGCCAAGACTGCTGCCGGTTCGGTCGTAGTGGACGAGGGTGCGGCTAAGGCCTTGGAAGCCGGTGGAACAAGCCTCCTTCCCGTTGGTGTGCGCTCAGTTGAGGGCGACTTTGCGGCAGGGGAAGCGGTTGATGTTCTCTGTGGTGACAGGGCCATTGGTAAGGGGCTCGCTTCGTACTCTGCTGCCGACTTACGGATTGTTATGGGCCTGCAGACACCTGAGGTGTTGGGTCTACTTCCCGGCGCACCGGGGGAAGCGATCCACCGCGATCGTTTCGTCTTGGCATAACCCGCGTATCCTTAGAAGCAATGACTGAGGCCACTGGACAGGCAACCCAAGCTGTAATTGCAGCCAAGGCCGCTTCACGCGAGCTGGCTTCTGCCACAAGTGACCAGCGTGTCGCGGCGATTGTCGCGATCGCTGACGCGCTGATTGCTCGCAGCGATGAGATCCTCGCCGCCAACGCCCTTGACTTGCAGGCTGGCGAAGCCGCTGGCCTTGAACCCGCGCTGATTGACCGCCTGACGCTGACCACGGAACGGGTCGAGGCGATGGCCGACGGCGCGCGGACGGTTGCTCATCTGGAGGACCCAGTTGGCCTAGAGGTTGACCGGCAGGTACTTGAGAACGGCTTGAAGCTGCGCAAGGTAACCCGGCCACTTGGTGTTGTCTGTGTGGTCTATGAGGCTCGCCCGAATGTGACGATTGACTCAGCGGTGCTGTGCCTGCGTTCAGCCAACGCCTGCGTCTTGCGTGGTTCCACTACAGCTGAACACAGCAACCGTGTGCTCGCGACAGTGGCATCTGAGGCTGTGGCAGAAGCAGGCTTGCCTGCCGCATGTGTGAGCCTTGTCCAAGGCGGTGGGCGCGATGAGCTGCGCGAGCTTGGCACTGCCAACGGCTTGGTGGATCTGATCATTCCTAGGGGCGGAGAGGGGTTGAAGAAGGCCCTAGAGACGGTTGCCACAGTGCCTGTGATCTATGCGGCTGCCGGTAACTGCCATGTCTACGTTGATGCCAGCGCTGACCTTGGCATGGCCGAGCGCATTGTGATCAACGCAAAGGTCCAGCGCCCCGGTGTCTGTAACGCAGCCGAGTCGCTTCTCGTTCATCAGTCTGTTGCTGCCGACTTTCTGCCTTCAGCTCTGGCGGCCCTTCAGGCTGAGGGAGTCGAGTTGCGCTGTGACGGGCGCGCAGCAGCACTCGCTGGCTCTGGTGTGACAGTGGTGGCTGCGACTGATGAGGACTTTGCCACTGAGTTTCTCGCCCCAGTCATCTCCATTGCCGTTGTCGATTCACTCGACGCTGCCATTGAGCACATCAACGCCAACGGCTCGGGTCACTCCGAAGCCATTGTCACCGCTGACCGGACTGCGGCCAATGCTTTCGAGGACAGGGTCGATGCGGCGTGCATCTACGTCAACGCCTCAACGCGGTTCACTGATGGCGCTGTGTTTGGGATGGGAGCTGAGATTGGGATATCCACCCAGAAGCTCCACGCTCGGGGGCCTATTGGCCTGCGCGAGCTGACGACCATTACTTATCTCGTCGAGGGCGACGGGCAGATCCGCTGACTGCGGCCGGCTAGCTATGGCACGGCTTGGGATTCTCGGTGGGACGTTTAACCCACCTCACAATGCGCACTTAGGCTTGGCCCGCGCTGCTCGGGACCAACTCGACCTTGACCGCGTGCTGATGATCCCGGCCCATGTTCCACCGCATAAGCCAGTTGAGGATGAGCCAGGCGCTGAAGTGCGTTACGAACTCTGTGTCGCAGCCTGTGATGGGGAGCAGGGCATTGAGGCGTCAAGAATTGAGCTTGATCGCGACCCGCCGTCTTTCATGGTGGACACGCTTGAGCAGATTGCGGCTGAGAATCCGGGGGATGAGCTGTTCTTGGTCCTTGGTGAGGACGCGGCCGCTGCGCTTGCGTCTTGGAAGAACCCGGAACGGATCATTGAGCTGACCACTCTTGCCTGGGCAGCACGCCCTGATCATGTCGTCCCAGAGGCCGAGGAGCGGGTTCTGAGCGCCCTTGAGCCGTTTGGACCCACACAGACACCCATCAGGCTTGAAATGGCGCCAGATAGCGCCTCATCGACGCAGGTTCGGGAGCTCTGTCAGCAGGGTGCGAGCCTTGGGGATTTGGTCCCGGGGTCCGTTGAGAAACTGATTTTGGCCCGTGGCCTCTACCGTGGGGTCCTACAGATGAGTTCAACAACCTCCAGCAACCCAGTTCTTGACGGCCCAGCAATGGCAGCGGAGATAGTCCGGTTTGCCCACGACAAGAAAGCCGTCGATGTTCTAGAGCTCGACTTGCGGGGCATTGTTGACTACACCGATGGCTTCGTAATTGCCACCGCGCGCAGTGACCGCCAGGCCAAGGCGATCCACGACGGAATCCTTGCCGGCATGAAGAAGGAACACGGGATCTCAGCCCGCCGGATCGAAGGGCTTCCCGAAGGCCGCTGGGTCCTGATCGACTTCATCGATGTGGTCGTCCACATCTTCCAAGCTGAAGCCCGTGAGCTATACCGGCTAGAGAAGCTCTGGGGCGACGCCCCGAAGGTCAAGCACGAAGACCTTCCCGAGCCTCCCGCCTTCAACGCTCAGTAGCAGCGTTAGGCACTGTGGCGGTGGGCTTGTTCAACGCGCAAGTGGGAAGGTTGTGGCTGTAAGGGTGAGGGAGTAGCCTCGCGTGCATGATCAAAACCCGTCTTACCTACGCCAACGTCATGTCCACCTTCGCAGTGTTTCTCGGCTTGGGTGGAGTGAGCTACGCGGCAATCACGATTCCCAACAACAGTGTTGGTAGCGCGCAGATCAAGGATGGGCAAGTAATGAGCGCTGACCTGAACGCGGGAACACGCAATGCACTCAAGGGACAGACGGGCGCGAAGGGTGACAAGGGCGACTCGGGAACCAGCGGAACCAACGGGGCAGATGGAAGCAACGGAACTAACGGGGCCGATGGAACGACGCTGCCGGGCTGGGAAGTCGTGCGCGGGTATCTGATCGGGAAGAACGCTGATCTGCACAATGCGGACCTGAGTGGCGCGGAGCTGAGTGGCGCGGAGCTGATTGGCGCGGACCTGACTGGCGCGAACCTGACTGGCGCGGACCTGATTCACGCGCACCTGAATGGCGCGAACCTGATTGGCGCGGACCTGACTGGCGCGAACCTGAATCTCGCGCACCTGAATGGCGCGAACCTGATTGGCGCGAACCTGACTGGCGCGAGCCTGATTGGCGCGAGGCTGACTGATGCGGACCTGAGGGGCGCGAACGTGAATCTCGCGGATCTGAGTGGTGCGGACCTGAATGGCGCAACTATGCCCGACGGCAGCATTCACCCCTAGTCGCAGTTAGATCTTTTCGACTTCCGAGCTGATCAGGAAGTTCGCTACTTACCCATCAAAACAAAACCGCCATCTCCCTGATTTGCTGGGAAGTGACGGTTAGGTACTACTTGGTCGCTTGGACCATTTAGTGGAGCTGAGGGGGATCGAACCCCTGACCTCCGCCATGCCATGGCGGCGCTCTCCCAGCTGAGCTACAGCCCCAAATTGGTAGGTGGCAGCGTAGCGCACTCCTGCTTTCTGATTGTTTCTCGCACCGCTGAGGCGGAGATGCAGGATCGTCAGGCCCAAAACCTCCGCGATCGGGATGAGGTAAGCAGTTGAGAGGCTCTGGCACCACACGGCAATCAGGTCAATCTCCTCGCTCGAATATGTGTTTCTTACGTAGCCCTTGTTGGGGGTTGATCGACATGTTGCGAGTTGGACCTTGATCACCTCACCGTCGAGGCGACCCCATTTGACTTGGGTTTGGAAGACCTCCCCGTTTGTGTCTTGGAGGACCATGTCTGCGCGCGATCCGTCGCCGAACGGCAGGTAGACATCCCAGCCCAGATTGGTGGCGACCATTGCGATGCTTGCCTCAGCCATGCGCCCCTTTTGCGAAGGGCTCGGTTCAGCGCCCACCGACGCCTTGGGTGTGCGGATCTCGTGTGATTTGCGGTCCATGGGCCGAAGCTAGAGCGGGACTGTCCCAATTGGAAGGGTCTGCGGAGAGTTGGAACAAAGTCCTGTGCGGGACGGGGTAGGTACGCTCCAAGCTCAATGGAAGAAGAGCGCAGATACGACCCGTCCGCTATTGAAGCCCGCTGGCAGCAGGTCTGGGCTGACGAGAAGACCTGGCACGTCGGCAATGACGCCGACCCAGACCGGACGACCTACGTCCTCGAAATGCTCCCTTACCCAAGTGGTGAGCCACACATGGGGCATTTGAAGAACTACGCCCTCGGTGATGCGGTGGCCCACTTCACGCGGCGAACAGGCCGTGTTGTCCTTCACCCGATGGGTTATGACGCTTTCGGTCTACCTGCTGAGAACCACGCGATCAAGACAGGGGTGAAGCCACAGGTTTCAACTGCTGCGTCGATCGACTCCTTCCGTGAACAGTTCAAGCGCTGGGGAATCTCTGTTGACTGGGACCGCGAGTTCGGAACCCACGAGCCGACCTATTACCGCTGGACGCAGTGGCTCTTCCTGAAGATGTTCGAACGCGGGCTCGCGTACCGGCGTGAGGCAGCTGTCAACTGGTGCCCAAGCGATGCGACCGTCCTCGCCAA